>JAAFGX010000067.1 GCA_010365115.1 Paludibacter sp.
GTTAATTTCAATTATTTAAGCACTACAAATTTATATTCATGTTAAATCGAAATGCTTAATTTTAAAAGAATGAGACTTTATACAGTACACTCAAAGATCAATTATATATACATGACAATCCTGTTCGAGCCTGAAATGTAGAAAATCTGTAAGATTATTTATATTCATCTGCTCAAAGTTTTGTAGGAAAATTGTGCTTACTCGGTATAATTACAGTATATTTGCCAACTGAAAAATTGCCACTAATGCAGACAGTTCGATAATAATATGGAAAGTTTTGCAAAATTATTTATCTAAAAATAACCACTTTTAATACTATAAAATAATAATTAGTAATCACTCGCAAAATGAAAAGCATTAAATTATTCTTATTGATTGTTATCGTTGCAATCACAGGCTGTAAACAAAAAGATACAAATTTAATTTGTTATGTAGGTGGAACGATGCGTCCTCCAATGGAAGAAATCATTAAACAGTATGAAAAAGAGACCGGAATAAAAATTAATCTTGATTATGGTGGAAGTGGTGAATTATTGACCAGAATTAAAGAGACTAAGAAAGGTGATCTTATGGTTGTACACGATCCTTTTTTTGCTGAAACAGAACGGAAAGGATTAGTAGAGGCCGGTTGGGCAGTTGCCTATTTGAAACCTGTTATTATTGTAGCAAAAGGAAATCCTAATATGATTAATAACATTTACGATCTGGGAAAACCTGGAATAAAGGTTGTGTTGACAGATCCGATTTATTCCACTACAGGCTATATTGTTAAGGCTATGTTCAATAAAATGGATTCAGCTTCAGTAATTAGAATAAAACAGAATGTAGTTAGTAATATGCGTGGGGGTTATGAGGCAGCTAATGCTGTGGTTCTGAAAACCGCAGATGCAACCATTGCTTGGGATGCTGTTGCATTTTTGAGGAAAGATGAAGTGGATGTTATTCCAATTAATCCTGAAGTAATGCCTAAACCATCAGTTGATGCAATTACTTCTGCTACTTTTGGAGCCGTAGATTTAGGGAAAATTAAAGTCACTCTTGGGTTGTTGAAGTGTTCATCAAACAAAGAAGGTGCTTTGAAATTAGCAAAATTTATTTGTTCAGAATCATCAAAAAAAATATGGCAAAAATATGGATTTTCAACACCTGTTTCAGAAGAGCAATTGACAGTAAGTGACTTTTCTAAAACACCAATATTTTTGTATTGTGGTGCGGGATTGAGAAAAGTAATGGATAAATTGATAACTGCTTTTAATGATAAATACAAAATTCCAGTTGATGTTTCTTACGATGGTTCTAATCGCTTATTGGGTCAGTTAAAACTTACAAAAAAAGGCGATGTTTTTATTCCCGGAGATGCAGAATATGTGCAATCTGCTCTGGAAGATGGTTTAATTGATTCATTCAAACATATATCTTACTTTTTGCCAGTCATATTGGTTAATAAGGAATGTAAGTTTAAAATAAATAGAGTGGAAGATTTGTTGCTAAAAGGTGTCCGAATTGGACAAGGTGATGTAAAATCGGCAGCAATTGGTAGAATCACTACCAAAATTCTTGAAAAGAACAGCATATCATTGGCTAACTGGAATAAGAATGTGGTGTTGAATACAGCCACTGTAAACGAGCTTGGATTAGCAATAAAATTGGGGAATATCGATGCAGCAATTGTGTGGAAAGCAATAGCTATGGATTATCAAAAGGAGGCAAATATTATTTTAATTCCAAAAGAGAATAATGTGATAGCAAGCATTGAAGCAGGAGTTATTAAAAATAGTTCAAATAAGGAAGCTGCTATGGAATTGATTAATTTCATAACATCTGATGAGGGTAAAAGTATCTTACAAGAGTCAGGTTATGATATGAAATACTAGTGATTATTCAAGTTGTGTTTTATAAGTATTAAATTTTAAACGCAAAGGAATAATGTCGCTAAGTGTGAAATTTAAAAATTTCTCACTTAGCGACCTTTGTGTCAATTATAAAAGTATAAATGGTGTTAATTTTTTTGTGAACTTTGTGTTCAATTTCATTGTGTTGCAATATTGAATCATTAAAATGTTTAACTTATACAATGGTTACTCGTCAAATAAAGTTTTTTTATGATTAAGTGGGGATTTCGATCTGTATTATTTGGTTTTGTTTTTTTAATTTTGCTCATCTTATTGGCAGATGTTTTATATATAAACAATGATGCTATCAAGGAAGTTTATCAATCTGATTATATCCGCAATGCATTATTGCTGACTATAGAAACTTCGCTTACTACGCTTGTATTGTGCATTTTAATCGGCGTGCCGGTTGCGTATACCTTATCAAAAGCTAAAAGTAAAGGATTTATTATAGCAGATATATTAATTGATTTATTGATTATACTTCCAATAATTGTTATCGGAATTAGTATTTTAGTATTCTTTAGAGTCGGAACTGATTTTACTCAAAGTGGAAATCCCATTGTATCGTTTCTAGGTTCTATTGTACAATCGCTTGGTGAATTCTTTATTTATACAAAAGCAGGCATTGTTCTGGTTCAGTTTTTTTGCTCTATACCCTTTACTGTTAGAGCAATTAAAGCTGGGTTTGATCAAATTAATCCAAGACTTGAGCAAGTGGCTTTAATTCTAGGCTGTACGCCTACTCAGGCCTTTTTTAAAGTATCTTTGCCATTGGCCAAAAGCAGTGTTGTTGCAGGAGCTATTTTAGGATGGGCTCGTGCCTTCGGGCTTTACGGTGCTGTGGCAATTGTAGCGGGTACAGTGCGGAACAAAACTGAGGTTTTGTCATCGTCTGTATTTCTTGAAATATCAATAGGTCGTGTTGATATTGCTCTTGTTATTTCACTTCTAATGATTATAATAGCATTTGTGGTTTTATTGTCATTTAGATTAGTATTTAAAGATAATATTTTTGGAACAAGCAATCATGATCAAAATAGAAAATATTAAACTCAAAGCAGGCGATTTTGAACTGAATACATCGCTTGAAATTACAGAACCACTTTATTGTGTAATTTTGGGTCATACCGGTTCAGGAAAAACACTTTTGCTGGAATCTATTTGTGGGTTGTTGCCATCCAAAGGGGATATTTATATCAATAATAAATTAATCTCTGATTTGCCTCCACGAAAACGTAATATCGGTTATGTTCCTCAAAGTGGTGAACTTTTTCCTCATTTGTCGGTAAAGCAAAACATATTGTTTCCATTGAAATTACGAAATGCGAGCAAGGAATTATTAGAATTGAAATTAACTGAAGTAACAAAATTATTGAGAATAGAACATCTTGTTAAGAGAAGAATAACGCATTTGTCGGGTGGAGAAAGACAACGTGTTGCTTTGGCGCGTGCCCTTGCCTACAATCCTGACATTTTAATTTTGGATGAGCCGGTCAGTGCGCTCGATGAGCATACTCGGGATATAATTTGCCTTGAATTAAAAAACATACAACAAACGTTGAATATACCGGTTTTACATGTTTCTCATTCTTTTGATGAAACCAAATTAATTGCTGATTATGTTTTTATTATGCAGAATGGTTCTGTTGTGCAATCCGGTACCATTAATGACCTGATAAATAATCCATTGAATGAATATGTTTCCCGTTTTGTAAATCGAAATAAAGTCTTTTAAATATTTAAATTATGAAATCAATAGTTGTTTTAATTTTTGCGGTTTTCTGTTTAATTACATTTAATTCTTGCATAAAAAACAATAATAAGGAAATAGAATTATTTGTTTATTGTGCTGCTGGAATGAAAACTCCAATGGATAATATTGTAAAGCAATATAAAAAAGAATATGGGGTTAATGTGATTGTCCAGTATGGTGGGTCCGGTTCATTACTTTCAAGTATCCGTGTATCAAATAAAGGAGATATTTATTTAGCCTCAGATAACAGTTTTCTAGAAAGTGCAAAAAAATATAATCTGGTGGATGAAATTCAGTCATTGGCTTTTCTGAAACCAGTAATTGTTACAAGGAAAGGAAACCCGAAGAAAATTTCAACGATTCTAGATTTTTTAAAGCCTAATGTATCTTTTTGTTTGGGAACTCCTGATGTTACTTCTATTGGTAAAATGACTCAAAAGTTATATACTGAGTTAAATGTTTGGGGGGATATAAGTAAAAAAGTGACTGTTTTTAAACCAACGGTGTTTGATGTTGCAAATGATGTGAAATTAGGAACGGTTGATGCAGCTATAATCTGGGATGGTGTTGCCTATCAATATCCTGAATTGGAGATTATAAAAGACACACAATTAGACAAGTACCAAGAAAGTGTTTGGGTGACAGTTCTTAAATCAAGTAAAAATCCAACAGAAGCACTTAAATTCCTTCGATATCTCTCTGCAAAGGATAAAGGGCTGAGTGTTTTTGAAAAATACAAATACACTGTAATAGAAGGTGATAAATGGTCGGAAAAACCTGATTTGCTTTTGTATTCCGGTGGTGTAAATCGTGTTGCGGTAGAAGCAATCATCAAACAGTTTGAAGCTCGTGAAGGGTTAACTGTCACACGCGTATATAATGGTTGTGGTATATTGGTTGGTCAAATTAAAACGGGACGAAAACCCGATGCTTTTCTCACTTGCGATATTAGTTTTATGGATCAGGTAAAAGCAGATTTTTGTGATCTGCGTAACATCTCACAAACTGACATTGTAATTGTAACAAAGAAGGGAAATCCACTCAATATAAAATCCTTAAAAGATTTGTCTGATCAATCGCTTAAGCTTGGTGTTGGTAATCCTCTACAAAGCACACTGGGTGCATTAACGCAACGGATTTTTAAATCATTGAAACTGGAATCAATAAATAAAAATGTGTGTGTGCAAACCCCAACTGCCGATTTGTTGATAAATCAGTTGCGCACAGGGGCTTTGGATGCAGCTATTGTTTACAAAGCGAACACGGCCAAGGTAAAAGATAAACTTGATGTAATTGCAATAAAAGAAACGTACGCCACTGCTACTCAAAATTTCGGCTTGTCGAAAATATCCGAAAATAAAAATGCAATGAAAAGACTTGTTGACGCCATTAAGTCTGAACCATCTCAGAAATACTTCATCAATAATGGTTTTGTAATAAAGGACTAATTCTTCTATGAGTTTAACAAAACATAAAGTCGGTTCCGATTTGCCATTTATTCTTATAATGGCAGTAATCGCAAGCACCTACATTTTGTTAATTTTGGCGATGATAGTCGCTGATTTGTCATTCACAAATTCATCTCAAATATTATCGGCATTAAAAAGCCCAGAAATTCAATACTCCATCAAGTTAAGTCTGATTACCTGCACGGTAACAATGGTTTTGTCAATTATCTTTTCAATACCAATTGCCTACTTTCTTACGCGCTATAAATTTAAAGGATCAAAATTTATTGACGCAATTATTGATATTCCAATTATTTTACCTCCACTCATTATTGGGCTTAGTTTATTGATTTTATTTCAGACTGGTTTAGGTAAATTTATTGAGCAATATGTAAGTATAACGTACGCTATACCAAGTATAATAATAGCACAATTTGTAGTCGCATGTGCTTTTTCTGTTCGAACCATGATGGTCACTTTCAATCAGATACCAAAGCGTATGGAAAGTGTTGCCATGACTTTAGGGGCAAATAAAAGAGAAGCTTTCTGGTATATACTTATTCCTGAAGCAAAAAATGGTATATTTACTGCCGCTTCTTTAGCGTGGGCTCGAGCATTAGGCGAATTTGGTCCAATATTACTATTTTCAGGTGCCACAAGAATGAAAACTGAAGTATTGCCCACAACGGTTTTTCTTGAAATGTCTATTGGCAATATTGAAGCTGCAGTAGCTGTTTCGTTAATAATGATTGGAGCTAGTTTTGTAGTGTTGATGATGGTAAGATATTTAGGCGATAGTGTTTTTTAAGTTTGTAATTTATGGTTGAATTTCAAAATATAAGTATAAAACAGGGAGCGTTTTCGCTCAATAACATTTCGGTTAAATTGGCCGATGACACATACTATTGTTTGCTTGGAAAAACAGGTTCGGGCAAAACCACTTTAGTAGAGATGTTATGCGGATTACGAAAATTCAATAGTGGCACTTTGCTTATTAATGGAATTGATGCATCAGAATCTAAACCCGGCGAAAGAGATATTGGTTATGTTCCTCAGGATTTGATTTTGTTTAATCAAATGACTGTTTCGGATAATATAGGATTCGCACTAAAAATACGAAAGGTTGATAAAATAATCAGGGATCAACGGATTAAGGAGGTGAGTGAAATGCTTGGAATTTCGCATTTATTGCAACGTTTGCCTCGCAATTTGTCTGGAGGTGAGAAACAACGGGTTGCAATAGGACGTGCAATTATTTTTCAACCAGCTATATTATTGCTTGATGAGCCATTTAATGCTTTAGATTATGTCACAAAGCAGGAATTATTCAAGATGCTAAAATCTATAAAATCTAAAATGAAAGTGACCGTTTTACATGTCACACATAATATAGATGAAGTTGAAAATCTGGCAGAAATAGTATTGACAATTGAAAATGCAAAAATAGAAATGCAAATAAGGAATGATTTTTTTGAAACAAGAAACATTCTTTTTAGCGAAGAAGTAATTTAAAAACAAATCATATGGTTGTAAAAGTAAATTTTAGAACACAAGTGAAAGCAGCTGCTGGTGTAGATAGTGTAAAAGTTGAACTTCCAGTTGATTCAACTTTTAATGACCTAATGACTGAAATTCAGAATAAGTCCATTCATAACCTGAACAGCATACTTTTCGATTCAGAGAGTAAGGTTTCACGTTCGTTATTATTCACAATTAATCAGTCAGAACAAATTAGATCTGAAGATAATATTGGGCTAAACGACGGTGATATCATTTCAATATTTTCTCCAATATCAGGAGGTTAATGTTTAAAAAATAAGACTATGATTTTAACAAATAAAGAAAAGGAAGTTTATTCATGGCAAATTGATGTACCCGATTTTGGAGAAGAAGGACAGATAAAATTAAAGGAGTCAAGTGTATTGATTTCAAGATGTGGTGGATTAGGAGGAATTGTGGCTTATGAATTGGCTGCTGCCGGCATTGGTAATTTGGTGTTAGCGCATAATGGGAATATACAGGATAACGATTTAAATCGTCAATTACTTATGACCGATCAGGCTCTTGGAACATCACGAGTAGAATCAGCTAAAAAAAGATTGTTGGATCTTAATCCTCGCTTAAACATTGAGATAATTAACGAGAACATTACTGCCTCAAACGCTGCCTCCATCGTAAGTAAAGTTAATTTAATTGTTGATGCAGCACCGCTTTTTGAGGAACGTTTTAATATGAATCTGCAGTCGGTGCTTCAAAACAAGCCAATGATTGACTGTGCGATGTATGAACTGGAGGCTCAAATTACAACATTCATACCTGGCGAAACACCTTGCTTGTCATGTCTTTATCCTGAGAATCCCCCACATTGGAAGCGGCGTTTCCCTGTATTTGGGGCTGTTTCAGGTGTTGTAGGATGTTTGGGAGCAATGGAGGTAATAAAAGTTTTAGCAGGGTTTGGCGAAGTGTTGGCAGGCAAATTATTGCTCATGGATTATCGGCAAAATACTTTTGAGACTGTTACTATTCTCAAAAATCCAACTTGTAATGTATGTGGAAAACATTAAACTAAAAGAGAAAATCTCATGCTTTCAATCATAGAATTTCAACGATATAACAGGCATATTGTACTGCCTGAACTTGGTGTTGAGGGTCAGATAAAACTCAAAAATGCAAAAGTAATGGTTATTGGGGCAGGAGGTCTTGGATGTCCTGTTTTGCAATATTTGGCTGCGGCTGGTGTAGGCAATATTGGTATTGTTGATTTTGATGTTGTAAGTATTAGTAATCTTCAGCGTCAGATTCTTTATTCTGAAACCCAAATAGGTAAAAAAAAAGCGCTTTGTGCCGCCGAAGCTATTGCTAAAATTAATCCATTAGTCAATGTACAAACATTTGATGTTAGAATTACTAACAAAAATGCTTTGGATCTTTTGTCGGATTACGACATTGTAGTTGACGGTACAGATAATTTTACAACCAGATACATAATTAATGATGCTTGTTATTTACTTAAAAAGCCATTGGTTTTTGGAGCGATATTTAAATTTGAGGGACAAGTTACTGTGTTTAATTTAACTCCTGAAAGTCCAACATATCGTTCGATATATCCTGTTGCGCCTCAACCCGGAACAGTTCCGAATTGTTCTGAAATAGGTGTTATTGGAATCTTACCAGGCATTATTGGATGTATACAAGCCTCTGAAGTTATAAAAGTCATTACAGGAATCGGACAACCATTAGATGGTAGAATTTTTTATTATGATAACTTGGATCAATCTGTATTTACAATTGATATTCGGGGTGGATCGGAAAATACGTCAAAGATTCAACCCACTGAAAATGAATTTTTTAAATATGATTACAATTTTAATTGTGAAATAGATAGTGGTTACGAAATTAAATCCATTACAGCAACAGACTTTAATTTGAATTATACAGCATACCGTATTGTCGATATCAGAGAACTTTATGAACAGCCTAAGCTTCAAATTCCTTCAGTAGAACAAATGCCTTTGAGTACATTCAATGTTGGAAGTTTTGTTCAAACAGATCAACCGGTAATTGTTTTATGCCAAAAAGGAATTCGAAGTAAGAATTTAATTATAAAACTACTTTCGTTACATCCAACATTAGATGTATATAATCTTGAAGGTGGGATTGAATCGCTTTCTTGATTTATTTTTGTCAGGAAGATAAATCAGATTATTTTTCACTACCCTTCCCCACCATTTGCAAATTGACACATTATTTGCTCGTTATCTTAATAAAGCAGAATTAATCGTGTTTTCAACTTTTTCTTTTATGGTAAAACTTTAAATATAACTTCATAAGTTCAATTGTTGTATTGTGAAATTATTTCTTTTATATTATCTTTTTCTGTATTTTTAACAGAAACTAAGATAAAAATAAAATCAGTTTAAAATTGGATCATATAAGTTATCTATATATCAATTTATTCTGAAGTTAAATGCAAGTAACAAATAAAAACTATAATCCTTAAAGTTAATGAAGGGTTAATTACTTCAAAAGTTACTATGAATTTAGGCAATGAAATATAACGTTTTGTGATATTAAGTAGATGTTGAAATTTATATAAAGCAAATTGTAAATTGTAAAATTATTGATATGAGAAAAGAAATTATTATATCCCTTTTGGTTTTGGGAGCAATGGCTTCCAAGTCGCAAACATTGGTAATTGATGGCGAGATACGTCCTCGAACTGAGTATCGGGATGGATATAAAGCGCCCATTTCAACAACCAACGATCCTGGAATATTCACGTCACAACGCACAAGGCTTGGAATCACTTTCACAAGTGGATTACTTACAACTCAGATCACCCTGCAAGATTCTCGTATTTTTGGACAGCAAGCAAGTACGTCCTCTGCTGCAACTACTGGACTATTTGAAGCATGGGCAAATATGTTGCTAATGCCCGGCGGTTCACTGATTATAGGTCGACAAGCCATTAAGTACGATGACAATAGGATATTTTCAGCTTCTGCATGGAGCAATACAGGTTCAACGCACGATCTGGTACTTTTTAAATACGGCATCAATGATTTTAAAGCAGACCTTGGACTGGCTTACAACAATAACTCTGAAACATCGGTGGAAACATTTTATATTCCAGGAAGCAAATACAGATCAATGGGTTATCTCTGGCTATCAACTGCAACTTATAATGGCTTTACTTTGACAGGTATAGTAGTTGCCGAAGGCTTACAGGACACTTTGGGGTTGGGAGGAATTGACAAATACAAAATGATTGATATGAACCAAGCTTTTACTTATGGAGGAAACCTGAAATATGAAAATGCTGATTTTCCTCTTTCTGGATTAGCAACAGCGTATTTTCAATCGGGTAAAAACTATTCCAACAAAACCTTGGAAGGTAAATTACTGGCATTAAAACTCAATTATAATATTACCAACCATACCTCAGTCGGACTTGGAACTGATTATTTATCAGGCGACAAGAATGGTATAGCCGATGGTATTCAGAGTAATTTCAGAAAGTTATATGGCACAGACCACGCATTCAATGGTTTTATAGACTATTGGAATACTCCGTTAACGCAAGGACTTCTAGATTATTATGGAAGTGTAATCGGCAAAATTGGTAAAAATCTCACGTTAGAAGGTGATTATCATATATTCAATACTGAATTTTCAGGTAAAAATGCTAAACATATTGTCTTTGACAAAAATTTAGGTTCGGAATTTGATTTTCTCATAACTTATAAACTCAATAGCTGGACTATGGTTCAAGGTGGATATTGTCGGTATTTTTTAAACAACAATACTTTGATAGCCAAAGATCTGGTAACTGTTGCTAATACGTATCCAACTCTGCGTACACCACAATGGGCATATGTGATGTTTACCATCAAACCTACATTCTTGAATACTATATTGTCAGAAAAATAGTTGATTGCTGCAATATGTGTCGGAAGTTCTCCATTTGGCAACATCTGTTTTTAGTACTTAAGAATGACTCAATTGTAAAATCCTTAAAACCAGAAGTCGTTTTTTATTTAAAAAAGTCCTAATTGTCAGAAATTTGTGATAAATAATCCATACCCTTTTAGGGAGATTTGAATTATTTTCGTTTTATAATAAAGATTATATATGTTCAATATTTCCGGCAAAATAATTGACATTGTACGGCTTTAGTATTCAAATGAAGTTAACGTAATGAAAATATATCTTTATGGGAGTAATAATATCAGGAATCATGCTTATTTTCATTGATTAAAAAAATAAAGGCGAGAGGTCATTGCTCTGACAATCGGAAATATAACATAAAGATTAAAAACTATTGCGTTATGAAAACAAAAACAAAGCTTTTCTTATTAGCAATCACATGTTGTGGTCCATTATTCAGTCAAACACTAATTATTGACGATGCATTGACAAATGGAGGGACGAAAGGTGAAATATATGAGAATCGGGCTATTGCGACTTCTTCTTTTACTGCTGATGGCTATATGCCTGGTGCAAATATAGCTAACCAGAATCACATTTTGTATGATGTTCCGTATATGTTTAAAGAAGGTTATATTGAATTTGAATTTAAAGGAATGGAAAAACCAACAAACGTCAATTGTGACCCGGCGTTTTGTGGATTGTATGACGGAAAAGGAATAAAAGAACCGATACTTTACACTAATGATTTTAAACAAAATTATTACCGCTGGAACGTACACTACAGGGGTGACAATTTTGTGTTCAAATGTAAAATCCAAACTGCTGCGAATACCGAAACAACAGAGTTAAGAAATAAAGCTGTTTTTGTTGATTATGCTACGGAACCCCAATGCCTTACCGAGCCTAACGGAAGTAGTATAACCTGGAATAAAAACCAATGGTATAAAATGAAAGTAAATTGGAAAAATAGGACTTATACTGTGTCGGTTGATGGAGTTACAAAATGGTCAACAACACTTGGCTGCGACTATACACCTCGTGATATGAAAATATGGCTGGGATGTGCTCCTGGATATAATGGTAAATATACCGCCTCAGTACCAGGTTTAGTTTTTAAAAATTTTAAACTCTACACATATGATACCCCAAAATTCAATATAGGTAAAGGTTCGGTAAACTTTTCAACTGCTGGTTATGTAAACTTTGTAAACGCAACCACTAATCAAGATATATTTGTACAAAATCTTAGTGACACCGCAATGACCCTGAACATAGCAAAAGACAATTCAAATTTTGCTTCAAGTCAGACAACTGTTGACTTGGCAGCAGGAGAAAAAAAGACAATCATCTTAAACATGACTGCTAATGTGCTTGGTGCAGTGAGAACGGTATTTACCATCACCTCACCATCATTAGCAACCAGCTATACAGTAACTGCCCTCGGTACTTCTACTAATGAAGGTAAACCCGATGCCTCAAATGTAGTTGCTGAGTACGAAGATTTATTTAATGATGAGGTAAAATCAAGTCAATTCATACCTGAAAACCCATTGGACCACTCATTTACAGAAAGCGAAGGCGCAATGAATATTGCAGTGACAAAAAATAATGCATCAAATAAATTTTCAGCTTTCTTATTCAACCCTAAGTTAATCACTGATAGTTTCCTTATTGATATGTCATTGAACCCATATATTGCGATTAAAGCAAAATCAGATAAAGACATCATGGTTCAGGTTGGTCCTGTAAATTACGAACAATCGGGAAATTCAAACTGCCTACCTATATCAAATTACGCAAATCCAGTAACAGATGAAATTATAGGATTGCCTAACTTACCTGGTGACAATCAGTGGTATTGGCTATTCTTTAATTTTGCAGATCGTTTTCAATTTAATGGTGTCAGAGGGAATTTTATTAAAAATATTTTCTTTAATTTTAATCCTGGTGCACTTCTTAGTGCAAATGTTAGTTTCGATGAATTCTATGTAGGTGCTAAAGCACTGCTTTACACTGGCATAAAAAACAGCCCTTCGGTAGGATCGATCATACAAGAGTTTTATCCAAATCCTGTCAATACATCAATTTATTTAAGAAATCCAGATGACATTGAAAGTCTGATAATTAAGGATATAAGTGGTCGTGAAATAGTGCGCCTTGTGCCTTTAAATATCGAAGTATCGGTTGCTAACCTGCCAAGCGGTGTATATTTCATTACGTTGAGACACTTGAATACAACGGATAAAACATATAAATTGATTAAACAATAACGAACACATAAGTTAACAAAATGCCAAGTACGTCGAGAAATATAGTTTATGCTATTTAGAGAATAGCAAAAAACTCCGGAGTGAAACACATTCTTTGCGTGTCAATATATATACTTATGTTTTTTTTTATAAAGAGGAAATTCAAAATTCCGTTTTTTACAATATTTCAATGAACGCTTTAGAATTTTATAATTACACAATCTATGAACTTCTGGGTTATGCAATTTTAATGGTGAGAGCGTATCTACATTTGAAGCAATTTTTTACTATTGGACTGACTCCGCAATTACCATAAAACTGGAAAATACTGCTGTATCCAATAAATATATCGGTATTGGTGGTCTAAACAATATATATAATCATGAATATGATTAATAGAACAGTCCTTAGTGAATTTATTTGAATTAGAAAGCTGTTTTATATGTTTTAAAACACAAAAATTCTGATTTCTTTGTTTAAGCTAATCTAATTCTTTTTTCGTCTTTATTGAGAAATAGCTGTACTACATATAATATTGATTGAATAGCATTCAAATTATTAATATATAATCACGAATTTTTAAAAGAACTTTACCATGATACATCTTTTTCTTTATGAAAGACCAACACCCGCCTTTTTTTAGTCATTCGTCATTTGATTCAAAATGAAACGTTTTGAACAAAAATGAAAACGACACTTGAACTAACTTCACAGAAATAAACATTTGCTAAAAAAATATTGTTAACTAAGTATATATAAATTGAAAAAATTATTATGAGAAAAATTATTAGATTATTAATTTTCACTATCCCTTTAATAATAGGAGGGAATAATGTTTATGCTCAAACAGCCAGCGAGATAATATCAGCAACGGGTATAACCAGTGGCTTATGTGTGAGAGTTGGAACAACTGATGGAACATTGGAGATGAATCTTTCCAATGGAGGCAATATGTTGGTGTATGGTATTGCAATGAACGAATCGAACATCCCAAGCATTAGGGAAAATATAAATACAGGTTCGTTGAATGGAATTGTAAGCGTTGATTATTATGCTAATCTAACAAAACTACCATTTGCCAATAATTTGGTCAACTTATTAGTTGTTGACCGAGATGCTCTTGGCGTAAATGCACCATCTGTTGCTGAAATTGAACGTGTAGTAGCTTCTTTTGGTGCCTATTATGTAAAGCAAGGTGGCAATTGGACTACTAAAAAAATAGGCCTCAAAGCCAATATGGGAGAGTGGAATCATTATTATGGTGATGAAACCAACGTTAATAGAGTTGACGACAAAACTGTAGATGTTCCTACATCGCTTCAGTGGATTGCCGATGTGGAAACAAGCAATGGAGGGTACTCCCAAGGTGGCTATCGGTTTGATAATGGAATGATGTTTTATACTACAAAATTTAATAACAAATCATCAAACAGCACCAATGAGGTGTATATGATATGTAGAAATGCTGCTAACGGAACAATGATATGGCGAAAAAAACATCCAGAGTCAGACCCGTTTATAGATAAGCAATTGCCCGTAGTTTTTTATAAAGGATTAATATATACATTCCTTAGCAAAACAGGTTACATGGTTGCTATTGACGCCAAAAATGGAGATGTTGTAAAAACATTTTCCAGTGGAGGTAAATCGAGTAAAACAGACTACCCTAATTTTGTAATTGCCAATGATAAGATATACCTTACTGCTGAGAAATCATTATTTATTATGAGCATTGATGGAACAAAATTATTTAGCAATACATTTACTGATTTTGTTGGCTTCCCTGCTGTTGATAAGGTAAACAACAGAGTGTATGTAGTTACTGCTGCCGACAGTTATAAAGCTGGTAGAGACATGATTATGGATAAAGTAAAGACCATTGCTTGCTTCAATACCAACAGCCCCTATGCCAAAGTTTGGGAAGAGAATATCACTGTGAAAGAGGGAACTGCTGTTATATCACAGCTTTTTATAGCCGAGGGAAAATTATATTATAGCAAAGCACGAGGTATTAGTGCTATAGGGAGCTATTATTTGTGGGGAGCACGTGATTTGAATGATGGGCATCTTATTTGGCAGCAAGAACTTTCGTCTGCAGGAGGTATTAGTCAAAAGCTTGATGCCACTGTTTTAAATGGCAAGTTTTATGCCATGTCTGGTGGTTTTGCTGAGTTTGATGCTAACAATGGCAACCTTGTACGTACATTTGATGGAGGTAATCTAAGATGTACACAAAGTTCAGCCACATCCCAAAAACTTTTAGTAGGGTTTCAGCTATTTGTAGACCCTTTTGAGTCAAAGGTAACAAGACGTGATATAACACGTAGTGAGTGTGGTACATTGCAATTCCCTTCTTATGGACTTATCTATTATACCGGAAACCGATGCCAGTGTGCTAATGGGATTAGAGGTACTAATGCTTTAAGTGCAGAGCCTTTGTGGACTGATATTGCTTTAAATAAGCGATTGACAACTAAAATGACATTGACTGATACAATTACCCCTAAGGTATGGCCACGAGCCAATGAATGGCCAATGTTTATGGCTAATGCCAATAGAACTTCAGCCAATAATAGTCAAATACCTACATCAACAGTACCTGTTTTGGGATGGTCTAAAGCCGCAGCGATGCCCGTTTGGTCAAAAACTCAAAGCATTTATCAAGATTGGTTAGGTAGCGATAAACACATAGGTCCTCTTACAGCACCAGTTGTGTCAGATAGTGTATTGGTTGTATCTGCTCACGAAGAGAATAAAATAATAGCATACAATGCAATTAATGGAAATGAGTTGTGGCATTATATCGTAGGAGGTCGTTTAGTAAGTCCACCGTCATTGTACAACGGATTGTGTATTTTTGGTGCAGGTGATGGATATGTTTATTGTTTGAAATTAAAAACCGGTGAATTGGTTTGGAAATTTATGGCAGCTGCTAACGAGAAAAAAATTGTAGCCCATGGTCATGTTGAAACATCATGGAGTTTATTAGGTTCCCTATTAATAAAAGATAATAAAGTAATTGTAAATGCTGGCTATACTCCGGATACTGATGGAGGTATTTACATGTGGGCGTTAAACCCATATACTGGAAAAGTAGAGTGGAACAATATTATCAATCGGCCTCGGAGATGGTATGATTATGCTGAAAAAAAATCAGATGAATATCATTATACGGCAAGTGCTGTAACTTCAATATATCAAACCAAATTAGCTAACTGCTTATTGTATGCCGACGATAATAAATTCAGCTTCAATAATCAGCGAAACTTTAATGTTTCTGATGGACAATTTAATGATTCCGAAGAAATGTCAAGTAAAATTAATTCAGCTGAACGGAATCCTGTAAAACGAAACTCATTGATTAGTTTTGATGGTCCTGGTGGAGCACATAACTTAATTCATGCAACGGTTAAAGGATTTCCATCAAAAATTAATGTTGCTCGTTTAGCATATATTGAAGATAGCTTGATAACCAGTACGGATGGAACGGGAGACTTAACCAATGAGGAAAAAATAAAGCTTAACTGGGAGTCTAATTATGCTGTTTTGAAAATTGCGAATAGTTTAATTCTTGCCGGTAACAATTTGGTTGTAGCTGTTGAAGACAAAAAACCAAATGTATTCACTTCCGCTGGAGGCAAAGTGTATATATTTGATAGCTATAGAGGAACACTCTTGTCAACCATTACATTGGCATCAGCTGTTGTTTCTAATGGGTTAGCTGCCGCTTACGACAAACTGTATTTTAGTTGTGAAGATGGTAAAGTATATTGTTATGGAAGTGGTTCAAACGAAACACCTTTTGCTCGTGCCGGCAATGACCAAGTAAAATCAGATGTTGGGCTTGATGGTAAAGAACCTTTTTATGTTGACGGAAGTGCATCGTACGCACCGTATGATAGTATCGTAAGCTATCAATGGTATAAAGGGGCAACATTATTGGCTGCAGGAGTAAAACAAACATTGGAATTAACCCCTGGCAAACATGATATAATTTTAAAAATAACCTCTTCAAAAGGATTAATTAGTTCCGATACATTAACCCTTACATTGAATGCAAGTTACTCTCCAGGTACCTACCGTTATTTAAGATTAAATTTTGTTGAAACAGGAACATCCTGGAATTCTGACACAAAAGTTAATGAACTTAGTTTTTATAGTGGTGGCTATAATTACCCACAATGTTTAAAACCTAAATTTTCAACCACTGCTTTAAGTTATGATAATTGGGGTGAAATTAATAGAAGTCCACTTGGTATAATCGCTTTTCTCAAAGGAGGAGGAACAACTTATGCAATGTATGACGGATCTAAATCAACTAGTGCTTGGGTCAGACATAATGATATTGCACTTGATATGAGTAACGCATATAGAATATACCCTGATAGTATATTAATTGATATTAAAGCCAATGGTGACAACGGAGTTGGAGGCGACAGTATTTATTTATATGGCTCCAATGACCAAGTGAATACTATCTCTAAATTGGAATGGACTAAGTTAGCCGCTTACCCTAATAAAATAGGGAATTATACTGTGGTAACAGGCGAGCATTGGTTGGTGAATAAAAATGCTCCCAACCCATCAAATGTACCTAATCCATTAACCGCCGTTGTCCAAAACGATTCGGTGATAATACAGTGGACTGATGCCAATAATAATGAGGCAGGTTATAGCTTAGAGCGTAAAACAGCTTCAGGTTATTGGGAGCAATTAGCCGTGTTACCTTCTAATAGCAATAAGTTTATTGATAAAAATATTGCTTCAGGTGTCACCTATACTTATAAGGTTTGTGCCTTTGCTGGTACAAATATAAGTCCATACTCTAACAGTGAAACTGTTACTATCGGCTTATTTGTAGCTGTACCAACAAATCTTGTATCTCCAAGTAATTCGCCAATATCAATTGAGTGGACTGATAACGCAACCAACGAAGCCGGATATTATATAGAAAGAAAAACCAACTCCGGAAACTTTAATAACATAGCAACGGTTGGAGCTAACATAACGCAGTATGTTGATAATGCAACCATGCTTGACAGTGTTTACACATATAGAGTTTGTGCATACTTAGGCTCAGTAATATCTTCATACTCTAATTCTATTATTGTAAATGCTCCAATTAAACTGCCAGTAGCTCCTACCGGATTAACAGCTGTTGCCACAAGCGGTTTACTTGAAATTAAATTGGCATGGGCTGACAATGCTGATAATGAAAGCGGTTATGATATTTATTTTAAAGAAGTATCTGGGACTGATTACGTTAAAACATCGTCCTATCCGGCTAATTATACTTCGGTAACATTAACCAACTCTGGCAAACAACGATTTAATGAAAACATTACCTATAATTTTTATATAGTAGCATCTAATGCTTCAGGTGAATCACCTAAGTCGAATGTAGTTACCGTAAAAACAGATTTTGTAAACAATGTTAAAGATGTATTGATAAAAGGGCACTATTCAATATATCCGATTCCTGCAAACAAAAACATTACTGTTGAATTGCCTGAACTTGATGAGGCATTAGAATTTAAATTAATAGATGTACAAGGAAAAGTTGTATATTCTTTGAGATCCTCTTCTACGTTCAATATTAATGTATCAAAGTATCCTGCAGGACAATATATTTTAAATTCTTACAGCCCGTCATTAAAATTGAGTTCATCGGCTGTTGTTGTTATATATTGATTTATTTGCAAAAAAGGTATTGAATTGTGTGCGCAAAATGAAACAATTTGATAAATTCAAATTGCTTCATTTTGATTTTCATTATTCTGTTGCAAGAATGTTAGAACTGGAATAGTTCCCAATAAAAGAGTGAGTATTGTATTTTTTTTTAAATTTTAATTAAATAAATAATGTTTATGAAAGTAAAAAAATTCTTTTTAATGATGGCTTTAGCGGCATGCTCAGGCCTAGCAATGGCAGCCAACCCAATTGCTGAATTTTATATGGGTGATAGTTATCCTGCGTGGACGGACGCTATTCATTGGGAAAATAGAATCAACATGAAAACGTATGATTTTGCCGGAGCAGGTTGTACTAATTGTAGTGATTTTACAAAATTTGAATTCGCTCGCGATGTATTATACAATCAAGGGGGTGGAGTCCTTTATTATCCTGCTGGCGATTATTATTTTGATGATATTGCTGCTTGGGGTAACAATCCTGACGGTAAAGGTTTAATGTTAAAGAAGGGAGTTGTAATTCTTGGTGAAACACCAACAACTTCTACTAAGGCTGTACCTTGGCCGGTTTTTGACAGTAACACGCAAGCAGAATATCAAAACCATGGGTTATCTGATTTGAAAACCAAATTTCATTTTCCTTACAAAGAAATAGCCCAGTCGAAAGTTGTTGAATCGAAAGATCTATCAGGCAAAGGTTTAGTGCCTTATGTATGGAATTTTATTGGTATAATGAAAGGAGCTAACGAAGCAGGTTTGGCCGATGTGTCTAATGTAGGTATTGCGTGGGTTAATTTAGATGCCGCTTATGTGTTTTTTGGTTTTGATGCTCATTGGGCTTCTACATGGGGGACTTCAGCAAGTTCATGGTTAGTTAAGGCTACCAAACAAGCTGGTATCAACGGTTGGAACAATAGGGTGCCAGACGGAACTAATACTTTTGATATTTGGTGCGGTGTTTCTTGTCCTGCCGACCAAACCGGAGTAGGGAAAATTTATACCGGTGAAAAACGTTTTGTATTTGGTTGCAAATTTGATAATGCTTGTGTAACCAACTATATGTTTGACGGTACGTGGTATAAAAACTCTAGTAATGTCTATCAATATGGTATGGGTGATAATTTCCTAAGTGGCGGAAGTTTCAGATATGCCTCTAAAATAGCCGTATATGGTTCTAATTTATTCATTGCCAACAATGTTGTTTCTGAACCTACTAAGAATTTTATCTTTAAAAGTATTATGTATGACCGGGAAACAAGTAAAATTACTTCGACGGAAAAAAATTTAATTTTCAATTATGCTTACGGTCATTGTGTGGACGTGAACAAGCAGTTAATTAGTCAAGTTGATAACCGTAGTGATTTTCCGGATGGAGTACAATTCTCAAAAAATATTGTAATTAAAGACAACTGGTTACATAATGCTGCCGGTAAAATATTTGACGTAGCAGGTTCATATACTGTTATACAACACAACGTTGGCTGGAAGTATAAGTGCGATAATTCAAGTTGGAATAAAGAATACAATTTCACCAACTCCTTTATAATTCCGTTCCAAAATGGAGCTACCATCTCAAAAGCAACGGATGACTTTATGAATCGTTTTACCGACCTTAGTGCCAATAATACTTGGGTTGATAACAACTGGTACACCGGTACGGGCTCGCAAGCTAATGATGGCGAAGGAATTCTTATTCAAAGAACACCTGGTGAGGCTGCTGCGTTCTCATTGGCCATTACCAATAATATCTGTGGGAAAACCGGTCAGGGTAAATATATGGGTGTATGGGATACCAAGGCATTTGGTTATTTTGCGGCACACAACTTAACATCATCAGCACAAGAAGGTTGGGTTGGAGCTACTAACGGAAGTGTGGCATGTTCAGCCTTTGATAATTTTTTAAATAATAATACCATAGCATCACCTGTTAGAAATATTGATGGTATTCCTAATTTTGACTTATACTCTCCTGATGAGGAGTTGATTAAAGCCCCATCTAACGTAAGAGCTTCATGGGATCCTACGCTTAAAGCATATACTATTTCTTGGAAAGATGATTCATCACGTGAGATGGCTTATGTTGTAGAACGTAAAGAGAAGACAGCTACCGAATGGTTGAAAATAGCATACCGTCCACGTCAAGAAGGGATAACCGAAACGTCTTATGGATTGGGTACTGCAAATGGTAAAACATTTACTGCGGTTGGTGAATTTAATCCTGCTAACTGGATTGATTATCTGGCGTCATCTACTAAAGAATATGAGTATAGAGTTGGAACTGTATATACTTTATCTACAGGCACAAATACTGAGTTAATAAAGTATTCAGCCGCAATAGTAGAAGGTACTGCTGTAATTAGCGTAAAGAAAGATTTGAGTATATCTATTTTACCTAATCCTGTAACTGACTTTTTAATAATTAAATCAACTGCAAAAGAACCGTTTAATTATGAGGTTATTACTGTAAATGGCGCAGTTGTGAAGTCTGGTAATGCTTCAAGTAGTGTTAACTTAAGCATCTCTGATCTTTCCAATGGATTGTATATGGTGAAAGTAATTAATGGTAGTAAAGTAACTACTAAAAAAATAATCAAAAAATAATTTACGCAATAAGTATTATGTAGCTATAGAAAGATTGACTAATTATATAATTAGTTAATCTTTCTTTTTTGAGTGTTAGTAATGTCAAAAATTCAAATAAGAAGAATTTCTGATTAACACAAATAAAGGCGGAGCTATTTTATTGAAAATTAAAAGTCTAACATAAAGATTCATGAATCTTGATTTATAAAACAGTTAATTCTACTTTACTAAATTAGATTTTAACATAGAATCTATCTATGTCCTTTTGTCTTTTCCTATGTCTGATTTGCATGTGTTCTGTACATCT
>JAAFGX010000068.1 GCA_010365115.1 Paludibacter sp.
ACAATCCCGTTACACGGGATGTTCCATAAGACGAACTTGCCTGCGGCAGGCAGGGTCGAAATTGGACTATATTGTTTGTGCAATCGGTATAAGACTGTCAATTAATTATATATTGACTTGATAATGAGACATTGTTATGCCAATAATTTATATAAGATTTACTTTTTTGTTTTTAATGACAAAATATGAATTGTAACGCCTGCTGCAATAGTGAAAAGTAAAAGTTGAAGCCACCATTTCCCATACACTACAAAGAATATACTAAAACCAATACTTCCCCAAAGTAATACCAGAGCTGTAATTTTCACTTTCAATGGTATTGATTTCTCTTCGCGATAACTTTTAATATACTTTCCCAATACACGATGATTGAGCAGCCAGGCATAAAGTCGGGTGGAACTTTTGGAAAATAAGGCAGCAGATAAAAGTAAAAACGGCGTTGTGGGAAGTAATGGAACAAAGATGCCAATAATACCAAGTGCCAGACTTATTAAGCCGAATGTTGCAAGTATTATTTTCACGATAACGTATAATTTAATAAATAACGAAAATTCATTGTTTATTCTTCTCCCATTGCTTTTTTGAATAATTTTTGAGATGTTCCATTATCCACTTTTCCACATGGTCCGGAGATACAGCCACCTTCACAAGCCATAACCTCTATGAAGTTTCCCGGAGCTTTTCCTTTGGCGTAAGCTCTCAGAAGTCCAATGTTTTTCTTGTTGATATTGGATACCTGAACAGGCTTTACTCCAAGCTGAGGATACATTTGTGATACTGCCGAAATGACACCTCCGGCACGTGCAAATCCTCTGCCTGACATTGGAGCGCAACTGGTAGTATTTTCCTGTTTCCTCATTTCTATGGAAAGTCCTGTAAATATACAATCCAATTCTTCAAACGTAATCATAAAATCAACCATCTTATTATCAGCCACTTCCTTTCTTTTGCCTACGCATGGACCAATAAATACAATTTTGGCATCAGGATATTTTTCTTTGGCCATCTCGGCTGTATAATACATGGGTGATTTTGTGTGGGAAACAAAAGGCTTCATCTCCGTTAAATGTTTGTTCACCAATTCAATATAAGATGGACAACAAGATGTGGTCATGAACTGTTGACCACTTTCCAGTTTTTCGAGCAATTCCTCTCCTTCTAGTCGAGTGGTTTCCATTGCGCCATGTGCAACTTCAATTGCTTCAATGAAACCAATCTGACAAACGGCATCAGCTATCTCATCAATAGGATTAGCAAATTGCGATTGAATGGATGGAGCCATTATAGCCACCACTTTCTCACCGCTTTTTATAGTTGTAAAAATATCAAATACTTGCGAAACCTCAAAAATAGAACCAAATGGACAGGCGTTTATGCATTTTCCACAATAGATACATTTGCTTTCATCAATGTGTTCAATTCCATTTTCATCTTTCTGAATGGCTTTAACCGGACAGACTTCTTCACATGGAATAGGAATGTAAACGATTGAATGATAGGGACAAGCTTCTTTACATATTCCACAATTTATACACTTGCTGTGGTTTATATGAGCCTGTCCGTTTTCCATGAAACTAATCGCATCTTTAGGACAATTCATATAGCATGAACGGGCAACACAACCTTTGCAAAGATTTGTAACCACATAATTTGTTTTTACACATGCAGTGCATGCTTCATCTACTACTGTTAAAATTGATTTGCCAGTTTCTTTGCGACAGAGCGTTTTTTTTGCATAATCAGACAGGGGCGTAAGTTCATCTTCTTCTTCATCTACACTATACCCAAGAATTGGTAACATCTTGTATTTAAGTACGGCGCGTTCTTTATGAATGCAACATCTACCACGGGCTTGAATGTTTTTCGGGGACATTTTTATCGGAAGTCGGTCAATCTCAGATATTAATGTTTCATCTTTATATAATTTGATGAGTTTTGACATTAATTCTCTTCGTATGATAAGCGTGTTGTTTACAAAAGCCATTTTCTCGGTTTTTTTGTTTAGTTTAGGGGCGCAAAGGTAAACAATAAATTTATTAAAGAAATAATTCTTTAATCAATTCATTCCTCTTATTTTTAAAAGTGTTGATTTTGAATATTTTCGAAATACATTTGTTGTTATTCAGTAGCAAATATATGGTTTTTTTTTAAAATTGTAAGAACAAAAAAGAACCGTACGTAAAAACGGGCGGTTCTTTTTTATAAAACTAGATAGAAGTAGTTACAAGAATTTAGTTATGAGATACAAGGCTATACCGATAGGTATAGGTACTGAAAGTTATTTTGAAATAACATATCAATGCTTATTTTCAATTACTTATAACAATTTTATTAGGCTTTCTCTGACAAATAACTTGCAATCCCTTGTTGTGTTGCTATAAGTGCTTTATCACCTTTTTTCCAGTTGGCCGGACAAACTTCTCCATATTCTTCAGTAAATTGAAGTGCATCTATCGTTCTTAGAACTTCATCCACACTTCTACCGAGTGGTAAATCATTCACCAATTGATGGCGTACTATTCCTTGTTTGTCAATCAAAAACAAACCTCTATACGCTTTTGCTTCACCAACAAAAGTTTCATTTCCTTCTTCATCGTACTCTTCAGAGCCAATCAAGACATCATAGTTTTTTGAAATTTGCAGGTTTTGATCAACAACCAATGGATAAGTAACACCTTGAATTCCGCCTTCTTTTTGAGGCGTTTGAAGCCATTTCCAATGCGAAAATTCCGAGTCGGTGGAAGCGCCTACCACCACTGTGTTTCTTGCAGCAAATTCTGCTGCTTTTTCTTCGAACGCAAGTAATTCTGTTGGGCAAACAAATGTAAAATCGGCTGGATAAAAGAAAAATACAACATATTTTTTTCCAGCAAATTGTTTCAATGAAAAGTTTTCTACAATTTCGCCTCCGTTAACCACAGCCTTGCTGTTAAATTCAGGAGCTTTTTTTCCTACTAATACTGACATAATTTTATATTTTTAATAATTTATTTTTTTTATGGTACAAAATTAATCATAAGCTAAGACAATACATCATTAAACCCTATAGAGTTTTTATATATCTTAATAGGAAAAACAAATCAGAAAGAAAAAAGTTTCTAAACCTTGTAAATTAACACTGAAGCGTAAGCTGCTATACCTTCTTTTCTGCCAACAAATCCAAGTTTTTCAGTAGTTGTGGCTTTAATTGAAATGGCATCAATATCCACTCCCATAACTTCGGATAAGCATTGTTGCATGTTGGGAATATGCGGTTTGAGTTTTGGTTCTTCAGCACAAACTGTACAATCGATATTCCCGATTTCATATCCTTTTTCTCTAATCAGAAGCATTGTTTCAATCAAAAGTATTTTACTGTCGATGTTTTTGAATTCAGCAGAAGAGTCGGGGAAATGAAAGCCAATGTCTCTCATGTTTGCAGCTCCAAGCAACGCATCACAGAGCGCGTGAATTAAAACATCGGCATCGGAGTGACCTAATAATCCTACCGAGTGATCAATTTTTATTCCACCCAACCACAATTCTCTGTTTGGTGCAAAAGCGTGTACATCGTAACCAAAACCAATTCTTGGATAATTCATAATTCTTAATTTATAATTCATAATAAAAAAAACGGTTGAGTCAACCTTGCTGGCAGATTTCAACCGTTTAATGTCATTTTTTTACAATTATGAATTATGCATTCATAATTATGAATTGTATGCTTTATTGTACAAGATTTTTCAATCCAAACAAATCGAATGATAAAGAGAACCGTAATGTTTGGTCAAGCGGATTGGATTGAGAAGTAGAAATTACGTAGCCGGCATCTAATTGGAAAACGTTTAGTTTAAAGCCTGCTCCCGCAGTAAAATACTTACGGTTTCCTTTGTATTGGCTTTCGTTGTAATAACCTCCACGTACAAAGAATTGATTATTGTAGGCATATTCAGCACCAATTGACCACATTATTTCGCTTATTTCCTCTGAAAAAGCACCCGGAGCATCCCCAAACGATTTGAAAATTCCTGTTAAAGGTGATAAATCGTTATATTCAGCATTTGTCATATCATTTTGAGTGGGAACTAATAATTTGTTGATATCCGCACTTATTGAAAAGCGGTTATAATTATCAATCGGATAATCGAATGAACCTCCTAAACGCAAATTGGTAGGTAAAAAGCTACTATTAGCTTTTTTGTCATATGACACTTTTGATCCGATATTAGAGATGTTTAAACCAATAGCTAATTTTCCATCTACATTTTCAACCGTAATTGGAGTTTTGTAATAAGCTGAAACATCTGCTGCAACAGCAGCTCCGGGATACATATCAATACTGCCACTTCCATTTCCTAAATCTGAATAGATAAAGCGCATCGTTATTGCCGCAGAAAGCTTGTCGGATAACAGGCGCGAATAAGCTGCATCTATTGCATATTCATTTGGATGTACTGAATTTTGTTCAAATCCCAATTCGTCCATTAATTGTATGTCGCCAAGAGAAAAATAGCGTAATGAGGCACTTAATGCCTGGCGCTGATCAAACTTCCAATATCCTGCCAGGTAAGCCAAATCGATATCTGAAACTAACTTGCTCAGCCAGGGAGTATAAGACAATGAAAAACCCGCTTCGCTTTCCATAAAAACATATTTAGAAGGATTCCAGTATTGTGAGTTGGCATCCGGAGTGGTCGCAGCACCAACATCTCCCATAGCTCCGGCTCTTGCATCGGGTGCTATTGATAAGGAAGGCACAGCGGTTATAATTGGATTATTTTCCTGAGCTAAGGCACACATGGTAAAGGTGGCAGTAAAACAAAGTGCTAAAACTATTTTTTTCATTCGTGAATTTTATTTTTTAAGAGTACAATATTACTGAAAGTTATTAAGAAATTAAATGAATAAACGTAAAAAAACAATATTATTGTTCAATGATCAACATTTTATTGGTTTTTGAGTATACGTCGCTGTCAACAGTTTTAATATTCACTCTATATAAATAAATACCTGTTTTTACTTTTGAGCCATCGTTTGCTATCAAATCCCATGGGATTATATCGGCTGATGATTGAGAAAAAGACCATATTTTACGTCCCGATAAATCGAAAATTTCGACAGAGGTATTTAAAATTGTTTCAGGTCTATCGTGTTTTACTATTATATTAGTTCTTTCTTTGACCGGATTTGGATAGTTAGAAACTGAAAAAATCACAGGACTCAATCCTTTTTGCACCTCAAATTCAATAGTTTTTGATGAAGAGTTATTAAGTAAATCCCATACACGGAAAGTCAACGTATGTTTGCCGTCTTTCATTTCAGGTAATTTGAAACTAAGAACACCTTCTTTGTAACTATTTGCGGTGGCTTGGAAATAATCATTTAATACGAACGATTGCATAGGATCTGAGTCAATAGTTAAACTGATATCATGTCCAATTCCACTTTCAACAGTGTTTATGCCATTTATATCTGAAATAGTTGCTTTAAAAAGTGGCGTTTCATTTACTTTATCACCCGATACGAAATTTTCAGAATTCAAATAAATTTGTACTGAAGGTCCATCTGTTTCATCAATATAGTTTTTGCTAGTACCGCCAACTATAAAGTTCTCGAAAAATCCCTGCGCTTCAAAATTATTAATGTCATCTTGTGCATAATAATTAATTCTTCCTGTACCATAATTGTATTTTATATCCTTAGGCAACATAAAAGAAAATTTAAATTCTCCATTTTTCACTTCTGTTTTCCCTGAAAAAATGGTGTTTGGTCGGTCAGAATAAGTTAATGTACCATCGTTATGATTATTTAAAGTCTTAATACGTTGCGTTTTATCATATATAACGGCTTGTATTACTCCATTAAAATCTGTTTTTTTTGTTCCGTTATCATCGGCAACAATTCCTTCAATTGTTGCAACTGACAATGCGCGCAATGTGTCATTCCCGAAGATGGTACTTTCATTTACTTTGCTTGTAAGTATTTTAAATTCAGTAGGGTAGTTTAATTTTATTGCAGGGTCGCCAATATACACATAGGATAGTTTGTTGATTTCTGTTCCAATATTATTTTTAGTATATGAAACAACATCACCTACCCGCATATACTCACCATTTTGTTTTTTGAAAAGGCTTTCACAAAAAAGTTTGTCCAAAGTGAAATTCTGTGAAGCATATACAGGTCTTGCTGCTGCCAGAATACCAATTCCACCTCCTATTGGATTAAAAATCACATGTTCGCCTGCCGATTGTTTTTGCAAATCAAATTGTACAAAATCGCAAGTTGCAGCCACCCATAATGGCAAATGTTTATTTGTCATTGATTTTACATCGTCGGCTGTAAGAATTGACTCATTTGTCCAACCTAAAGGACCCGCATGTCCTGTGTAATTTAATAAAAATAATCCTGAACGCAGTAAATTTTGAAAACGACTTTTAGCCAATGGGTAACTTTCGCCACTTGCTGTTATTTCTTGCTTAAAAGCATCTAAGTATATTTTACTAATTTGATAGGCTGGGTAATTTCTAGCGATTGAAACAGCAATACTATCAGCTTGTTTCATATGAAGTGCTCCATCGCCATCATCAGCCACAAAACAAATTTGATTTTTCCAATTACCTTTTCCGGTATTATTCATGTATCCAATAGTTTTGTTAACCACATCTGTTGCCTGTTGAGAAGTAGTAACCGTAAAACGCCCTACTCCAATATCTAATAAATGAGAAGGTATATTTGTCCCTTCATTATCGTCTAAAAATGCAAAATAATCATCGGTGACATATGACAAGGTAGTGACTAGCGAATTGTCTGCCTGAAATGTTAAAATGAAATTATCACCTGAAGTAGGTATTTTTTTTCTGTTATCAAAAGTTCCTTTCCCAAATAGCAATAAGTATTTTGGCAAGTCAGCTAAATTCCCGGAAGCTGTAGCACGGTCATAAAGCATTTTAAGTGCCCAACGATAGGCAGTAGCATCAGGAGTTCCCGAAGAAAACTCATTGTAAACCTGCTCGGTAGTCATCACCGATACTGTAAGTTGGTCTTTTTCCCGATGGGCTTGAGCCAATGTTTCTGATTGAGTAAGAAAATTTGGATGTGTTATTATAACCATATCAGCCTGAGGAATTGCATGTAGGTTTTGATTTGCAACTACACCTACAGTTTCAGGTTTTGGAAATGAACTGGCAGCAGTTGGATCAATAGCTAAATAACTTCGTAACTCATTGGACGGAGCAATAAATGTTAATTTGCCGTCAATAATTTCTGTAATTACTTTACTGATATTTTGTTGGTCTGTAATGTCCCATATTTGAACGTTTGAGTTTGCATTGCTAAGTTGATATTTGTTGTATAAATTCATACCCAAATAGTCAACATTTTGGAATTGCATTGCAGTACCACTCATTTTTAGTTGTCGTCTTGCATTCACTTCAATGTAATTCAAATATCCAACCGAGGTATTCGATGGTTTTGAATAGGTTAATTGGAAATTAAAAGCTTCATTTTGAGGTGTGTAAGTAAAGACCCCATTCGTTCCTTTTGCATTTTCGTAATTGTCTCCCTGAGTTCTTTGCCCAACTGAAAGTGATTTTGATTGACTCTGGTTTAAGCTTAATGAAAATGTAGAATTTAATGATGAACTTGCTGCCACATCCAATCTCACTAATGTGGAATTTGTCAGTATAGGATTTGGAAAATTAAAAGGGAAATTATAGGATGTAATTTCGCTAAATCTTTCACCATAGAATTCTTTTCCTGAATCTGAAAAACTAAATTTTTCAGATTCATGCACCTGATAATCTGTAAATTCTTCTACAGTTTGTATTGTTGGGGACTCGGGGAGAACGATAGTTTTATCTTCAATTTTTTTTCCGGTTCCAACATCTGATGTTACAAAATAGTATCCAAAATTTGAATAAGAGTTGATTATATGAGTAAACATAGATTTCGTATTGTCGTACGACCAACGATTAATCCCCTGAGCATAAAAAAGAATATAATCGCCGGAATTAAAAATACCATCCGATCCTTTTTGCATACTAATGGCTACTTCCGGTAAATCATCATGCTTGTGAAGCATAAAACTCTGGTTTAAAACTGCACCACCATAACCGAAAACTTTAACGTTAGTAGGTGCTAAACCCATTGAGCTGAGGTCTTCGTAAGTTAATTTATAAACACCGCTATTTGCTATTTTTATTTTTACAAATCTGCCCTGAGATAAAACTGAGTTTTCAGAATAACTATGAAGCTGAGCAGCCGATACTTTCTGTGCTTTTGGATTTTTTGTAATGTTTAAATCGAACGATTGTAATTTAAAGAATTTTTCTTCTTTTTTTACAAATGGCAATATGCGCACATCGAAAAATTTTATCCCGCGTGAAGATAAAATATCAGTTGATATTTCGGGTTCTTTAGATGCTAATCCTAAGCCTGAAAACAATTCATTTTCTTCAGTAGACAATGGAATGTATACCGGATTTTTAATTTCAGCAGTATATGAAAACGCAGGATCACAAGTAATCCGATGATTGAAATAGGGTAGCCGATTCTCATTGGGATACTGTGCTCCCTTAAAAGAAATCACTTTTATAGCAGATGTCGAATCGATATACAGCTTTTCAACACCGTTCCAACTTATGTTATGTGTCGAAGTTTCTGATACTTCGGCCTTTAACGTTGAAATAACGAATGAGAAAAGTACTAAGAGAAAAATTTTATATTTCATTTAACAATTCGTTCTTTATTTTGAAAAATATATACGTAAGTAACGTTTTTAATCGATATTTATTATTCAGTTAAGAAAGTCTTACTAATTACTTTATATCAAAATCAAACATTTTTTGGCCAGTAATGTAGCCTTTTAATTTATCGCCAATGGCAACTTTTCCAACTCCAACGGGAGTTCCTGTGAATAAAATATCCCCAATTTTAATAGTAAAGAAACGACTGACATATGCAATAAGTTCGTTAATTGGGAAAATCATATCTTGAGAATTTCCTTTTTGAACCGTTGTTCCATTTATCTCAAGATGAAAAGGTATGTTTTGAATGTCTTCAAAATCGCTAACCTGCAAAAAATTTCCTATTACTGCGGAGCTATCAAAAGCTTTACTGATTTCCCATGGTTTCCCTTCTGCTTTAAGTTTTCTCTGAATGTCCCGGGCCGTGAAATCAATACCTAAACCAATTTCAGAATAATAACGGTGTGCAAACTTTGGCTCGATATTTTTTCCTAATCGATTAAATTTAATAATCAATTCAGTTTCGTAATGAAGTTCGTTCGTAAAATCTGGAATGAAAAACGGCTTGTTGTTTTTTAATAAAGCCGAATCGGGTTTCATAAAAACGACAGGTTCAGTGGGGTTGGTGCTGTTTAATTCTTTATTGTGTTCGGAATAATTCTGACCAATGGCAAATATCTTCATTTATCTTTTACAGTTTTTAAATATGAAATCTTTTTCTTCTCATTTTCTTTAATTGCATTCAACCGATTGAACATTACCGCTAAATGTGCATAAATTGACGTGTTCTGTACAATAATATTTTCTGGAACTCGTATGCGAAATGGAGTGAAGTTCCAAATTGCCTGAATACCTCCATCTATCATAATTTCCGAAACCATTTGCGCTTTTTCAACAGGAACGGTGAGAATGCCAATGTTGACTCCTGTTTTTCGTTGAAGTTCAACAAAATGATCCAAATGATGAATTGGAACCCGATTAATGCTGGATCCGGCTAATTCGTATTTTACATCGAAACCGGCTGCAATTTCCAAACCGAATTGTTCCAAACCATTATCGTGCAATAATGCACCGCCCAAGCTACCAACTCCAAATAGAAAAGCTTTGTTAGAATTAGTAAATCCTAAAAATGCTTCAAGAATTCCAACTAATTCTTTTACATCATAACCTACTCGTGTGCGACCCGAGATTTTTACATACGACAAATCTTTTGCCACCATTGAGGCATCAACTGCAATATTTTTTGCTATTTGAGTCGATGATAAAAATATTTCACCTTCTTTTAGAACCAATTGAGCATAAGCCAGATACCAGGGCAAACGCCTTAGCGTTGGTTCTGGCACTTTAAATTCTAAAGTTGCATTCGGGTTCGACATTTTCTGTATAGTTTAATATATTAACCCACAAAAATAATCATTTTTTTCAAACAGCCGCCTAACTCGGCACTTAAAAAACATTGAATGTGTTTTTTAGATAGTTTTCAAACACTATATTCGGCTAAATTGATTAACTTTGCGGGCTGTATTAATAAAAAATCAGATCCTTATTTTTTAAAGTTTTTTACTTATTTTCAAGATATTATGGAGTACAATTTCAGAGAAATAGAACAAAAATGGCAAGCTTATTGGAAAAAAAACAATACGTATAAATCCGAAATCGTTCAAAATAAACCAAAATTCTATGTGTTGGACATGTTCCCTTATCCTTCGGGAGCCGGACTGCATGTTGGGCATCCACTCGGCTATATTGCATCAGATATTTACAGTCGCTATAAACGCTTGCAAGGCTACAATGTACTTCATCCAATGGGATATGATGCGTATGGTTTACCTGCCGAGCAATATGCCATCCAAACCGGGCAGCATCCAGCTGTTACTACCAAAATAAACATTGCCCGTTATCGCGAACAATTAGAAAAAATTGGGTTTTGCTACGATTGGGACAGAGAAATCCGTACCTGCGAACCTGAATATTACAAATGGACTCAATGGGCATTTATACAAATGTTCAACCATTATTTTGATATAAATATTAAAAAAGCTCAACCAATTTCTAACTTGATTGAAAAGTTTCAACAGTCAGGAAGTGAAGGAATTCAGGCTTCGTGTACTGAAGAACTTCTATTTACCGCTGAAGATTGGAATGCAAAAGCGGAAAAAGATCAACAGGAAATACTGCTCAACTATCGCATTGCATATTTGGCCGATTTAAAAGTAAACTGGTGTCCGGCTCTCGGAACTGTTTTGGCAAATGATGAAGTGAGCGAAGGTCTTTCGGTACGTGGCGGTCATCCGGTTGAACAACGTGTGATGCTTCAGTGGAGTTTGCGAGTTTCAGCTTATGCACAACGATTGTTGGATGGTTTGAATTCTGTAGATTGGACAGACTCGTTGAAAGAAACACAGAAAAACTGGATTGGCAGGAGCGAGGGTGCAGAAATGCGTTTTCCGTTGAATGAAGGTGAATTGACTGTTTTTACCACTCGTGCCGACACCATTTATGGAGTTACTTTTATGGTTCTGGCACCTGAAAGTGATTTGGCAAAGCAACTCACAACGTCTGATCAAGCATTAGAGGTCGAAAATTATGTTGCGGCCACAAAAAAACGCACCGAACGCGAACGAATTGCTGACCGTCGTGTTTCCGGTGTTTTTTCCGGTTCTTATGCTACAAATCCTGTTAGCGGCACGAGAATTCCGATCTGGATTTCCGATTATGTATTGGCCGGATACGGAACTGGAGCCATTATGGCTGTTCCAGCACACGATAGTCGTGATTATGCTTTTGCAAAACATTTTGATTTACCAATTATTCCGTTGATTGAAGGTTGCGATGTGAGAAATGAAAGTCTGGATGCCAAAGAAGGCATTATGATGAATTCCGGTTTCCTTAACGGATTAACTGTGAAAGAAGCCATTGAAGCAGCTAAGAAATATATTGAAGAAAATGAAATTGGACGAGTGAAAGTGAACTTCCGATTGCGTGATGCCATTTTTAGTCGTCAGCGCTACTGGGGCGAACCGTTTCCTGTCTATTATAAGGATGATATGCCTTATATGCTTGACGAAAGTAGATTACCGCTGGAATTGCCGGAAATTGACAAGTTTCTTCCAACTGAAAAAGGAGAACCACCGCTGGGACGGGCTAAAAACTGGACTAATGAAGATGGTTTTCCGTTGGAATTCAATACAATGCCTGGTTTTGCGGGTTCGTCGGCGTATTATTTACGCTATATGGATCCAAAAAACGACAAAGCATTGGTTAGTGCCGAAGCTAATGAATACTGGCGCAACGTGGATTTGTATATTGGCGGAACGGAACATGCAACAGGTCATTTGATTTATAGTCGATTTTGGAATAAATTTTTATTCGATCTGGGTCTGGTTTGCGAGGATGAACCGTTTAAAAAACTGATTAATCAGGGAATGATTCAGGGAAGAAGCAATTTTGTGTATAGAATTAAAGATACCAATATTTTTGTTTCGTTGAATTTAAAACATCAATACGAAACAACTGCTATTCACGTTGATGTGAATATTGTTTCAAACGATGTTCTTGACACTGAGAAATTCAAAAGCTGGAATCCAGAATACAAAACGGCTGAATTTATTCTTGAAGATGGAAAATACCATTGCGGTTGGGCTGTTGAAAAAATGTCGAAATCGATGTACAATGTAGTGAACCCGGATGATATTGTTGAAAAATACGGTGCTGACACGTTGCGTCTTTATGAAATGTTTCTTGGACCATTGGAACAATCGAAACCTTGGGATACTAATGGAATTGATGGTGTACACCGTTTTCTGAAACGCTTGTGGAGTTTGTTTTACAAAGAAAATATTTATAGTGTAAATGATGCAACTCCTACTGCAGAAGAACTGAAAATTTTACATAAAACCATTAAGAAAATTACTTTTGATATTGAAAATTTTTCTTATAATACATCGGTTTCAGCTTTCATGATTTGTGTAAATGAACTTTTTGCTTTGAAATGCAGCAAAAAAGCTATTCTAGAACCACTTTCCATCTTGCTGGCTCCTTTTGCGCCACATGTTGCAGAGGAATTATATCACATACTTGGAAATGAAGCAACGGTTTGCGATGCCGTTTTTCCTGTTTGCAACGAAGCATATCTTGTTGAAAGTTCTGTAAAATATCCTATTTCATTCAACGGAAAAGTACGTTTTATGTTGGAACTTCCTGCTGATATGAGCAAAGAAGAGGTTGAGAAAATAGCACTGGAAAATGAGCAAACCATCAAACAATTGGATGGAAATTCGCCCAAAAAAGTGATTGTTGTTCCAGGTAAAATCGTCAATATTGTTTTGTAAATTTATGGATTATAACCCATTAAAGCGAAAGTTAGTTTGCATATTCTCTTTAACTTTTTGTAAATAATATGAAAAATATACAAGTAACAAGTAGCTCCCATTTTCCTTTAGGGATTAAGGGTCACTGGATAGATATTCGCGAATACATTTTCATCGCTTTTGGATTGTTGATGTACAGTGCAGCATGGAAAGCTTTTTTATTACCACATCAAATTACAGGTGGAGGAGTTACTGGTATTGGTGCCATCGTTTTATACGCAACCGGTATTCCTATCTCACTTACGTTTTTTGGGATCAATTTTGTTTTGCTTGCTGTTGCTGTTAAAACTGTGGGTTTAAAATTCAGTATTCGAACAATTTACGGTGTTGGAATCCTGACATTCTTTTTCGCAATATTACCACAAGCCGTTCCCGGCACTTTTGTAGGACAAGAGGATAATTTTATGGCTTGTGTGCTGGGTGGTTTAATAGCAGGTGCAGGAATTGGAATAGTTTTTCTCTCGAATGGTAGTTCCGGTGGAACGGATATTATTGCTAAAGTTGTTAATAAATACCGCAATATAACACTTGGAAGAATGTTGCTTTATTGCGATGTTTTGATCATTTGCTCTTCTTACTTTTTCGATTTCGGAAGCATCGAGAAAATAGTTTATGGCTTAACCACAATGGCTATCACCACCTTCACAGTGGATATGGTGATAAACGGAGTACGTCAGTCGGTACAGTTTTTTATTTTTTCAAAGGAATATGAGGCGATTGCTACCAGAATTAATTTGGATGTTCATCGTGGCGTGACTATTTTAGATGGAATGGGTTGGTATTCGAAAGAACCAGTAAAAGTAGTGACAGTTGTAGCTCGTAAAAACGAGTCTATCAAAATTTTTCGCATTGTAAAAGAAATTGATCCGAATGCTTTTATCTCGCAATCATCTGTTATTGGTGTTTATGGCGAAGGTTTTGACATTATTAAGGGAAAATAAATTTTTAAACTTCAAATTAACTTTTACTCCTTGAATTTGGCATGGGTGACGATTTAAAACAGAAAATGCTAGGTGCTGTAACCTGGAGTACAATCGATCGATTTGGACAACAGGCTGTGCAGTTGGTTATCGGAATGATTTTGGCACGATTACTTTCGCCCGACGATTACGGTTTGCTGGGAATGGTGATGATTTTTGCAGCATTATCATTTGTTTTAGTAGAAAGTGGTTTTGGTCAGGCGCTTATCCGGAAGGTGGATGCAACTGAAACAGATTATAATACGATTTTTTATTTTAATATTGTTGTTTCTGTATTCTTGTATATTTTATTGTATTTTCTGGCTCCATTCATCGCATTGTTTTTTAATCAGCCACAACTTGTATCAATAAGTCGAGTGATTTTTATTGCTATACTTTTCAATGCATTTTACCTTGTTCCATTTTCGAAGCTAGGTAAAATAATGGATTTCAAATCGTTAGCAAAAATAAACCTTTCGTCTACTATCGGGAGCGGATTAATTGGTGTTGTAATGGCATTTCTAGGATTCGGAGTTTGGGCATTGGTTGCTCAACAGGTTATGTATCATTTTTTTAGAATGATTTTTTTCTATCTATATGTAAAATGGAGACCTTCAGCCTTATTTTCTTTTACCGTTATTCGGAGTTTCTGGAAATTCAGTATTCATTTATTAGGAACTTCCGTGTTAAATGTAATTTTCAATTATATATTTGTCATTATCCTTGGTAAGTTTTATCGGAGAAGCGAGGTTGGTTATTATACACAGGGAAACAAACTAAACGAAACATTCAATTTTACTTTTGTATCGATTCTCGTTGGAAGTACCTATTCGCTGTTTGCACAAATTCAAAACGATGATGAACGTTTTCGTCGTATCTTCAGAGAAATAGCTCAAAAAACGTCGATTGTCACTTTCCCGGTAATGCTGGGATTAATTGCTGCAGCAACTCCATTAATTGATGTGGTTTGGTCTGCAAAATTTTTACCTTCAGTTCCCTATTTTCAATTGCTTTGTCTGGCTTCACTTTTTGCACCGCTTTATACATTGAATATAAGTGCATTAAATTCAAGAGGAGAATCGAAAATTACTTTCCGGATTGAAATTTTTAAGAAAATGTTAATTCTTATTTCTTTAGCACTTACTTTTTCCTACGGTATTATGTCAATGTTATGGGGTTATGCATTAGCAAGTATTCTCGCATACCTTATTTCAATTCTTTATATAAAAAATTCAATACAGCATTTTATCAAACATCAGTTGCTTGATTTTTCACAAAGTTTGATCATAGGATTTGTCATTGCCCTAGTTATATACTTTATTGGTTTTATTAAAATACCAAACATATTTTTGCTAAGTCTTCAATTAATTTCAGCAGCAACAATATACTTATTCGTAATTCGAATGTTTTATGTTGAATTATATCGGAACGGGCTTGTTTTTTTGAATAGTAAACTTGCGGGCATCGTAAAAATTGTTTTTCGAAAAGAATCATAACTGATATGAATATTCTATTCTTAAGTTCTTGGTATCCAACTACAAAAAATCCGAATTTTGGCGTTTTTATAAAGGAACACGCTCATGCCATTCATTTGTCGGGAAATAATATTGTAGTACTTGCAATTGTAGCTTCAAAGTCGAATTCACTTTGGACGAAAAAAGTGACAGATTCTTTTGACGAAAATGGCATTCGCACCATAATTATCGAATTAAATAGTCGTTTCAGAGATATTGTATATCATGCTATTCCACTACAATATTATTTTGCACGGAAAACAGTAAGAATTTTAATAAAAAATGGCTTTGAACCCGATATAATTCATTCAAATGTAGTTTTTCCGGCAGGTATCATTGGTGATATGCTTTCCGGCTGGTTGAAAATTCCACATATCATCACCGAACATTGGAGTAGAATAAAAGGGTTACTAAATAAACCTATTCTGGGCAAACTTGCAATTAAAAGTTATAAAAACGCTGCCCGCATTTTACCCGTTTCCAATTTTTTAAAGAATAGGATGCTGGATTTATTTCCTTCGCTCGATTCGTTAAAATTTCAAATTGTTGGAAATGTAATTGATTCAAATATATTTTATTACAAAGAAAAGGAATCACATACTGAGACGCTTCGTTTCTGCGCTGTAGCCACTTGGGCTAATAAAAAAGTGCCAGATAAAAAACCGGAAATATTTATAGAAGCACTTGCACATTTTCAGCTTGAGATAAAGCAGTCCATTCTTCTTACTATGATTGGAGGAGGAGATAAGATTCCTCAGCTGAAAGATTTATGCTTATCAAAAGGATTAAATGTTAGTTTTGTAGGCGCCCGAACCAAAATTGAAATTGCAAATTATTTACAGCAATCTAATTTCTTTGTTCATGCCAGCACTATTGAAACTTTTGGTGTTGTCGTAGCCGAAGCTTTGTTGTGTGGAACACCTGTAATTTGTTCTAACGTAGGAGCTTTGCCAGAGATGATTGACGATTCAAATGGTGTCTTGTGCGAAAATTCAATTGAGGATTGGATAGATGGTTTAAGAAAAGCAATTGTTACTAAGTTCAAAAATGAGGGAATTGCTACAGATTTAAAATTGAAATTCCACACTTTAAATATTGGTGAAGAAATAAATAAAGTCTACAATGAGGTTCGGAAAAATTAACTTGCTATGAAAAATAATAGTTTAAAAACAAAAAAAATATCACAAACTTAATTATTTTTATTCAGAAACATTCAACAAGTCCCATTTTGTGGATTTGACAAAATCATGGTACAAGATTTATTTTCTAACTTACATCCTTTGCTTTTTTATGTACTGTTAAGTACATTATTTTAAATATAAATTACTACATTTGTATTAGATTTTTTCTATGATAATTCAAATGGATATATCCTTTATCAGTTACTTTTAGCAAATTATCAAAACTAAACAATAAAAAAAACTATGGAACAAAATTATTGTATTATAATGGCAGGGGGCGTAGGAAGCCGTTTCTGGCCTTTCAGTCGTAACGACCGTCCTAAACAGTTTCTTGACTTTTTTGGTACAGGCCGCTCACTTTTACAGATGACTTATGACAGATTACATAAGTTGGTTCCTGCCGAAAATATATTAATTGTATCAAATGTGATTTATAAAGATTTAATTTTGGAGCAATTGCCTGAAATTAAAGAAAATCAGATTTTACTGGAACCCAAAAGAAGAAATACTGCTCCTTGCATTGCCTATGCAGTAAATCGTATAAAAGCCATTACCCCAAAAGCCAATATTATTGTTGCTCCTTCCGATCATCTTATTATGAAGGAAAATGATTTTTTGGAAACAATAAAAGTGGGTTTCGATTTTGTAGAAAAAAATGATTGTCTTTTGACCCTGGGAATTAAACCAAGTCGCCCCGAAACCGGTTATGGTTATATTCAAATTGACGAAGGTGAGACAAATCTACGCCGCGTAAAAACATTTACCGAAAAACCGAATGCAGATTTGGCTCAGATTTTCTTTGAAACCGGTGAGTTCTTCTGGAATTCCGGTATTTTCCTTTGGAATTTGCAAACTATCGATAATGCATTCGATCTATTATTGCCGGAAGTTGCCACTAAATTTAATTCAGGAAAAGAATTTTTCAATACAGATAAAGAACAAGAGTTCATTGATGAAATGTATGCATCTTGCCCAAATATCTCTATTGATTATGGTATTATGGAGAAAGCATCGAATGTACATGTGTTATGTTCCGATTTTGGTTGGACCGATCTTGGAACATGGGGTTCGCTTTATGAAATGTCGCCAAAGGATGAACATGAAAATGTGACACTGAAATGCAAAACTGTTTTTTATGAAAGTGAAGAGAATATAGTGGCGCTTCCTGGAGATAAATTAGCAGTAATACACGATTTGAAAGGATATATCGTAGCTGAGTCTGATAATGTGTTGTTGATTTGCAAGTTGGAAGATGAACAAAAAATACGACAATACGTTAATGATATAAATGTAAAATTTGATGGGAAATATAGCTGAGAAGTTGGTAGTATGTAGTGGGTAGTAAATAGTAATATAGACTGTCGCTATAAACTATCAACTACATACTGCCAGCTACATACTACCAACTATTAACTACCAACTATTATGGGATTTTTTAATTTATATAAACCACGTAAATACGACTACCGTCCTATTTACTATGATCCGAAAAAGGAAGCTCAAAAGGAACGTGAAAAACGATTGGCCGAAGGTAAAGAAACTCATGAAGGCGAATTTAAATCCACAATCCACAGAGGCTCATTTCGTGAAGAAGCTGCAAGAAATATAAATTCACGCAGCGCACAGTCTGGCAAATCAAATATACGTCTGATATTAATTCTTTTTGTGTTGCTGTTGTTGGCGTATTATCTGTTGAAATAAAAGAAATTGCATGAGTGATATTATTCATTTGTTACCCGATTCGGTAGCCAATCAAATTGCAGCCGGTGAAGTGATTCAACGTCCTGCATCCGTTTTGAAAGAATTAGTCGAAAACGCCATCGATGCCGGAGCTACCAGTATTCAAATTGTGATAAAAGATGCAGGTAGAACGCTGATTCAGGTTATTGACAATGGAAAAGGAATGAGCGAAACGGATGCTCGAATGGCTTTTGAGCGCCATGCCACTTCCAAAATAACCAGTGCCGACGATTTGTTTTCCATTCGAACCATGGGTTTTCGGGGGGAGGCGTTGGCTTCTATAGCCGCAGTGGCTCAAGTAGAACTTCGTACACGACGTGCCGATGATGAATTGGGTGTGACAATCGAAATTGCAGGCACACGTATTTTTAAACAAGAATCAGTGCAATGTGATTTAGGAACTTCTTTTCAGGTTAAAAACTTATTTTTCAATGTGCCTGCCCGACGACGGTTTTTGAAAAGCGACAATGTAGAGAAAGGACATTTGCTCACCGAATTTTATCGTATCGCGTTAGTTTCCCCTCAAGTTTCGTTTTCTTTTTTCGATGGTGAAGAGGAAATTTTTCAAGTGCCCGTTTCAAATACGAAAATACGAATTGAGAATATTTTTGGGAAAAATGCGAAAAAGCGTTGGCATCAACAATTGCTGAACATCGAAACTGCCACCAATCTGGTAAATATTCACGGTTATGTGGGCAAGCCAGAATTTGCTCAGAAATCGGCCATTCAGTATTTTTTTGTCAATGGACGATACATGCGGCATCCTTATTTTCACCGTGCTGTATTATTAGCCTACAATCAAATGATTCAGGCTACCGAAAGTCCTAATTATTTTATTTATTTCGAAGTCGATCCGCAAACCATCGATATAAATATTCACCCTACAAAAACGGAAATTAAATTCGAAAACGAACAGGCAATCTGGTCTATTCTTTCGGCAGCTATTAAAGAATCGTTGGGCAAATTCAATATTATTCCATCTATCGATTTCGACCAGGAAGGCGCATTAGAAATGCCTTCGAATGTTCAACTGGAAAATGTGCGTCCGCCTCAAACCAACTTCAATCCGAACTATAATCCCTTTTCTGCATCGTATAAACGGCCATCGTTGGATTGGGAACAATTGTATGGCGGATTTGAAAAGAAGCCTGATACAGAAGTTCCACCATCGCCGGACTTTGATATTCCAAGTGCGATGACAACTGATAATTTTGAACAACAACAAACTTTTCAAAATATTGAAGCAAGGGCTGAAAATTACCAGTTTAAAAATAAGTACATTCTTACCGGAATCAAATCGGGCTTATTGATGATTGATCAACATAGGGCGCATGTTAGGGTTTTGTTTGATTTGTTTATGAGTCAAATGGACACTCGACAAGCTGTTTCGCAACAGGTGCTTTTTCCTGAAACGTTGGAGTTGACCCCCGACAATGCGCTGATTTTTGAGCAAATGATTCCTGACTTAAATCGGTTGGGATTCGATTTCGAACAATTTGAAAATAACTCATATTCCGTGAAAGGAGTTTCGGCTCACGTGGGAACAGGAAGTGTAATTGATTTATTGCTCGGCATGCTCGATAAAGCCAAAACTACTGCGGAAGCTATTTCTACTGATCTTCACGAAACGATTGCCTTGTCGTTGGCAGAAGCATCTTCTCTGAAAACCGGACAACGGCTCACCAACGAAGAAATGAGCGACTTGATTGATCGTCTTTTTGCGTGTGGTAACCATAATTTCACCCCCGATGGAAAAAAGATTATGACTATTTTTACAGGGGATGAATTGGAGAAAAGGTTTTAATACCAAAGTTTGTTGTTTGAGAAGTTTGAATTTGTAAATAATCCTACTAAATGAAATCCCTTTTAATATTCGATCTCGATGGAACGTTGCTTGATACAGTTACCGATTTGGCTGCAAGTACAAATTATGCATTAACTCAATGCAATTTCCCAACTCACGAACTATCTGCATATAAACTATTTATTGGAAATGGTATAAATAATTTATTTGAACGGGCCTTGCCAAAAGGAGAAAAAACAGCGGAGAATATTTGGGAGATGAGAAAACATTTTTTAGAATTTTATGGAGAACACAGTACTGAATTGACTGTTCCATTTCCAGGAATTTCCGAATTGTTGCAAAAGTTACAATCCGCAGGTTTTAAATTGGCAGTTGCTTCCAATAAATACCAGCAAGGTACGGAAACTCTAATTCAACGTTTCTTTCCTGAAATACAATTTACAGCAGTTTTTGGACAGCGAGAAGGAATTCCAGTTAAACCAGACCCAACTATTGTTCATGATATTTTAGCAATTGCCATGGTTCAGCCTAGCGAAGTGATGTATATTGGCGATTCGGGTGTGGATATGCAAACAGCCAATAATGCAGGAGTTGATGCAATTGGAGTGACCTGGGGTTTTCGCCCCAAAGCCGAATTGGAAGCATTTCATCCCAACTATCTGGTTGATAAAGCAGAAGAAATTTTGAGGATCGTAAGTCTGTAAGTTATAAAAAAACCACTCGATTGAGTGGTTTTTTTATAAACATTATATTATACCAACTGTACATTTAAAACAGTCCAATCTGTTTTAAATGTATACTGTTGTTAATGCCGATTGCAAATTCCGCTTGCGGAAGGCATACAA
>JAAFGX010000069.1 GCA_010365115.1 Paludibacter sp.
AAAGATACGAATTACACTAATTAAAAACGAATTACACTAAAAGATACGAATTACACTAATTAAAAACGAATTACACTAATTAAGACGTACAAATCCACCTTATACGCAGGATGGTAATTCGTGTAATTCGTTTTAAAATTCGTGAAATTTATGTTTAAAATTCGTGAAATAAAATATTATGAGCACAGCGATAGAATTCAACAATATCTCCAAACAATACCGCCTGGGTCTTGTTTCTACCAAAACCCTAAGCCACGACCTGAACCGCTGGTGGACCACCAACATACGCGGCAAAGAAGACCCGTACCTGAAAATTGGCGAGGTAAACGACCGCTCCACTAAAGGCGAAAGCGACTACGTGTGGGCACTCAAGGACATTGATTTTAAAGTAGAACAGGGCGATGTGCTGGGCATTATTGGTAAGAACGGAGCAGGGAAATCTACCTTGCTAAAAATTCTCTCCAAAGTAACAGCACCCACAACAGGAACCATTAGAGCTGCCGGACGCATAGCTTCTTTATTAGAAGTAGGCACGGGTTTTCACCCGGAAATGACGGGCCGTGAGAATATCTTTATGAATGGTGCCATTATGGGCATGACCAAGCGTGAAATAGCTGCTAAGCTCGACGAAATTGTTGATTTCTCAGGAGTAGAACGTTACCTCGATACACCCGCCAAACGATACAGCAGCGGTATGACGGTACGACTTGGTTTTGCCATAGCTGCCCACCTCGAACCTGAAATACTAGTAGTGGATGAAGTACTTGCCGTAGGCGATGCCGAATTCCAAAAGAAAGCCATCGGCAAAATGCAGGATGTGAGCAAAGGAGAGGGGAGAACGGTGCTATTTGTAAGTCATAATATGGCGAGTATGCAACAATTATGTACCAAAGGTATGTTGTTGGAAAATGGAATGATAAAAACAACGGGAGAAATGAAAGATGTAATTTCGTTTTATCAACACCGAACAACAGAAATACAAGCATTAGATATTGCAAAAAGAACTGATCGACAGGGAAATGGAGACTTAAAGGTAATTGATTATCAAATTAAAGATGAGAATGGTTACGAAGTTTCAAATATAGTAATGGGTTCTTGTGTTATCATTGAAGTTTATCTCTTAAGAAGAGTTGGTTACACCACAACTAATTTAAATATAACTGTTGGTATAAATGATGAGTTTGGTAAGAGAATAATTGTTATGAGTACACTATATACTCCTATATCAATTAATTTTGAAAATGATATTATAAGAATTCAATTTAAGGTTAAAAAAATGCCTTTAAATATTGGCACATATGGAATGGCATTTTATATTGCTGATAATATAAATTTATTAGATTGGATAGATAATGCTGGTTTTATTACAATAGATGAAGGTGATTTTTATAATACTGGTAAAGTAAATAGAAAAGGATTAGGACTCTTTTTAGTTGATTATGATGTTACACAAAATTAAACGTTTATTTCGAAGAATTTTTGGTTTTAAACCCAAAATGATATGGATTCTTGATAATTCAAAATTTGTTACTGGCGAAAATTGTACGATAACAAACTCATATATTGTATTAAAAGGCAATGCTAAATTGATTCTTGAAAGTAATATTCAGATAGAAAACTGCAATCTTACAATTGTTAACTCATATATATATATTAATAAAGATTCAGTGTTTAAGCATGTAAACTTTGAGTGTCTTGAAAAATCAAATGTAGAAATAGGAAATATGGTTGAAATTTCAAATTACAACTTAATATTACGGAAAGCGGTTCTAAAAATAGCAGACAACAACTTTTTTTCTATGGGAAGGAGTTCATTAACTCCAAATCTATCAATTCAAGAAGGTTCATTAAATATAGGCAATCATAATTTCTTTAGATGTGATTTTTTATTAAGATATAATGGAATTTGTGAGATTGGAACTTATAATGGAATATGTGAAAATACTGAAATTAGATGTGATGAATTAATAACCATTGGAAGTTTCAATATGATTTCATATCAATGTATGATTTATGATACAAATACTCATAATATATATGATAAAGAATTCCGAAGAGAATTGACAAGGTCAGATTTTCCAAATATTGGTAGAGATTTAGATAAACCAAAGACTAAACCGGTATATATTGGAAATGATTGTTGGATGGGTAAAAGAGCAGTGGTATTAAAAGGTACAATAATATACGATGAATGTATTATTGGAACTAATGCTTTAATTTCAAATGTCATTGTTCCACCTAATTCAATTGTGGTTGGAAATCCAGCAATAATAAAATAAAAATGAAAAGAAAAATCAAGATACTGATTTCATTTTTTGGTGTAATAATTTATAATATATTTAAGACAGACTATTTGTTGAGAATTATTAAAATAAAAATATCTAAAAATGTAAAAATCAAAAAAACTATTTTGTTTGGTAATATTGTCATAAAAAATATGACAAAAATCACCGATAGCCAATTAACAGGTCAAATTACAATTAAAAGTGAAATTACACTTAATAAATCAATACTTTATGGAACAGTATTATTAAACAATAAATCTACAATCAATAGCTCAGAGTTAGTCGGCGTTCAAATAATAGGTACTCATACCGAAATCACAGATTCAAAATTAACACATAGTATTGTAATTGGAGACAATGTTGTATTGGAAGGTTGTATATTAACAGGAAGTATTACTATAGGGAATAACTCAAAACTTATAAATAATGGTTTAGTATTATCAGGAAATATTGAAATTGGACGATTTTCAACTTTAAATGGACCAAACTTAGATATTTACGCAGCAATAAACAAAGTTAAAATTGGAAATTTTTGTTCAATTGCTCGAAATGTGGCATTTCAGGAATATAATCATAAGCTTAATAGAGTTAGTACCTATCATTTTTCATCAAATATTTTTCATGAAAATCACATATCTGATATTTACTCTAACGGTGATATAATCATAGAAAATGATGTTTGGATTGGTACTCAATGTGTAATATTATCTGGTGCACATATCTCTACTGGAGCAATAGTTGCTGCTAATAGTGTGGTTACTGGATTTATTCCACCTTATGCAATTGTTGCTGGTTCACCTGCAAAAATTTTAAAGTATCGTTTCGAAGAAAACGTTATTAATGAGCTGCTTACTTTGGAATGGTGGAATTGGGATGTAGAAAAAATAATGAGAAATAAATCTTTTCTATTATCGAAAAATATTGATACAAATTTAGTTGTCAATTAATAATTACTCTAAATTATGACTAACTCAGCACACATTATTCAACTTCCTAAGATATTAGATGAAAGAGGAAACTTATCATTTATCGAAGGAAATAACCATATACCATTTAGTATTGTACGGAGTTATTGGGTGTATGATGTACCAGGAGGTGAGAGTCGTGGTGGACATGCATATCAAAGAAATGAGGAGTTTATTGTAGCATTATCTGGAAGTTTTGATGTGGTTTTGGATGATGGAGTAGACCGGAAAGTTTATAGTTTAAATAGGTCGTATTACGGTCTTTATGTTCCTAGAATGATGTGGCGTCAGATGGAAAATTTTTCAACGAATTCATTAGCACTAATTGTTGCATCTACCCCTTTCGATAAAGGCGATTATATTTATGATTTCGAACAATTTAAATTGTTGAGGAATGAAAAATAGCAGTGTTTATGATTGTTCGATGATTGAATTAGACAAACACCATCGCGATAGAGGAAATATTACTGTGATTGAAAACAATAACGAAGTTCCATTTGATGTAAAAAGAATATATTACCTTTACGATGTTCCAGGGGGTGAATCGCGTGGAGGTCATGCTCACAAGGAACTTCGTCAGCTGATTGTAGCTGCTAGTGGAAGTTTTATTGTGAAACTAGATGATGGTACAAATCAAACATCGTTTACTTTAAACAGACCTTATCAGGGTTTATTGGTTGTGCCTGGTATTTGGCGAGAGTTAGAAGATTTTTCATCAGGTTCAGTTTGTTTGGTTTTAGCTTCCGAAAAATATAATGAGAATGATTATATTCGTGAATATAACGAATTTGTAAATTATAAAAACAAGTAATTGTGACAACAACAATGATTAAAAAGTCGAAAAAACTTATAATAGTCGGGATTGGCGAAACAGCCAATTTAGCTCATGAATACTTTAGCTATGACTCTGATTATGAAGTAGCTGCATTCGCTGTTCATCGCGAGCTTATCACTGAAAAAACTTTTAAAGGCTTAGCAGTTGAAGCTGTTGAGGATTTAGTTGTAAAATTTTCTTCAAGTGATTTTGATGTATTTATTGCTATGGCGAGTGCTCAATTGAATTATCAAAGGACTAAAATATTTAACGAAATAAAATCGTTGGGTTATACTTGTGCATCCTATATTTCTTCAAAGTCATTTGTATGGCATAATGTTAAGATAGGGGAGAACTGCTTTATTTTAGAAGATAATACACTTCAACCATTTGTAATAATAGGTAATAATGTAACATTATGGAGTGGTAATCATATAGGACACCAATCTATAATACATGACAACTGCTTTTTAACATCACATGTTGTAATTTCTGGTTTTTGTGAGATAGGAAATAACACATTTATTGGAGTAAATGCTTCAATCGCAGATAATATAATCATAGCTCCCGATAACCTAATTGCAATGGGTGCTGTAATCAATAAGTCGACGAATGAAAATAGTATATATAAGGGAAATCCTGCTACAAGAGTAGCAATTTCCGCTAAACAATTTTATCAGATAGGAGATTAAGATATGAAATGGAAAAAGAAGGGATTAATTTACGGTCCAGAGGGTTTAAATGGTTGGGATAACAATTCATTTTTAGCTCCATTGCCCATGTTGGTAAACGAAGATGTTATAAGAGTTTATGGTACTGTAAGAGATGCACAAGGCGTTGGCAGACCGTCGTATGTTGAACTGGACGCGCATAATCCAAGCAAAGTGCTTTATGTAAATGACAAGCCGCTAGTGGAAGTTGGCTCTGCTGGAGCATTTGATGATAATGGTGTAGTAGTTACAGGATTACTTGTTGATGGCAATGAGGTGCGACTTTATTATGCTGGATATAGTTTGTCGGCTAAAGTGCGACATTTGGATTTTACAGGTTTGATAATAAGTCATGATGGTGGTGTAACCTTCAAAAAACATCAAACAACACCAATTCTTGACAGAATTCCTGGCGAAGAGTTAACAAGAGCAATTCAATTTGTACTTAAGCAAGATGATAAATATATTGCCTATTATATTGGTGGAGCTAGATTTGTACAAGGTGAAAAGAAAACCATACCAGAATATGATATACGTTATCTTGAATCAGAAGATGGAATACATTTTCCACCCATTAAAGGTGAAATTGTAGTTCCTGTTGCCGACGGATTTGTGAGGGTAGGCAAACCTTTTATTGTAAAAGAGAATGGTATTTATAAAATGTTCTATGCCGATGGTGGTGATGAAATAGTATATCAAATGGCTTATGCTGAATCAATTGATGGATTTAAATGGGAAAAGAAGAGTCTTAATTTTGAATTTTCAGATTCAGGCTGGGACTCTCAAATGCAGGGTTACCCAGCTTTTTTAAGAGTAAAGGATAAAGCATATATGTTCTACAATGGTAATAGTTACGGGTTTGATGGTTTTGGTTACGCTGAATTAATAGAAGAATGATTACAATTGAAAAGTATAGTTCCGAAAAATGTAAAATATGGGATGAGTTTGTAAAAAAGTCCAAGAATGGCACTTTTATGTTAATGAGGGCGTATGTGGATTATCATGCTGATAGATTTACTGATTTTTCATTATTGTTTTTTGATGATGGAAAGTTGTTAGCTTTATTACCTGCATCCTTACATGGTAACGAAGTACGATCACACGGCGGATTGACTTATGGTGGTATTTTAACTAATACATCAATGAAAGCTACTAAAATGTTGAACTGCTTCGATGTTCTTAAAGAATACTTGATTGAAAATGGCATAACTAAATTAGTCTATAAGAAAATTCCGTATATATATGAGCATTATCCTTCCGATGAGGATGTATATGCATTATTCCGAAATGGAGCTCAACTTTATAGAAGAGATATTTCATCCACTATATATTTGCCAAATATTGTTAAACTTTCGAATGGAAAGCGTGGTCATGTTGTTAAGGCTCAGAAAAATGGAGTTGAATTGTCGGAATCTGTTGATTTTGATAGTTTTATTGAATTAGAAAACAGTGTATTGCTCGCTCAACATCAAAAAATGGCTGTACATACAGCAGATGAATTAAGGAAATTGCAAACGAGTTTCCCTGATAATATTAAACTTCATTTAGCTCATTACCAAGGAGAATTAGTTGCTGGAATTTTAATATATATTTATGACACAGTTGTACATACACAATATATGGCTGCAAGTGAAATTTCTAGAGAAATTGGTGCACTAGATTATTTAATTAAGAACTTGATTGACAAATATCAAACTACAAAAACATATTTTGATTTTGGAATTTCCACCGAAGATGATGGTATGTATTTGAATGAAGGTTTGATATCGCAAAAACAAGAATTTGGAGCAAGAGGTGTTTTATATGATTTTTATGCTTGGGAAATTCAGCCATAAACATCATTCCTAGATGTTTTGATAACCAAACTTGAGACTTATCCTATACAAAGGTATTTGCTAATGGGGGTCATAAGATTTAGATAAAGGAGTGTATTTAGATTGTGGTATTTAATCATCCAATTGGATGAATTGGGAATCGTAGTTTAATACTAATCTATAAATCAATATTAGAGTTTAAAATTATTTTCATAACGTAAAAAAATAAAACTATGGATTTACAAAAATTTACAACTGAAGTGGAAGCACAATTTATGGATTGTGAAGATATTAAATTGCTGCCTGACACCCCTTTCAGAGACAATGATTACTTCGATTCTTTAACAGGGATGTCTATTTTGGTTATGATAAAGGATAATTTTGGGTATCAAATGTCAGTACCTGATTTCTTAAATTGTAACACTTCGAGTGATTTATATAACCACATCCAACAAAATACCAATGAGTAAAGCATTCTTACAGGCTATAAGCTATTATTTACCCAAAAAGTGTTTAACTAATGAGGAACTAAGCCTACAACATCCTGAGTGGTCGGTAGATAAAATAGCATTAAAAACAGGTATTCATAATCGTTACTTGTCAGCTCCCGACGAAACGGCTGGTGATATGGCAATGAAAGCTGCCGAACGGTTATTCGATGAGTATAATATAGATCGGAGTAAGATTGATTTTGTTTTACTTTGTACTCAAAGCCCTGATTATTTTCTTCCAACCACAGCTTGTATTGTTCAAGACCGATTGGGTTTAAGCAAAAATTGTGGTGCGCTAGATTTTAATTTAGGATGTTCGGGTTTTATTTATGGTTTGGGTTTAGCTAAAGGTTTGCTCTTTTCAGGTCAGGCTAAAAATATTTTGCTTATTACATCCGAAACATATACTAAAAATATCCACCCTCTTGATAAAAGTAATAAAACGATATTTGGAGATGGTGCCACAGCAAGCCTTGTATCATCTACTATTGATGATTTATTGTGGAATGCAGAAATTCAGGAGTTTTCTTATGCTACAGATGGAAGTGGACACGAAAATTTGATAATTCGAAATGGAGGATTTAGAAACAAAACTAAAAAAGAGGCTCTTGATGTGTATTTAGACGATGTTTTCATTAAAAATGATGATTTTCTTTATATGGACGGAAAAGCTATTTTTGACTTTACTGCTTTTGAAGTCCCAAAACTCGTGGAACAAAATCTCATACTGAATGAAAGTTCTACCGAAAGTATTGACTTGTTTATTTTCCATCAAGCGAATCAGTATATGTTGAATTTTATGCGAAAAAGATGTAAGATTCCAACTGAAAAGTTTTATATTGACATTTCGGATGGAGGAAACACAGTGTCGAATACCATACCGATTGCATTAAAAAGGGCAAGTAAAAAAAAGGTGCTACAAAAAGAATTTCATATTCAATTGTGTGGATTTGGTGTTGGACTCTCAATGGGTGCAGTAACATTAAAATTTTGATGAATGATAAAATTTCTAGATATCCAAAAGATAAATGCTCAATATGCTGATGAAATAAAACAAGTTACATCTCGTGTTATTGATAGTGGTTGGTATTTGTTGGGGAATGAAGTGAAAACTTTTGAGGCAAATTATGCTAACTATATCGGTGCAAAGCACTGTATTGGTGTTGCTAATGGGTTGGATGCACTAAGATTGATTCTGCGAGCTTATATTGAGTTGGGAATACTCCAGCAAGGCGATGAAGTAATAGTTCCTGCAAATACCTATATTGCATCTGTTTTAGCCATAACCGATAACTGTTTGATTCCAGTATTTGTTGAACCGAACATAGCTACTTATCAAATAGATGACGGTTTAATTGAAGCGGCTATTACTGTCAAAACCAAGGCCATAATGATTGTACATTTGTATGGTCAATGTGCATATACTGAAAGAATAGCTGAAATTTGTAAGAAACATAATTTAAAACTGATTGAAGATAATGCACAAGCGCATGGATGTGTTTATACAGAGCTAAGAGCCATGAGCCAAGAGCCGAGAAAGACTGGATCCATAGGAGATGCTGCGGGACATAGCTTTTATCCTGGAAAAAATTTAGGTGCTTTGGGCGATGGTGGTGCAGTAACTACTGGTGATGATGAATTGGCTGGGGTTGTACGTGCATTGGCTAACTATGGTTCAACACAAAAATATGTGTGCGATTATCAAGGTTTAAATAGTCGGTTGGATGAAATACAAGCTGCTATTTTGAATGTAAAATTGAAATATCTTGATGAGGATACAGATAGAAGAAGATCTTTTGCCCGTTATTATATAGAAAATATAAAACATCCAGATATTATTTTGCCAATAATCAATGATTGGGATGCACATGTGTTTCATCTTTTTACAATAAGAACAAGCAAAAGGGATAAGTTACAACAATATTTGATTGAAAATGGAGTGCAAACTTTGATTCATTATCCTATTCCGCCTCATAAACAGACTTGTTATAAAGCTTTTAATGAGTTCAGTTTTCTTATTACGGAGAAAATTCATAACCAAGAGTTGAGTTTGCCTATAAGTCCAGTTATGACAAATGTTGAAATTATAAAAGTTGTAGATTTAATAAACAAATTCTATTAATGCAGGGTAATCCGTTAATATCAGTTGTTATGGCTGTCTTTAATACAGAGATGTATTTAAGAAAATGCATTCAATCTCTCATTGATCAAACTTTTTCACAATGGGAATTAATTTGTATCAATGATGGGTCGACCGATGGTAGTTTGCTTGTTTTAAATGAATTTGCTGATAAAGACCCACGAATACAGGTGTATTCACAACCAAATTCGGGCAGGCATGCTGTTCCATTCAATAAAGCAGTTGAACTTGCCAAAGGAGAGTTTATATTTTCTTTAGATAGCGACGATTATATTTCAACTGATTTTTTGGAAAATGCTTATAATAGAATAATCGAAACTAATGCTGATTTATGTTTGCCAGAATTGTTATTTATCCAAGTTGATGGTAAGGAGTCTCATCGGATTGGACCTTATAATAATGATTATGATATCATCCTTTCGAACAAAAAGGCCGTCGAGTTAAGTCTTGATTGGCAAATACATGGTGTCGGTTTATGGAGAGCTAGCATAATAAAAGAAATAAAATCAGATGAAGATGGTTTTTCAGTTGAATATTCTGCCAGATTGAGATTTTTGAAATGTAATAAGGTGGTTTTCTCGAAAGGTCAATATTATTATTTACAACATCCAAATGCAACAACAAAAAAATTAGGACTGAGACAGTTTTATTATATAGAATTAGATTATAAATTAGTTAGATTACTAAGAGATAATCAATTTGATAATTCAGTTCTTGTTAATTTTGAATGGCAACGAATTGCAAGGTTAATTCAAACAGCTAGGTTATACTATAGTAAGAAACAGCTTTTATCAAAAGAAAATATTAAGACCATAAAGTTATTAATTAAAAAGTCATATAACGATATTTATATTTCGCTATGTAAGGAAAAACTGAATGAATTATCGTTAAAGAAGAAACTACGTTACAAAGCATTATTCTTAAATTTTCAAATTTTCAAATTATACTGTTATTTCAAAACAAATTATTAGTTTTAATGCAAGAAATTATTAAAGATTTGGTTAGTATAGTCGTTGTTGTTTACAATTCATCAAGGTTTATCCTCGAAACACTTGAAAGCATCAAGTTGCAGACATACTCAAATATAGAGCTTATAATTACAGATGATTGTTCAACAGATGATACAGTCGCAATTTGTAAAAATTGGCTTATTGAAAATTCAGATATTTTTACACATTCAAAACTTTTGATCGCTGAAAAAAATCAAGGTATTGTTAGAAACTGTAATAAAGGTATTAAAGAGGCAACTGGAGAATATTTAAAAATGAATGCTGGTGACGATTATCTCGAAGCCAAGTTTATAGAAAAATGTATTCGATTAATTGAAACTGATCAAAATATAGGATTTGTATTTACAAATACCTATTTAGTATTAGAAAAAGCGAAGAGAATTATTAAAGAGGATATTTCTAAATTTAAAAGTGGATCTATTTTCAAGGAATTGTTTCATTTGGAATTTTGGCCTAAATCATCAAGTTGGTTATATAGAACCAATGTAGTTTTAGAGATGGGTATGTACGACGAGTCTATCTGGGTGGAAGATTATTTTTTAGCGTTAAAAATCGCATCAAAGTATAAAATAATTCATTTAAATGAATTTCTAAGTTACTACAGATTACACGATGCGAATAATGGTAATGATTCTATTCGACTTTTTGAGGCTCAACTTTCAACAATTGATAGATTCAAAGATTACGAGTATTATAATGAAAGAAGAAAATTGATTTTACAAAGTTTAGCTGAATGTGCTTCACGAGATGATCTGTCATATTTATGGAAGCTTGCAGTGAAAGAAAATAATGTAGCATTTTTTTTATTATATATAAAAACAGTATTAAAAACAAATCTAAAAAAGATTAGGAATGCTTTCAATCATCACTATTAATTTTAATAATGCACTAGGACTAAATAAAACCATAGAGAGCGTAAAGTCACAAACCTTCACTGACTATGAATATATAATTATTGATGGTGGAAGTAGTGATGATAGTGTTGAAATTATTGAAAATTTTTCTAAATTATCAAAACAATCTATTCTTTATGTATCTGAGCAGGATAAAGGGATATATAATGCGATGAATAAAGGAATTAAATTGGCTCAAGGAGACTATTGTTTGTTTCTTAATTCTGGAGATATTTTATATGATGAAAATGTTTTGGCTAATGCTTTTTCAAATGAGATTATTGCTGATATAGTTTGTTTTGATGCAATGTTTGTTTTAAATGGAGTTGAGGAATTACATAAGTATCCAGATGAAATAAGTTTTAATTATTTATACCATGGTTCATTATGTCATCAGTCGCTTCTATATAAACGAGTTTTATTTACACAATTTGGGAATTACAATGAAAATTATAAAATAGTTTCAGATTGGGAGTTAAACATTCGTTTTCTAATTAATAATAATTGTACTTATAAACATTTTAATTTTATATTTGTGAAATATGGTTTGGATGGAATAAGTTTTTCTGATAGTGGAAAAGAGTTAGATTTAAATGAAAGGAATAGAGTCTTATCTAGTTGTTTCGCAAAAAGAGTATTAATAGATTATGTAAAACTTAATAGGATTGAGCAAGATGATACTTATATTCTTTGGCAAAAAATTAATTCAAAATATATAAAAAAGTTACATTATTACATCGTTAGATTATTAAGAAGGTTAGATAAGCTAATTACTAAATAGAATATGAGGAAGATGCTTTATCATTCAATTTATCCTGCTAATCCATGGGGACACGGAGGTGAGAAACGTACAGCTCAGTTGGCTGAAATACTTGCTGAGAATAATATTGAAGTAATTTTATTTAGCGATGCTGTACATTATAAATTTTTAGTACTAAATTTGTTTGAAGCTCTAAAAGTACTATATCTTGTTTATGGTTTTAGACATTGGAAGTCGTTAAAGGTATTTCTCAAGTTTTGGAAACATCTTGCCATCCGAATTCCACAATTGCATGCTTTCTTTAGTAACGATTCCGATATATTCATTTGGGAAAGCACACGTGATAATTTCTATTATTTACCTTATTTTGCAAAAAAATATGGTAAAACTATTTTAGCTTTTCCCCATAATTTAGAATCATTGGTGCCAGGTCAAAAATCTATGATTTCTGGTAAGATCTCTCCTGCTGAATTTAAAAGAGAAATAAACGTATTGAAACAATGCGATAAGGTTTATGCTATCTCCAGAGAAGAAACTCACTTGTTTAGATTATTTGGTATAAATGCAGATTATCTTCCTTATTATCCGACTTTAGAATTAGAAAGTCATCTGAGCTCAATAAGAGAAAGAAGAAAAAATAGGAAAGGAAATTCATTAAAAAGAATTTTACTTCTAGGTTCAGCTGTTAATCCACCCACACGAAGCGGGATGGAAAATAGAATTCTTTTTTTTAAGAATAACTTTTTTGAAAATATAGAGCTTATAGTAGGTGGTTATAACACAGAAAGTTTGAAATTTTGTATTGATGATAGAGATATAAATGTCCATTTTATGGGCGAACTTTCAACTGAAGAATTAGAAAAAGAATTATTAAAAACTGATGCGTTACTCATACATCAACCTCCAACAACAGGAGCACTTACCAGAATCATAGAATTTATTATCGCTGGAATTCCTGTAATTGTAAATGAAGATAGCGCTCGTAGTTATTTTGATTTACATGGTGTCTATGTTTACGAGTCTGATAATAAGTTGAAATTAATGTTATCGAACTGGAATTTAGAAATCCCTAATTTACCTGAAGGAAAGAATTATAATCAGATTAATTTTAATGAATTATATGACTAAACTTTCCATAATAACTATAAATTTCAACGATGCCATTGGGTTACAGAAAACACTGGATAGTATTGCTGTGCAAAGTTTTACCGATTACGAACAGGTAATAATTGATGGTGGTAGTACTGATGGAAGGGTAAATATTGTTGCAAATATATTCATACTTCTCTCGAGAGTTGATTGGATTATCGGAGCGCCTCCGTTGCGCAATAAAATGGAGAGATGGCCAAAGTGTATTAACTCAAGAATGGTCAAAGCAGCGTTTTGTTTCAGGTGACTATAGGTGGTAAGCTCTCTTACCATGTCATTAACAATGCTATTTTGAATGCGTTTTTATACATAAAAATTATGAAAATCATTTTTTTTATAATAATGATTTGTTCTCGTAAAAAAAAGTATAAATTTATATATTTTATAACTAAATAAAAATAGATAATGTATAAAGTAATTGTTGATCCTGCTTGTAATTTTTATTATTCATCGTACTATATAAACGGATTGATAAAGTATTTTGGTAAGAATTTAATATTCTCGTCAAAATTATTTAAAAACTTAAACTATACTTCAGAGACTCATATTTTTGCTTTTGTAATAATAAATGGCAAGGATGCAAGAAAATTTGTGATTGACTTTGCTGATGCTCCAAATATTGAAAATGAATTTCATAATTGGTGTGATGTATATGGTAAGGTTAATTATAGAGCTGGATTTGGTTACACCAACAAAGTCGTTGCTTGTGCTCCAAATTTCGCAATGAAAGTTTGGAATAAACCATTTGCAGGCACAATGGCATTTTTTAATTATTTAAAATGCTTCAATCGTACTGTTGGCTCTAAAATGTATATCTCGCGTTACTTGATGACTTGTAAAAGAAAAAATGAAGTTAAGAATGATGTTATATCATTATCTAATTACATTTTTTTTATTAGTACTTTTTGGAAAGGGCAAGAAAAAACGAATCGTTTAAGAGCAAGTTTTATTCGTGCTTGTAAATCAATATCTTTGATTGAATTTGAAGGAGGTTTATTGCCAGATAGTGAAGTAGATAAAGAATATCTCGATGTGTTAATAAGTGCATCTATAGATTATAATCTATACTACAATAAGATAAGGCAATCGTCTGTTGTTTTTAATACTCCTGCATATCACTTGTGTCATGGTTGGAAACTTCCTGAATTTCTGGGAATGGGTAAAGCTATCATATCCACTCAATTTGTTAATGAACTTCCTATTCCATTAATTCATGGTGAAAATATCTACTTTGTGTCAGATAAAATAGAAGATATAAAACATGCCATTGAAGAATTGACTAATAATCACACATTACGGACAAAACTAGAAAATGGAGCTTTGGAGTATTACAACAAATATAATAGTCCATTCAATGCTATAAGATTGTTAATCTCCCACGAGATATCTATATAAACTTTCTATTTAATTTGATTGAAATATTTAATAAAATGATGCGCCTTTCTATTATTACCATAAACTTTAATGATGCTTCAGGTTTAAAAAAAACACTGGATAGTATTGCTGTGCAAACATTCACTGATTATGAACAAATCATAATTGATGGAGAAAGTACTGATACGAGTGTTGATATCATTGAACAATTTGCTAATGCTACCCTCCCTAATGGGGAGGGGCTGGGGGAGAGGTTTTATTGGGTAAGCGAAAAGGACAATGGCGTGTATCATGCCCAAAACAAAGGGATTTTAAAAGCCACCGGTGAATACTGTTTATTTTTAAATGCAGGTGACTACTTTGTAAATGAAACTGTTTTAGAAAGAGTATTTTCGCAAGACCTTCAATCAGATATTATTTACGGTAATTTAGTAGTGTTGTTCGACGGCAAAATTGTAGGTAAAAGTTTAGGTAAATCTCATGCCACTTTTTTGGATATTTATTCAAGCATTATTAAACATCAAGCTTCATTTATAAAACGAAGTTTGTTCGAGAAATATGGTTTGTATGATGAAAACTTAAAAATAGTCGCTGATTGGGCATTTTTTTTCAAAACAGTAGGTTTTAATGACGTATCTTTGCAATACGTGGATATTGATATTGCTTGTTTTGATAATAATGGAATAAGTAACAATAATTCCGAGCTCTGTAAAATTGAACGCCAGAATGTGTTGAATCAATATATGCCTCTTCGAATGCAAGAAGATTATTTGTTGCTGCTAAAATATCGAGGAATCAGGAATATTGATAAATCGAAGTTAGGTTGGTTATTATTTAGGATTTTGGCAAAACTCTATAAAAAATAGTTGATTGCTAATTTTCTAAATTATGAATTACAAATATAAAAGATGATTCCTAAGAAAATACATTATTGTTGGTTCGGACCGAAGCCATTCCCAAAGTTGGTTTTAAAGTGCATTGAAACTTGGAAAGTTCATTTGCCTGAATATGAATTCTATTTGTGGAATGAAAGCAATTCTCCTATGGAAATCCCTTTCGTCAAAGCTGCTTATGCAGCAAAAAAATATGCCTTTGTAAGCGACTATGTTCGATTCTGGGCTTTGTACAACGAAGGAGGAGTCTATTTGGATACGGATATGTTTCTTGTTCGCTCACTAGATAATCTATTGAATAATATCTGTTTTTTTGGATGGGAAACATTGGAAGAAGATGTAGTTGGTTGTTGCGTGATTGGGTCAACCAGAAATGATGATTTCATAAAGATAATTTTAGATAATTACAATGTATTGAACTTTAATCTGGAAGATATAGACAAATTAGTTATTCCTCGTTTAATTACTCCATTGTACATTAATTATATACAAAAAGAAGAAATTAATATTTATCCTTTTGACTATTTTTATCCGTTTCCGTACTTAAAAAGAGATGATATTTCTAAATTTAATACTTATGCAACCGAAAATACTTATGCCATTCATTTGTGGAATTTAAGTTGGGTATCAACGGTTGATAAATTTATCTATAAACTGGTTAGAATAGTAAAGAGAATTAAATTTTAGTCTATGTTTTTACCCCTAATTAATACTACTCTTTTTCAACTTTTTCAACTTTATTTTGTAGAGTTGGTAACCTTAATTTATTTACTTAATAAATACAAGAAAAACAAGTTGTATATATTTGTCATTTTTTTGTTTTATCCCGCCATTTTTGCTTTTTTGGGTAAGAATATACAAGATTTTTACAAAATTGCTACATTGTTGATTACTTTGTGGTTGTGTAATAAACAAAATGTATTTAAGAAATTTAAAAAAGGGGATGGTCTTATTACTTTTTTCTTCATTCTTTTTAGTCTCTTTTATGCCATCTCTGCATTTAACAATAATGATGGTTTAACCATTATTTTTAGTCAGTATTCGAGGTATTTGATTGCTTATTGTTTGTGGTTTTTAGTCCGTAGGGAAATACAATATAAAAATGCAGATACGGAAAAATTGAATCTTTTTATTTATGATGTGTTTTTAATGCAAATCGTTATAACACTTGCTAAAATATTTATTTTTAGAGGACAACATATTGAAAGCATAGTTGGTTCTATAAGTCATACGGGCGGAGCACCAGGTACAACCATACCTATTTTAGGATTTATCTCCCTTTGGTTTGTCAAGCAAGGTGTTTTGCAGAAGAAAGAGTGGATTTTTGTTGCTGGTCTTATGCTAATTGGTTTGTTTGCCGGTAAACGTGCCATTTGGTTTATAATGCCAATTGTAATAGCTGGATTTATGCTCTATGTGCCTGGATTGAAACTAGATAAAAAGATGTGGTTTGTATTACTTATGGCCCCTTTTGTCTTTTACTTAGGGGTTCGTTTAACTCCTACTTTAAATCCAGAAAACGTAGTGTGGGGAAGTTTTGATATTGATTACACATTTGATTACGCTGAGAAATATCAATTTGGCGACCAGTCGATAAAAAATCAGAAGAAAGCACAAGGACGAGGAGGAGCCACTTTAGCATTGTGGGATAAATGGAATTCCAATGAGTCTTTAACTGAGAATGATTGGTTTGGAATCGGGTTTTCAAGTATGTATGCTTCTGATTATGACAGTTTTAGTAAACTTGGACTTGGCTTGAATCACAAAGGTTCTGCAACAGGGGTATTTCAATCCTATGTTACTTCAGGTTATATGGGCGTAATTACAACTACTTTGTTTTTCTTTTCACTGCTTTGGCGAATAAAGACTAAACGTGTCCGTTGGCTTTTAATTGCTATAGTTGCTTGGGAGTATTTTTTATATACAGGTCTTATTTTTCGTACACCTGCCTTTATGTTTTTAATAATTTATTTTGTCCATTACTCTAATTATCAGTATAAATTAAAGAAGAATATAAAACCAGCACCTACTCCTTATATAAGTATGTTTCCACAAGCTGTTGAAGATAAGCCACAATGATTTTCTTAATAGCTATTCCTAACTATCCATTCAGAACATGAAAAAGAAAATTTTAATATCCATCACTTCGCAATTCGGTTATCATACCGATACTTATATGTATTGTAAGTATTTGGATAAATCGAAATATGAAGTGCATTATATTGGTTTTGATGCGGGGCATAAGCGAAGAGAATTGGAAGGGGTAAATATTCATTATATTCCTGTTGCATATAATAAACTGAAACGATATTGGATTTATCTTTCAACTATTAATAAACTTATTCGTCTTGAAAATTTTGATTTATTGTTTTTAGTTGATTGTCAAGGTAGTTTGTTGATTCGCTTAAGTAATCTTTTTCGGAAGACTATAATGGATGTCCGAACCGGAGATGTACGTTTGGGAACAAAACCCTTTTCAGTTTTTAATCTAAAGATTAAGTTATCTTCCTTGTTTTTTAAAAGAGTATCAGTTATTTCATGCAGTCTAAGTAAGCTTCTGAATTTAACAGAGGAAAAATGTCATATTTTACCGCTTGGTGCCGAAGAAATGTTGCTACCTACAAAATCATTTGAAAAACTTCAACTTTTTTATATCGGTACTTTACAGGGTCGAAATATTACTGAAACTATAAATGGGTTGTCCGTGTTTTTAAAAAGAAACAAAGATGTCCAGATTGAATATCATATTGTTGGCTTTGGAAGTAAAGAAGTTGAAACGGAACTGTTAGATAGCATCGATCATTTTCAGCTTAAAGATATTGTCACTTTTCATGGCAGAAAGAACCACGATGAAGTAGCATTTTTATTTGAAAAATGTAATATTGGGGTAGTGTATATACCTATTGTAGGGGGTTACACCTGTCAGCCAACTACTAAGTTGTATGAATATCTGTTGGCAGGTATGCCCGTTATTGCAACAAGAACATTGGAAAATGAGTTAGCTTTACAAAATATTGCAGGAGAATTAATAGAAGATAATGCTGAATCTTTTGCACAGGGCTTAGAAAGCTTGTTGAAAAGAAAGGATAGCTTAAATTCGGAAGAAATAAAACAGATTTACAAAGAAAATACTTGGAAGAATATTGTGAAGAATAACTTAGAACCCTATATTGATAAAATATGTCAATAAGGTTATTCTCATTTTATGCGATAGTAAATATTCATATACTTTAATTTAATAGCTTAGATGAATTATCTTGATTTATTTATAAAAATACTAAATCGAATTCGCGATATAGTTTTCCATTATCTACGCAAACCTTTTATAGGTGCTATTGGGAAAGGTTCGTTTATTAAACCGGGTGTAAAAATTGTTGGTAATCCATACAGGATTAAAATTGGTAGTAAATTTAAGATTTGGGAAAACTGTGTTATTAGTGTTGCAAAAGGCACTATAGAAATTGGTAATAATGGATTGATAGGTGTTGGTTCTATTCTAAGTGCGGGTAATTCAACTATAAAGATTGGGAACGATGTAGCTATTGCTCAGCAATGCAAGATTATTGCTTATTCTCACCATTATTCCCCCGGAAAATTAATTACGGAGTCTCACTTTGAAGCTGACATAACTATTGAAGATGATGTGTTGATTGGGGCTGGTGTAATTATCTTACCCGGAATAACTATAGGTAAAGGGGCAATAGTTGGAGCAGGAACAGTGGTTAATAGAAATGTTGAGCCTTATACTATTGTGGGTGGAATTCCTGCAAAAAAGATTAAAGATAGAATTAAATGAGAGTATTAATTGTTTGCAGTAAAAATTCCGGACACATTGCTCCTTTTATAACCGATCAGGCGGAAGCTTTGAAAAGGGAAGAAGTGGAGATTGATTTCTATACGGTTGAAGGAAAGGGCTTGATTGGTTATTTGAAGAATTTTCGGCTGTTGAAGAAGAAAGTAAAGGCATTTAAACCCGATATAATTCATGCTCATTATGGTCTATCGGGTTTATTGGCAAATTTGCAACGAAAAATTCCTGTTGTTACTACCTACCACGGTAGCGATATCAATGATGACAACGTATTCCGCTTGTCGAAAATAGCTATTAAGTTATCGGCAGCTAATATTTTTGTGTCGGAGAAGAATTTAAGAAAAGCACACCTCACCCCTGGCCCTTCTCCCCAAGGAGAGGGGAATAGAAAAAAGAGTAAATCTTCATTAATACCCTGTGGAGTAGATATTGACTTATTTAAACCAATAGATAAAACAGAAGCCAGAAAAGAATTGAAGTTGGAGGCTTCAAAAAAATATGTTTTATTTGCAGGTGCATTCCATAACAAAGTCAAGAATCCGGAATTGGCAATAAAATCTGTTTCACAACTCGAAGGTGTTGAATTGTTGGAATTGAAAGGATATACAAGAGAACAAGTTGCATTATTAATGAATGCGGTGGATGTGGTATTGATGACGAGTTTCTCAGAAGGTTCACCTCAATTTATTAAAGAGGCCATGGCTTGCAATTGTCCGGTTGTTTCCGTTCCGGTGGGAGATGTGCCCGAAGTGATACAGGATGTTGATGGTTGTTATCTGGCCGGTTATGATATAAATGAAATTTCAGAAAAATTACAACTGCTATTGGATAAAACTGAAAGAACAAATGGGAGAGACAGGATTGTTGAACGCGGTTTGGATGCTGAAACAGTGGCAAAGAAGATTGTTGAAATATACGAAATAGTTGGTAGTTGGTAGGTTGTTCTTAGTAAATAGACTTGGTTCAATAGGATTGGGCTTTAGCCCATTCTTTGAGAAATATGAAAAAGGTATTGGCTTTAGCCAAAAAGATTCAAAACAATCAAATTTAATAGGATTGTGGGTTGGTACATTTTAAACAATAAAAATATAATGCTATGCCATTTGTAAATGTTTACATCCATTTTGTTTGGAGTACAAAAAACAGGGAGCCGTTTCTTGAAACAAAAGAAATTAGAGACAAAGTTTGGTTTCATATAAGGGAAAATGCCAAGAAAAAAGGGATTTTTGTTGATTTCGTAAATGGTTATTCACAACATTGTCATTGTCTGGTATCGTTGGGTGTAGATCAAACAATATCAAACATTATGCAATTGATCAAAGGTGAATCTTCACATTGGATAAATAAGGAAGGATTGACAAAAGAAAAATTTGAATGGCAGGATGAATATTATGGTGTTTCTGTTTCCGAATCATTGATTGAAAAAGTCCGTAATTACATTAAAAATCAGGAGGCACATCATGCAATACATTCTTATAATGATGAAATTGATAATTGAGTGTACTGTATAAAGTCTCATTCTTTTAAAATTAAGCATTTCGATTTAACATGAATATAAATTTGTAGTGCTTAAATAATTGAAAT
>JAAFGX010000070.1 GCA_010365115.1 Paludibacter sp.
CCGAAGAAGTTGCTTTTAAGCTCGCTGTGGTAGTAGTTATTGAACCGACATTAGGTGCAGTTGCCAAAAATGTTGGTACAGCCTTCACATTGTAACGTTGTATTTCGTTGGTTTTTGTTCCTAAGTACACATAGTCACCAAACTGTCCAAGACAACTAATACTGGATTTGGTGGCGGTAATTCCGGTTTCCAGTGCTTTCCCGTTTATCCCATTTTCAGTTGAAATATTAACAGAATTAGTAGTGCCGGCACTTGTACCACGTATTACAAGTATAGGTGTATTCTCAAAATTGATAATATCTCTTACATCATTATTATTGCCTGTAGAAGTGTTCGTCCAATTCGTTCCGATTTTATCAGTTAAATCAGGTGCATATTCAGATTTACCCATCGCCCAAGCTGAACTTTCTTTGCCGGTGCCCATGAATAAGAATTTTTGTGCTCCAATAGTTTTTAACACTGCAGAACGTACTGTAGTTGAACCAAGAGTCAAAGTATAACCGGAAGGGGTTGCTGCAGTTGTTGCCCCCATGCGCCATGTCCAGGTATTGCCAAAATCTTTAGAAATTTGCAACCTGTTTTTAGATAAACTGAAGAGCATATTCGCTTCTTGGTCGTATAAAAAGAATCTGGCAATGACTCGTCCTACTGAATCAGTACCACTTTCAAAAAGACCATCAGAGTTTTCAGTAGCAGTATATGTTGAATATAAAGCCCAATTAAGTCCATCGTAGCGATAAATACCTGCCGAAGACCAATAACTTCCAAAAAGACGGGTTACACCTGCCGTATTTTTGAATTGTGCAATATCACTCATAGCCCCATATATAGGATGATTAAATGAACGAGGCCCGATTTCCACGTTTACAGATTCCCAATTGCTTCCAATCAGTTTGAAAAGAGCTCCATCACAGGTGGCATATGTACCTAAGTCACCAAACGCCAAACCAAACTGTGGTACACTACCATTAATTCCGTTTCCAAATTTCAACCAGTCACTACCATCGCCCAAAGCCGATTCGTAAATGCCACTTGATGTGTTGGCATATAGTTTACCTGCATTTTCTTTAAATCCGGTGATAGTGGTTGCTGTTGGCATATTCAGTTTGCGAGTCCACGAAGTTCCACCGTTACTACTCATATAGCCTCCGGAGGCTTGTGCAGCCCAGAGTTCCGAATTGATCACCATCAAGTCAGGAGTAGATGCACGTGGACTTTGCAGACCATTGGCAACTTGAGAAAATGTAATGCCAGGCAGAGTAATGTCAGTTGATTTCCAAACCGCGCGAGAGTTGCCAACATAAATGGTATTTCCAACCAATGTTACCGCGTTAATTTGCTGATCGAGGGGCAAGTTGGTTTCGGTTTTGGTAAATGTATACGTAACAAAATCGGTTGTGGAGCCACTGTAAAGCAAACCTCTAGTCGATGATGAGCCACCCAGAATAACTTTTCCTTGGTTGGCAAAAATGGAACGAACCTGAGCTTTGTTGGTCGCCACTATTTCGTTTGAGATAGTTTTCAGCACCCATGTGTCGTCTAAATCGTTTTTTACATAGAAACCATTGTCAGTTGCCACACCGGCATACAAACGACGACCAACACCTGTAATGGAATCGGTAGTCAAGGTCATAACCACAGCATTGTTTGCCAGTCCCGAAGTAAGTTGGGTGTAGGCAGCGGTTGAGATAACACATTTGTATACACCTTTACCATTTATTCCCAAATATAAGGTGCCTTTGATGTTTTCCAAACTGGTAAAGCTGTTTGTAAGGACAGGCACTGTACCGAGTTTTGTGAAACCCGCAGTGGCTTTATCGCTTTCATAAATTCCATTTTTGTCGGCAGCCACATAAATTTTGGTGGGAGTTGCCGTAAAAGCCACAATAGCCACATTGGCTGGTAAACCCGTGTTGAAGATAGACCAGGTATCACCATTGTCAGTCGATTTATACACGTCTCCGTTTTTCACATAAGCATACATATCGGTGCCATCGGCAAATAGCTTGCTTACATTGCAAGTACCTTCAATTCCGGTAGTCGGAACATTAGTCCACTGTGCTTTTAAACTTGTTATCATGCTAATGTTGAGCATGATAAACACTGCTAAAAAAATGTTAATTTTTTTCATTTTAATAAAGGGTTTTAAAAATTTATAATAATAATAATTGGTAACTGTTTTATAATAAGACGAAAAAGACATTCAATAACCTTAACCGATTTTTTTTTCTCTAAGTAACTAAAAAAATCAATGTTCTATTTATTTACAATTAGCTAAAATCTGTCTACTTTATTGGACAAAATATATATCAGTTGACATTGGTTGAGCATAACTTCCAATCCTCAAAGCATGCTCTTCTAATCTGTATTCTTTTTCTTTGCCAGTATAATATATTTGCCATATTTATTCGTAAAAGCTAGAAATTATTGCAGAAATACACAGGCTTTTTTTATTGATGTTCTTTTTATTGTATGCATTGTAAAGTTCAACTAAGTTGATTTCTGCATTCACTTGTGTAGTGTCTTTTCCACGTGTTTTTCACCTTGGCAATCAGTTTATTACTTTTTTATTGTATGAAACTATAAAGGAACTTAGGATCAGATTCACCTACACCTTTGTGCTAAAGTACGCCTATGACCAATAAAGAGAGTGTCCCAAAAGGACACACTCTTTAAAATAATATTCAGTTGAATTATTGTTTAACCGTTTTGTAAAAATTGTTTCCGGCTTTAATTACATATACACCCTGTGGGCAATCTGATAAATCAATTTGGAAGCGACCTATTCCAGTAATATTCTTAATCTCAACGCCTTGCATATTGAACACTTTAACCATTGTGGAAGAATTAATATTGGCATTAATGTGAATTATCCCATTTGTTGGATTAGGATATATTGAAATCTCATTACTTACAGTATTTACGCCTGTAACAACGCTACCTCCGGATGTTGAAAAGTCTAATGAAGTAATGCCCGAATAAAGGATGGTTTCACTTTCGGCTACAGTATATAAAGTATAAGCACTATTATCAGTTAACGCACTAATTGGCAAAGTTGCTTCAACTGAATTTACTGCTGCAATATTTCCTGCAGATACAGGTGTGGCGTTATCAGCATCTTTTCCTGCTACAATTTGAGCAACCGTTGGAGCTGTAGAGCCATTTGCAACGACCACAAAATAGATTTTCCCCGGCATGGTAGAAGTCGCTTTTAAAATTGAAGCTGTTATAGCTCCACTAACTGATGGTAAAGTAGCTGTAAAAGCTGGAGCTGCCTTAACGTTATAACGGAATATCTCATTTGCTTTCGTACCGAAAAGTACATAATCGCCAAATTTACCCAGACTTGCACCATTTGTAATATTCGTAGCAGCTAATCCAGTTTGGAAAGATCTTCCGGTTAATCCATCATCTGTTGAAATCTTTATTGATGAAGTAGTACATCGCATGATCATTAAAGGCGATTCGTCGTAAACAATAATATCTGAAGTTTCTGAACCTGAAGTAGCTGGTAATTTTTCCCACTTTAATCCAATTGAATCAATACCAGCAGTTTGTCCTGATCCATATTGTGATCTTCCCATATTCCATGTACCTGCAAATGTATTGTCAGTTGAAATATATAAGTATTTTTTAGAATCTATTGTTTTGAATTCGGCTGCTCTGATATTACTTTGACTAATTTTATGGTTGTAGCCTTTCATTCTCCAATTCCAGGTATCACCGAAATCAGTAGAAATCAGGACTACAGCTTTTCCCATCGCCAATAACACATTTTCAGATTGATCATATAAGAATTTCCCTGCAATTATTGTTTGTGCACTGTCGTTTAATATTATTTCTGTTTTTAATCCAACACCCGTATCCCCGGCTGTACTACTACTCGATATAGTTGTTTGGGTATTTTGTGTAAAAATGTCCCACTTTGTTCCATCAAAACGGAAAATTCCTGCTGAGCGCCAGTTACTTCCAAAAAGACAAGTTTTTGTGCCATTGTAAAATTGTCCTAAATCAACGATTGAAGCGCTTGCAGGGTGATCCTGATTAAACCCATTAAAATCAATTGTAACTGAATTCCAATTGTTAGATCCATCCAATTTAAATAGAGCACCATCTGTTGTTGCATAAGTTCCTAGTCCTCCAAATGACAAACCCCACATGGAAACACTACTGTTAATTCCATTGCCAAATTTTTCCCAATCAGTACCATTTCCAGCAGCAGATACATAGATGCCACTGCTTGTCAATGCATAAAGTTTACCGCCATATTCTTTAAATCCATTAATGGTAGGAGTATTGAATTTTTCATCTAATTTTCGAGTCCATGTAAGTCCATTATCAGTGCTTAAATAACCCCCAGTAGCTTGTGCTGCAAATAATTTACCATCAGAGGTATGTGTAATATAAGGTGTAGAGGCACGAGGACTTTGAAGACCCGTTTTTAATTGAGTAAAAGTTATAGGCGTAGAAGGAGCAGCCATAATATCGGTTGATTTCCAAATACCTATGCCATTGGCGGCATAAATGTAATTGCCATCAAAAGTAATAGAATTCGTGTTACTGCTAACAATTAATGAATCGGCTTTTACAAAAGTATAGGTTATAAAGTCAGTTGTTTGACCGATATAAATAAGTCCATTAATTTTATCAGCACTACCCAGAATTACTGTTCCATTTTTTGCAATGAGCGATCTTCCTTTGGGATGTGTAGCCGTTGGGGTTGCAGTAATATTTCGTACAACCTTTTGAACCCACGCATCATCGGTGTTGTTTTTCACATAAAAACCATCAATAACATCACATGCTGAATACAAGCGTTTGACTCCACCAATTTCATCTACTGCTAGTTCTTTAACAGATGTGCCACCATCCGAATTTATTTGGGTATATACCGGAGTTGTGAGAGGATTAATACACTTATACACACCGTTTCCCGCGGTTCCTAAGTACAAAATATCATTCATTTGTACCAACGAAGTAAAATTCTGAGACAATGAAGGAACTGTACCCACTTTTGTAAAGTTTGCAGTTGTTTTGTCGCTCACATAAATACCATCTTTGTTCACTGCTGCAAAAATCTTTTGCCCATCTGAGCTAACACAAAATGCGTAAATCGCAGTAGGTGCGGCAGGAGTTCCGGATGTAGGTAAACCGGTATTGAATAATGCCCAAGTAGCACCAGAGTCAATTGATTTATACACGCCTCCGTTGTTTACAAAAGCATACAAATCAACTCCATCGGCAAATACTTTGCCTACATTGCAAGTATTTTCAATTCCAGTAGTAGGAATCGAAGTCCACTGTGCTTTTAAACTTGTTATCGTGCTAATATTGAGCAAGATAAATATGACTAGAAAAATGTTGAATTTTTTCATGCTAATAAATGAATTAAGATTGTTTTTAAAAAAAAATAGAAAATAACTGTATTAAATATAAAACGATAAAGACATTCAATTACCTTAACAGCATAGAGTTTCTGTCTAAGTTGTGTGAAAAATACAATTTTATATTTTATATTAATTGGCTAAAATGAAATTTTCAGTAGCCGAATAAAATGATCTTTTAAACAAGGATTTAGCCAAATTACAATTGTTGTTTTGGCTAAATCATAACGTATTTTATTCTCTTAACTGCCCTAAAATGGGACGGCAATTGATATTTTTCACAATATTAATTAATTTGAATACGTTGAGTGGCAATATCATTCCCTACTTTCACTTTCACAAGGTAAATTCCAGGTGTAATGGAGGATGTGGAAATTTTAAAAACAGCTTTTTCGCATATTTTTTCTTTAGAGTACATCCTGACTTTCTTTCCTGTTAAATCAATCAATTGAATTGAGACTCTTCCTGAATAAGCGTTTATCAACTCTAAATATAGTATTCCTTTGCTTGGATTTGGGTATAATTTGAGTGAGCCAATTCCTGAGTTAATATTTTCAACGTTTGTATTTGTTCCAACTTTGAAAATCGGTAGCACACCAGAATAATCAATCGTTAAACTATCTGCTGAACCATCGTCTATTTTAAGTATGGAGTTTTTTAATGAAAAATGTGGTCCTTCAAAAATAGCCCAAGTTTTAGTAGTCAGGTCAACAAGTTTTCCATTAACAGTCCAGGTAGCTAATCTTCCACATCCTTCGCCTGTAGGCCATGTTGGTTGAATAAATGGTGGGCTGGTTTGCGACAATTGAGGTGTAACGGGACCATAACCCCAATCGTAAAGTGGCTCGGTAAAACTTCCGGACGAATTGTATTGCACTGAAATAACATCGCCCAAAGCACTGGTGTAAACTATTTTATCGGTAGCGATATCCGTTTTATTCAGTGACGAGTTAGTTATAATAGCTGATTGAAAAGCAGAAAAACTACTGTAGTCTTGTTTCGATGCTACTTCTAAAATTAATCCACACAAACCTGAAGCTGCTGCATCTTTCAATCCATAATTATCAGTAGCAGCAGCAATTACAGTTGGTGCTGTTTGGGCAATCGATCGAATAGCAGCATAATTCAAGTCCATTTCGTAGAAAACAACGTTTCCATTTGTTACTGTGGTTACTGTGCTATTTTTTTTCCAAACAGCCATATACGATATATTGGTATTCACCACATCGGCTGTTGAATAATTTACGGGATTGGGCTTATTCTCGCCGGGAAAACGCTTCGCAAAATCTGTTGTCCAACTGGTTTTCCATTGATTAACCGTTGATATAACCTGATTTGTTAGCGCAGTGTAATTTGCCGGCACTTTTGTTAACTGTATCAATACATTTTTATGATGTACAAGTTGATCCCACGGCATTCTGTTTCGTGCTTTATTCCATTCTTTCGAACCATAACCTACAATAATATTGGCTGTTTTGGCAGTAGTTGTTTCATTTGGAGTTACTTGTCCCACAAATTTCCAAGCTTGAATTTGAGTGTCGCCACCTACAAAACCTCCATAAGGTAAATATGCAGCTCCTAAAGTGTAACTTTTACCAATGTAAAAAGTCTGTTTTATTACTCCGGGATTATTGAGTAAATACTCACCTTTGCTGTTATAGTACATCACATCTTTTGTGAGTTGTTTGTTAGCAAGTTTTAGTGCTGCTATAGGTGGGCGATAAGTGGAAGCTGCTGCATAAATTATTTGTGAAGCTGCCTCGTTTTGTGCACCGGCTGTAAATGAGATTTTTTTTGGACTATTACCATACCACAACCAAGCTAGATAGTCGCTTTGAGTAACAATACTTTCGTATCCAGAACCATTCCGAGATTCGTAGCCACCCGTTAATCCTTGGGTATAATGTAATGCAAGTTCACAGGCATAATAATCGAGAACCGCTCTGGCAGCATTTTTAACTTCAATGTCTTTTGCACCATCGTATAACGACAACCAACCGATTACGCTGTAAGGTATATATGTACTTGAATTCCACTCACCTGTACCAAATGCATATATGCTTTTTGACCAATTCTTAATCCATATTTTAGCACTATCCATTCGTGATTGTGCATTCGGAAAAAGAGTTGGGAAACTATCTCGAGCTATTTGAGCATAGAGGTATGCCGAAGTACGAGTCATATTAGTATGATTTTCGGTACCTTCGGAAGTCAACAGATTGTAACTGTCTTTTCTGTTCCATGCTGCGGTCAGATAATCTTTCACCGTCGATTTTACAGATGGGGCACTCCAGTATTTTGTAAAAATATATGTTTCGCCGACTAAATTAAAATGGAATCGATTTTGAATACAAGAAGGAGTATCAAAATGCGGTAAAAAAGTATTCCCTTTTGCATTATTTACGCCATATTTATGAAAACTCGCTACAACTACTTGCCAATTGTATTTCCCATAATCGGAAGGATTATTACAATCATACCAGCCTGAAGGTTTATCAAAATAATTATCGGCTAAATAATCTATAATTATTTGGGATCTTGCCTGAAAATCAGACTCGTAATTACCTGCCTGTAAAACGAAACAACTACTAAACAACAAAAAGAACGACAAGCAACATTTATTAAACTTCATATTAACGTTTTGCAATTTAATGATTATAAGAATAATACTTAAGACGTGGAAAAATGAAAATTCCCTAAAGCGAGTATATAAAAAAGTAAAATAATTACTTTTCTATCTAATTATCAGCTTATTTGGTTCATCACCAATCATTAGCAAATAAACCCCTTTCAATAAACTATTGAGTGGGATGATGGTATTTCCTTGATTTATTTCTTTTTTGTAAATTTGAATTCCATCTAATGAAAATAATTTCACTTGCAACGATTTATCTATCCCGGAGCTAATTGTTATCCTATTCGTAGCCGGATTTGGATAAAATTGATATTGATTGGCTATTGGTTTTTCTATTCCTGTGCTTGTAAAAGTATTTCCTGCTCTGAAACTCCACCCTATTGAGTCGTTTTGCAATGAATTACCAACTATTCGAATAGAACCTTGTGGTACAAATACTGAATATTGTTCCATATTCTTTTTAAGTCCCGGATTAGAAATAATGATCTTATTTCCTGAAATACTAGCAGTTACTGGAGTAGAAATAACATCACTTTCTGCTTTCATGGATATATTTGCCAGATTTACGGCCTCAATATTGTCACGAAAAGCAAGTTCTATTGGCGCATTAAAAGGCACAGAATATGCACCTTGATAGGGTGATTCCATGATTGGAATCAGCGATTTATCAGTATAAACAGAGCTCGCTCCAAAATTGGTATTATTTTCAACTATACTTTGAGGCGGAAAATAAACATCGCCACCAGAAATGCCCGTATTATTCCGAATGAAGATATTACTTCCTTTCATTTCATAAACACCTGTAGAAACTCTTTTACCTACAGAAATGCCTGTTAGATTTTTATTCCCTTCAATATACAGATTATCAATACGATGGACATTGTCTTTTTTAAATACAAATACATTGCCTTTGCCTAGTAAATCATTATTGTTTATTTGTAAATTACTTATTGGTACTTGAATATCATAAATTCCAATATATGAATTAATTTTATTGTTATTAATTTTCACATCATAGATTCTTGTTAAGGCACCACTCAATGTATTTTTCGAATCAAAGCCCCAAGGATCTTGCCATTGAATAAGAATTCCTTCACCATCAATTGAAGCGTATCCATTGTAAAAATTATGCCGATAAATTTCTAAATCATTATCTTCGATAATAATATTTTCACCTGCAAAATTTAATCCTCTATTTTCAAAAGTGGCAGAGTTATTTGTATTCAATCCTTTTCCTGCAGGTTGAACCCATGCCATTTTTCCTAGCAAATCGCGCTTCACATTACCACGAGCAATGGCACCAATGCCTTCAATAAAATAACTAACCCTCATGGTAGTCAATACCCAATTATCCAACAATAATATTTCCTGATTTATTGGTACTGGATTTACTGTTGGATTCATTTTTAAACCTGAAACACCAATTCCATAATGATCGAGGTAGTTAAATTTTATTCTGTCTCCATATTTCATGGCAGTATATCCACTCGAACTAACACTACCCGGATTATCTTCGGCAGTGGAGGCATCGGCGCCATTCTTTGGCAAGAATGTACCTTTTAAAATATAACCCGGCTGATCGTAGGTATCATCATCTATCGGATTTATTGTGTTATTTTGCAAATCATTTATTCTCGAACAGACTACCGCAGCAGCTCGTTCGGCACTCACTGAGATATTTTTGGTATGACGATATGAAAAGCGCTCCCACCCATTCATAAAAGTCATATCCGGAACTCCCGGATCAGGTTGAGCAATATTATTTTGACGAATCCCGAATACTAATATTCGTTGTGATGCAGAACCACCAAGCGAAATTCGTCCTCTGTTAATATCCAAATAAATTAAACCACAATTCTGTACATCACCGTCATTTCTAATAACTTTAAAAGCGGTACTGTTTAAAGTTCCCGTACCCTGAAATGTAGGAATATATTTAGGAAAAATTAATCGTGTCGGTGGCGCAAAATTACTTAGTTTGGCATCGGTTTGATTAGGAGTTTCGCCTCTAAGAATAACATTTGTTGGAAGTACAATATCATCACTGAAATTATACGTTCCTGCAGGAAAATAAACTGTACCACCCATGCTGCCAAGATTACGAAAAGCTCGCACCAATGCACTATCACATTCTGTTTCATCAGCTAGCTTAAAGTCAGATATTGAAATAACAGTTGACCAATTGAGCGAATCTGTCCATACCGGTGCATTAGATGTGTAATTTGTTCGAAAGGGGTTGTTTGTAGGAAAAGCAAAAACCACCTGAATAGAACTTATTATCAATACGATAGAAACAAATAATATCTTTATTAATGTTTTCATATTTATATATGTTAATTTTAAATAGTATGTATATTCAATAAATTAGTTAATATTAAATGTTGAATAATATTGTCTTAGCTCATAATACCTAACAGGTTTTTAAAACCTGTTAGGTGGGGTGTAAAGAATTAACTATGAGTTTTTTAAATCTTCGTTCAAAAAAAGTTTGAAGAAATGGAACGCTGATTTACGCGGATATAGCGGATTGAAAAACGGATAAGGAAAAATGCAAGCATTTTTGATTTTTCTCTGAAATCAATCTCGATTTATCGAAATTTTGAATCCATTTTCTTTAAATCCGTTTTTTTTTAGCTTCATCCGTGAAAATCAGCGTTCCATTATTTTATTTGAATTGGATAAAAATTGTGTCAATCACGAAGAATTTGAACGTATTTATTTTGAAACAAATGTTTATTTTTGACACCCCACCTGTTAGGTGTTTTTTTAATAGTATAAACTAATTTTCGTGTTGTTATTGTAATTTTTGTTAGATGGAAATTAAAAAACATCTACTACGGTTCCAAGATGTAATATATAAATTGTCGAATTAAAAAATTTTATTTTCTAAAGAATATTATTTGACTTATTGTTTTAAATGACGATAAAAAACACATTTTTCCTTAAAATCAAATTATAAAACTTTTACTTCCGTTGGAACTTGTTTTTAATATATATATACCTCTCGATAGAGCCCTTACATCTATCTCCGGAGTAAACGACATCAACACTTTACAACCCATCAAATTATAAATTTCATAAGGTGGCAAAATATCTCCAACTACACTAAGAAGGTTTATGGAAGGCTGATAAATTAATTTCCAATTATCAAAAATGTTTACTTTTGAAATGTCAGTACTTGCATCAACTGTTATTTTAATCGTTTCATTAACAGTATGATTGGCATCTGAAATACGTATTGGAAAATTATAAATACCAGTTTTTGAAAATACAAACTTTATACGATTATTTATAAACGTATAATTTACCGAACCTGCAAATAAATTAGTAGCCATTGTGCAAGTAACATTTTGATTATCAATATCATAGAGTCGAATGCTGTCACTCAGTTCCTCTCCTACATTACAAGTATAGTTCAGTTCATTTTTTACTTCGGGACGATGTTTACTTGGTTCAAAAGCATTACTAAGTTTTGCATATCTCAATAAAGCTTCCAGATAATAGTAATCAGCATAATTAATCGATTCGTTTACAGTGTAGTCTTTTCCACCAGTTGATTGTGTTAATATGAATTTTCCATTACTTTGTAAATCAGATCGATAAGGTGACTTCGAAAGAACAAACAGTATCTTTTCCGCTTGTTTGAGATATAAACTATCACTGGTAAAATTAAAAAGTTCGACGAATGCAGAAGCTGCAATGCAAGAGGCGCTCACATCTTTGGTGCGCTGAACATCGGTTAGTGTTGTTGGAAGATTAAAATCATAAAGAACAATCCCATCATCGGGTGTATTTTTAATAAAATAAGCTGCTAATTTTTTAGCTGTTTTAAGCATTTCAATTTCGTTTGTATAGCGATACATCATCGTAAATCCATATATTCCCCAAGCTTGTCCTCTGCTCCAAGTTGTTTCGTGGTCGTATCCTTGTTGCGTTCCTCGCCAACGTGGCATTCCGGTAATTGGATCATATTCAACCACATGATATGTTGAACTATCTGATCGAATATGGTTGACAGAAGTGGTAAGGGCATGTTGTCTGGCGATATTTAAAAATCGGGGATCATTACTTAAGATCGTACCTTTTGCCAGTAGTTCAATATTCATCATATTGTCAATAATAACAGGGAATTGTGTAGGTTTTAATGCCGTGGGAACACGTGATGGAGTATGAAACCAAGAGCGGGTACAACCAACTATCGGGTTGTAGATTTTTTCAAATTTTTTGGAAGCAGTTATTATAACCGAAGCAAAACTATCTTTAGCCATATATTTATAGGCATTTCCATAACCACCAAGAATCTTAAAACCAATATCATGGTCGCCTGATGCTGTTTGTTGTCCATTCATCGAGTTTGTATAGACCAGTGCTTTATTTCTCCAAAATTCATCACCACTGTAATCATACAGCAACCACATTATTCCCGGATAAAAACCGCTTGTCCAATCGCTTGCACTTACTAAACGCAAGGTATTGGTAGTGGGAGCATAGCCCCGTACAAATTTAGCAATATCAGTATTTTGATTCACATTATACCTGAATTGCTTTTCAGCATAATTGAGATACGAATTTACTGAATCCTTTAACACATAATTGGCTTTTGCTGTCAAAGAAAATATTAACAGGAGCTGGAGTAGAAATATTCTAAATTTAATTTTCGTTATTTTCATGTATTTTAAGTGCTTTACTTATTTCGAATTACATAGTTATTTTACAAAATCAAGTTGAAAATAGAATTTGTCTCTCAAAAAAAGCTTTTTAACAATCTATATGATTATCCGCAATTACCGTATCTAAGTATTTGTAAAAATATAATATCCCATTTTCAATAAGAATGGAACGCTGATAAACGCTGATTTAGCGGATAAAAAACGGATATGAATTTCGACAAGTCGAAATGATTTTCAATCAACCATTGTCTTATCAGTCATGCTTGCATGACTTAAATCCATTTTAAATCTGTCTAAGTATTATCCGTTTTTATCCGCTTAATCCGTTAAATCAGCGTTCCATTCTTATATTTAACTTATTGTTAGTATAGAACATTATTTCTTTCCAAACCCTTTAGTTATATATTACAGGTAGTTTTTCTCAATTTTTTATAACCGTAAGTCGATGAGATACGGTTGTGAACATTTGACTTTTCAAGCCATATTGATTTTCTGCACACTTTGCGGATAATCATAATAATCTAATATACAGGTTCTTTATTTCTCACATCGAATCCAACGACCACTATAAGCCTCCAAAGAAATTGTTGATGGATTTATTATATTGCCACTCATTGGATCTATAATTTGTTTGTATTTGTAATTTGCAAATCCCAATGAAACAACTTTTGCTTCAACGTCATTTATAAAAAAATAATGATCTGCCTTTGGAGATGCAATGCGATAAACAATAGCATTTTGACAAGAATATGGCAGAACTAAATCTTTTACAACATGCTTTACACACCATTTTTCAACAAATTCATTTCCTGACAGTTTCATTGAAAACGAGGCATCGGTAGCGATGATAACAGCAGTACCATTACCATATTTGTTCTCAACTACAGCTGGTTCACCGGTTTGAAAGCGTTCAATTACTTTCGCCGTAGTGGTTTTTAATTCGAGTATAAAACCACTAAACAGATGATTGTCTAATTTTCGAGGAACATTGCTGGAGTATTGAAAATCTGAAATAGAAGCGCCAAAAATTTTCTCAAAGTCCGAACCTATTCCTGTATTTAATACTTTGCCGTGTTCATCCCACCATCCTCCTGGTGCATCAATTACTAATCGACCGCCTTGTTTAACATATTTCTCAAATAAAGGAAACAAATCTTTATTGATAGCTACTTGTGCAGGCAAATAAATCACCTTGTAACGAGCTCCAAGACCGGCTTTTAAATCGGAGGGTGTAACATGTTCCCAAGGAACATTTGCATCAATCAATGCCCGACTTATACCAATACGTGCCTGAATAGGATATTCTTTAAAATGAGTTCGGCCAGGGCCGGCTACTGCAGCCCAAATTGCCTCGTTGTCCCAGTTTACAAAAACTCCCACCATAGGCTCTTTGTGTGCTTGCCACAATTCATCACGGTATTTATTAGCCGTTTGAGCAATTTTTCCTGCTCGAATGGCACGGTCGGATGGCTCGTTTTGTCGGTTAAGAAGCGCATATTCACCCGATTCCCAGCCGGCGCGCCGATAATTCCACGACCATAATCCCACTCCTTTGAAACCACCGGCTAAATACGAAAGCAACAATTGTGTCATTGTACCTGCATTAACCGTAAATCCGGGTGTGCTCTCTTGTTCATTTCTATCCCAACCTTTACCACCGCTAAACTGTTGTGGTCCGCCTGTACTTTCCCAAGTTGCGGCCCATCCACCTTTAAACCAATCGGTAGCTATGGACGATTGCATATAAATACACCTTGTTACTTCATAATTTGCTTCTCCAAAATGCCATGCTAAATGGATGGATGGATAAAATGATCCTTTATCTTTCATTATCTCGGCAATTCCCTCCATATCGGTACCTCTTGATGCAAAAGGCAAAAACAAACCCATTTCTCCACCGGCTCTTACCGGTTGTTCGGGTGAATTAGGAACAACTGTTTGCCGTAAATATTCGATATTCATATCGGCCTTAAACCTTAATATATCCTTAACCCTACCATATTCTCGTCCTCCTGATGGAACAATATCTTGAACTCCGGGAATTTTTGATAAAAAATTATCTTTTTCAAAGTCATCCCAAGTTATATATGGATTTTCACAAATACCGACTTCAAGTTGATTCCAGGCGTTCTTTAATTCATCCAATGTTTTATAATGATTTCTTACCCATTGTTTGAAAGGTAAAATATCATCAGCCCGCAGATAAGCATCGGCTTCTTTAAAGTATATTTTTTTGTTATAGTTCGAATGAACATTCTCAAAGGTATCAATCTGCTTTAACAATATATTATTTTGATATTGAAGCATTTTTGGGTTTTTGCGAATAGATTCGATGGGCGTATTTTTGGGGATTCCCAATTTTTTAAGTAATTCAGGAGTTATCATTTCCCAACCACCCTCACCATACCAAAATGGGATAATTCCTTCTTCCAAAGCAATGGTATGAATTTCTTTCAACGACCATTCAGGTGTGGCTTTCGATTGTTTTAAATTTGTAAAACCCAGTTCTTTCATCATTCTAAAATGATGACGCATATCTTGCTCAGTGCAACCAGCCCATGGCAAAAAAACCACTCCAAATGGCATTGGTGCTATTTGTTTGAACTTTTGCTGCATAGGCGAATCATGAAGTTGATCGTAAAGTTTAGTCAGAAATTCATCATTCTGTTGTGCGTAAGTTTGGAACAAAAGGATTATTAAAAATAATACGGTCTGAATTCTTTTCATTTGATAATCTTTATGGTTGAATTAATAATATTGTAAACTGCTTTTTTATTCGAAGATGACTTTAGAAGTGGTGCATTAATATATCCACCTTTTAAATTATTGCCCCAAAATCCACTGAATTCAGTTTGTTTGGCCTTGCTGTAATCTAACTTATGAATGCGTTGTGAACCATTTTCAATACGTTCAGGATGCTGCCACATAATTGGGGTGTTATTGGTCAGAGGCCATTGAATGGTAAGATTTTCAACAACAAGGTTGGTGATATTTTCGGCAACAATTGCGGCCAAAGCACCTACAGCTTTCGGATGATCTATTGCTTTAGGGAATTGCTCACTGCTTGCTCCGGCAATAAAAGGGGTTGGGTCTTCAATCATCGGATAACTCAGAACAATGTCACGCAATACAACATTTTCTATGAAACCACCTTTGACACAGGTAAGCATAATTCTACCTTCGGTTTCGCATGTAAAATTACTGATCAATACATTTCTAATACCACCCAGTTTATCCTTTTCATTCCGTTGATTGACCATAATTTGTATTGGTCGATTAAAAATAAGTGGTGCATTGGTATTTGAAGTTATATTCGAAATGCAAATTCGGTCATAAATTGCGCCATCTTTAACATAAATTCCAATTGCACGTGAAGACTTATTGATAATACAATTATTAAATGTTACATCAGTAATGTCTTTATTTGATTCTGTACCTATCTTAAACCCAACACATAAGGTCTCAATAATACAGTTTGTAACGGTAACTCGATGACACTCACGACTATCTTCCGTTGTTTTTAAACTAATTGCATCATCGCAAGTTTTAATATAGCAGTCGGAAACAATAACGTCGTTACATCCAGTAATATCAATTCCATCTGAATTCGGACTATATAGATTGTTAATGATATTTATTCCATGAATTTTAGCCACATCACAATCGAATAGATGCAAATTCCATCCTCCACCCGTATGAATTGTAACATCCTTAATAGTGATATTTATGCTTCTTGTCAATTCAATTAACGGACTAACTTTCTGTTTCTTAGCTCCCAACCAACGAGGTATGACCATATTCCCATTCGCATCTTTTTCGTAATCAATCCAAAATGATTTTCCATTACCATCAATTGTTCCTTTTCCTTCGATAGTTATATTCGACGCATTATCAGAAACGATCAAATGGTAGGGCTGTCGATCAACGTTGTGACCCCAGGTAAGCGCAGTATAATCTGCAATATTTGGAGAACCCAACAAAACGGCTCCAGCATCAATCCGTAATGTTACATTTGATTTCAGGAAAATTGTACCGGAAACAAAAGTTCCATTTTCAAGTACAACCGTACCACCGCCATCTGCATTTGCTTTATCTATTGCTAATTGTATGTTCTTGGTATTCAGCATGCTACCATCTCCCTTTGCGCCAAAACTTTCCACTTTGTAAGTGGCACTAAACACCTGAAAGGATAATACTACCAAGCACAATATTGGGCTGAGCTTCTTACTTTTGAAAATTTTCATTCGTATATAATTTAATAATTTGTTTGGCTCTATTCTAAAACGTGGTTGACAGTTTGTGTGTTCTAAAAAGTACATTAGGGTTCAATATTAACAGAACGCTGATTTACGCGGATTTAGCGGATAAAAAAAACGGATTATTTCCCCGATAAATCGGGGAGGATTAAGACTTAGTTCTTTAAATCAGACCCCGATAGCTTCAGGATGATCCGTTTTTACATTTTATCAGCTTAAATCCGCTAAATCCGCATTCTATTCCTTTATTTGAAAATATAATATCCAATAAATCAGATACATAAAACTTGCATAATGCCTAATAAAAGTAGTTTTGAATCATATTTCCAAAGGAAATATAAAAATCCGTTTTGAATCCGCTATATCAGTGTGAATCCGTGTTCTATTCTTTTTCTTTTTTTACAGCAAACAGTCTCGAAAACCAATAATATCAACCTTATCTTAGAAAAGTGCATTTGTTTTATTTATATAAAATCGTTTTTCCAGACCACCAACAAGTATTTTAAAAGATCCATTTTCAAGGATTTGACACCCATTTTTATCAGGATAACTCAACTGTTCATTTGGTTTTATAATAAATTTAACTGTTTTCTCTTCCCCTTCTTTTAAGTCTATTTTTTCAAAATGTTTCAAAAGTGTAACCGGACGAGAAATTGTTCCAATTTCATCTGAAACATACCACAATACAGCTTCTTTCCCCGGAAGATTACCAGTATTTTTAATTCTTATTGTTGCCATAATTTCTTGATTGTCTTTCGTGAAAATCGTGTCGCTTAATTCCAACTTACTGTATTCAAAATTTGTATAACTTAATCCTTGACCAAAGGGAAATAAATTTTTTCTTACAGGATTGTTTTTCCAATAAATATTATATTCAGATGGTTTATTGTAATAAGGAGACACATGGCCAACCGATAATGGATAAGTAAAAGCCAATTTGCCTGACGGATTTACACTTCCTGAAAGTATATTAACGAGAGCCTCAGCTCCCTTAATACCAGGATATCCTGCAAAAAGAATTGCATTTATTTTATCAGCTTGTTCAGTAAATACTCTTGGCCTACCTTCGAGTAATACAACTACCACCGGTTTGCCTGTTTCTATGGCTGCATCCATTAAATTTAGTTGCATTTTATCCAATGTCAAATCATTAATATTGCCCATAAATTCGCTGTATGGCTTTTCACCAACTGCTAATAAAATAATATCAGAATTTTTGGCATCACGAATAAATTGTTTTTTTTCTTTTTCGGAATTTATTCCTTCCAAATCAACATATTTCAGGTTTTTAGTACCAAATTTATCTTGCATCGACTCATATAATGATTTCATATTTTGAGGTTGCTGATTTTCGGGAGCTCCCAACCAATCGAATGTCCAAGGTCCATTGAGCATACCTTTTGAATTTGCACCTAACCCTGAAATCAAAATTTTCTTCCCTTTGGATAAAGGTAATATTCCGTCATTTTTAAGCAATACTATTGACTCTTCAGCAACTTCTCTGGCTTCGATCTGATTTTTTGTTTGATTAACTTTGGAAAGCAATTGCTTAGATGGGTAGGGATTATCGAATAATCCCAATTCAAATTTTAACCTCAAAATGCGACCAACTGATTCATCGATACGTTTCATAGAAATTCTACCTTCAGCTACTAATTCTTTCATATTTCGAATAAAAAGATAAGAATTACAAGCCATATACATATCGATTCCAGCATCCACTGACCTGAAAGTACCTTCTTTTTGATTTTCGACCGTTTTATGCATTAATTCTAAGCGTTCAATATCTTTAATATCTGTCACAACTACACCTTTAAAACCTAACTGTTGTCTTAGCAGTGTATCCAACAGATATTTTGATCCGTGTACAGCTTCACCATTTAGTTCTCCGCTATTTATCATTACTGTTTTCACACCTGCATCAAAAGCGGCTTTAAAAGGTGGAACGAAAAACTCCCAAAGTACTTGGGCCGGAATTTCTGAAGGTGTACGGTCATATCCATATTTAGGATCTGAATAACCAATAAAATGCTTTGCACAAGCACTTAATTTTGCTGGTAAAATATGGGGGCAACCTTCATACGTTTTAATAAACGTTTTACCCATTTCAGAACATAAAAATGGATCTTCGCCAAAAGTTTCGTAAAAACGTGGCCAATAAGGGTTTTTCCCTACATCCAATACGGGTGCAAAATTCCACGTTAGTCCTATTGGGGCAGTTTCAATAGCACATACAGTAGCCACTTTCGCCACAACTTGTTGGTTAAAACTACAAGCTAAACTTATATTATGAGGAAAAATAGTGCCTTCTGTAACGTAGTTTGCTCCATGCACGTGGTCAATCCCAATAATTAACGGTATCTTCAGCCGCGTTTCTTCAACCGCAATCTTCTGAATAGCAGTTATAAATTTGAACCATTTATCATAACTATCGCTACCACTTAGAAACGAACCAATGTTATATTTTATAACTGATTCTCGAAAATTATCAACATTTAAATCTAACGATTTTGATCCGTCAAGTGTAATGGTACTAAAACACAGCTGAGTCATCTGACCTATCTTTTCATCCAATGTCATTATATGTATCAATGAATCAATTCTAGTCAATTCCTTTGATGATATTGAAAAAGCCGATAATAAATTGGCAAACAGGATAATTATTACAACTAATATTTTTCGCATGAAAATGGATTTAAGAAGAAATTTTTGAGAATGAAGAAATTATTGGACTATTAATTTGATGTTAATCTTATCGTGATTATTTGTTAAACTAATGATATATATTCCACTTTTGAAACCGTCTAATTTCAATATATTTAAACCTTGCTGAGCTACCCCTTCTTTAATATTCATACCTGCCAAATTACTAATAGTGTATTTTGTATTGTTCAATGGACAATTTAAATACAAATCAGTATCGTGTAATGGATTAGGAAATATATGCGCGTTTGTTAATTCTGAAGGAAGATGCAATTGGGTTATATCTATGTGTTTAACTGTAATTCTCTTTTTGGAAGAAGTTGCTTTTAAGTTATAATTATCATAAACCTCTGCATAAATATCCCACACACCTGCAATAGGGTTTAACCATTTGCCTACTAAAGGATATCCATCATTTGTGAAGATTTTTATTGTTTCAAAAGGAGAAACGGTATTGGTAGCAAAATAATCAATTTTGCTAATATATCCATCTACATCCAATGTATTGACTTTTAAATCAATATAAGTATTGTCGTTGAATTGACTATTTGATGACGGGCTACTCATCGAAACTGTAGGAGGAATGTTAGGTAAAAAAGAATTATTCCAAACTGAAATCTGCGTTCCAGTTTCAGAAGTAACACCCTCTGGGTCTGTTATTTTAAATTTTACAAAATAATTTCCCTCTGCAGTATAGGTATGTGAAACCGAATCAGAGGATGAAACAATGCCATCACCAAAGTCAATTTTATAGGTCAACTGTTTTCCTTCAGGATCAAAACATGATTTTCCATCAACCACAAAAGTGAATGGTGCCGGCCCGGCAGTCCGGGAAACCGACCAATCAATTCTTGGCGCTTTATTAACTGCTATTTCATTATAGAATACGTCGTTATCTGTCAAAGAAAATGATTTGTTCCCAATTTGAATTTTCGACCCAACTACTCCCGAACCGCTAATAGTAGCCACAGGATGTGTTACGCCCTGATTGGCAATGGTAAGCGAAACGA
>JAAFGX010000071.1 GCA_010365115.1 Paludibacter sp.
ATTTGAGATAAAAATATCTATTAGTAGCGAAACAAAATAAATAAAATATTAACTTTAAAATAAATCACTGACTTATTACAGTGGACTCATTAATAAAATCAAAAATCAGAGCAAGTGCGATAACAATTATTAAAAGCGTCATAATGTATTTTGTTGATATTATTATGCGTATTTGACAATTATAGTCTTGATAATTTTACCAACGTACTCAGCCGCATCTGTCGCTTTTTCAAGCTCATTCATTATTTCTTTCAGTTTAATGATTTCAACTGCATCTTTTTGGTTTTGGAATAGATTAATTAAGAAATTCTCATACACATCGTCGGCTTTATTTTCGATAGAATGTAACTCTTTACAATATTCTTTGATTTTCTTCGAGTTCTTTTTCAAAACATCCAACTCATCAACTGCCTTTCCAATACAAATAGCGCCTTCTTTTATTAGTAATGCCAATTCAATTGCATCTTTGGGCATTTCCTTAGGGTTGTAAAGAACAATTCTTTTTGCACAGCTATTAATGAAATCTGTCACATCATCCAATCTGTCAGCTAAATGATGTATGTCCTCGCGATCGAAAGGAGTTATAAAAGTAGAATTTAGTTCATCAAAGATTTTGATAGACAAAGCATCTCCTTTTTTTTCCTGCTCTTTTATTTTTTTTGTAATACTCTATCGCAGATTCATGATCAGAGCTTTGAACACATTCGATAATTAAATCCGATGCAACCAATATTACATCGGCCATTTCTTTTAAAATTGGAAAAAATTTTGGCTCTTTAGGAGTGAATTTGTTGAGAAAAGAATTGTTCATGACAATTAGTTTTGAATTATAAATAAATGAGCTATTACATCTTTAAAATATGAATGCAAAAATTTCGAGTGCAAATTTACGAAAACTATTCAATGTAATTTTATTTTAATTGAAATTTAATACAAATGTAACATAGTCATAAGTTGTTGTATATCAGTTGCTAATAAGTGTTTATGTATGATTTTGTTTGGAATAAATTTTTTTTATAATAATGTGTTATTATGAAATCAACATCTTTGTTTTTTTTTAATTGTTTTGAAATCCCTAAACTAGTAATTGAATTATATTTCCAGAAGAACTTTATCCTGAGATTACAAATCACACCTTTTTATTTAACATGAAAGTGTTTACTGATTTATATGTATTTTTTATTATAAGCTATTTTATTGAAACATATGTACAACAGAAAGAACGCAATATTTTGTTATTTCCTAAAATTCTAATATTTTCAAACAAAAAGGTATAAAAAATTTTTTTTGAACAGGGAAAAGTTATACTTTTGCAGAACTAATTACTAATAAAAAAAAAATAAGAAAATGGCTTACGTTATTTCAGAAGATTGTATTGCTTGCGGATCTTGTATCAGCGAATGTCCGGTTGAAGCAATTTCAGAAGGTGATATCTATGTAATTGATGCTGATGTTTGCACCGACTGTGGCACTTGTGCCGATGTTTGTCCTTCAGAAGCAATCAGTCCGGCATAATTTTGTCAACTGTACAAAATAATTAGCCCTGTTCATTTTTTAATGAACAGGGCTTTTTTGTAAAAAGGAATTAAGCAAGTATCGTCACTAACTGAAAAATAAGAACATATAGATTTTGTCTTAAAGTCCAAATTCGGCGGGATTTAGGGGGCTACCAACTATTTAGGGTCTGTAGGCTGAATTTTCAAGAATTTTCTGTGAATTATTCTCATTCATTAATTCCTTTAAATCAATGTTAGTATTTTTGTTCATATAACTCGTAACTATTCTCCAACCAATCCAGGTGCCTAGTCTGCCTGGGGACTCCTGTGATATTGGTGATGTGAAAGGTGCATCATTCATATATTTACGAATCAACAGTTTGTCTGTTGAAAATAAATCTTTTTGGTCGATAATCGCAGTCCATATTTGTTTTTCATAGTCTTCGCACCATTCCCACTGCTCAGGCGTATAGCCCATTAACTTATCCTTATTTTCATCGGGCATAAATACCGATAATAAATACATTACTTTTCCCCTAAAAATCATATTGTCAATTAAACGGTCTTGCGAGCTATTCATTACAAACATTCTAAAAAGTGTTGCTGAAACTAGATCGGTTGCCATACACTCACGACGCATATTATAAAGCAGGTATTTATAGGTCAGGTTTTTATAAGGCTCAAAATCGGACCCTAGATACATATCTGTTCCTAAGGCAATGAATTTTTCGTTCAGCATAACCGAACGATTAAAACCGGAGACATAAAAATATATTTCGGGAAGGGCTATTTCTGGGAAATAATAAAGAATGTAAGTATATGCCTTCGAAACTGTTTTCTCAATATCTGATACATTGTTAAATGCATCCAGTGTTTTTTTATTCACAGGCATAAATGTAGTGTCGGATAAAAACTGGAGTACTAATTTTTTTACTTCAGCAGTATCTGAAGAAGGTGTTTCAAGAATATTCTCTGTAAATATCGGCAGAAAATCTGGATAATTCGAGTATAAACTATCCATTGAAGCTTTAATATGGAATGTATCCAGTAAAATCAAATCTTTGTCGAAACGATGAATCTTTACTTCGTAACGGTTTTTTGTTGTGTCTATTTCAAACCGATTTCTTTTATTGCACGAACTTAGAAGTAAAAAAAATGACAGAAGTACGAGACTGTATTTTGGTATACGATTCATTGTAAATAGTTTTAAGTATTATTTAAAAAGCGTAAAGCGCAAAGTTTTAACCTGCATTTTACGCTCTTTTGTTTTATTTCTTTGAAAATTTATTTTTTATTTTTCAACGCTTTTTGTTGTTCGTGTTGCATTTTTTCTAACCTGTCCATAAATCCGCTTTTCTTTGCCGGCTTCTTGCTGTTGCTGTTGCGTTTTGCGTGCAGTTGTGCTAGCAATTTCTTTTCGTCTACAGTTGCACGAATAGCATAGGTCTGAATTACAGTAATTAAAGTTGAAACGAAATAATAATAACTTAAACCTGAAGCGTAGCTGTTAAACACAAACATAAACATTACAGGCATCAGGTACATCATCCATTTCATCATATTTCCACCCATTTGGTCATTTGTTGGTTGTGTGGTCATGGTCAGTTTAGTCGATAAAATACTGGTTACTGTCATCAATAAACAGAATAAACTGATGTGATTTCCAAAATATGGTGTAATGATTGGAATGTAAGTTGACCAACTAAATATTGAATCGTAAGCAGAAAGGTCGGTTGCCCACAGGAAGCTTTCCTGGCGTAATTCTATGGCGGCAGGAAAGAAGCTGAAGAGAGCAAACAAAATTGGCATTTGTAGTAAAGTTGGCAAACAACCACTCATTGGACTAACTCCAACTTTGCCGTATAACTCCATGGTTGCTTTCTGACGCTCTGCCGCTTTATCTGCCGGGATACGTGCATTTATTTCATCAATTTCAGGTTTCAAAACGCGCATTTTTGCACTTGAAATATATGATTTGTAAGTCAAAGGGAATAAAACAAGTTTTATGACAATGGTCATTAATAGAATGATAAGACCAAAGTTACCCATAAACCGACTGAATAAATTAAACATTGGAATAATGGCAAATTGATTTACCCAGCCAAAAATCCCCCAACCAAGTGGTATAATCTTATTTAAACGTAATTTCGAGTCTGTGTCAATACCTTTGTCATAAGAAGCTAGTGTTTTGTATTGATTCGGTCCAAAAAATAATCGGAAACCGGTCGTTTCTTTTCCTGTAGGGTCAAAAGCAACGGTCATAGTTGAATTGTAGGATTTCAAAAATTTCGATTCTTCGTTTTCCATATTGCTTGTTAAAGTTGTAGAATTCAATCCTTCGTTTGCAATAAGAATGCTGCTGAAAAATTGACCTTTAAAAGCAATCCATTTTACTTTATTGGTAAGTTTCTTTTCGTCGTTGTCGCTTGCACTCAGTTTCTCAATATCATCGGCAACATATTTGAATTCAATGGAAGAGTATTGATTTTCAAATTTTCTTCCTTTTTCTTGTTGACGAATTTTAGATGCCCATTGCATTTCCAAAAAGTTAGTACCCGTTGGCATAACTGTGTTCATGTTATTGGCCTTTATGTCGAAATTGAGCATATAATCATCAGCAGGCAAAGTATAAACAAAATCCATATAAGCCTGTGCTGTAGTTTTTAAGCGCAGAGTTAAGGTTTTATTGCCTTTGGAATCTGAAATTATTTCTGAAGCAGGTTCAAAATATAAATCGGAGGTGTTTACTACGCGATTATTATTAGTTACCAATGTAAACCCCATTGAGTTTTCTTTGGCATCAAATAATATTAATGGCAACGAATCGTGTGTTCTGTACTTTTTTAATTCTGCAGAATATACGCGACCACCTTTGCTACTGAAACGTAATTTAACAAGGTTGTTTTCAAGTGTATAGAATTTTTCTTCACCTTGAGCCGAAACACTGAAATCGCCAAAAGCATCTGTTATTTTTGCTGCGGCATTTGTTGTGTCAGTAACTACGGTCGAATCAATTACAATTGCTGCTTTGGATTTATTTATTGCAATTTCCGTTTCAATTTTTGCTTGTTGTACAAAAGCTATTGAATCGTTATAGCGTGCTTGCTTTGCAATTTCTTCTTCGCTAGGTTTGCTTAGCATTGAGAATCCAATAATGATTCCGGCAATTAACACAAATCCAATAATCGTATTTTTATCCATATTACCCCTAATCCCCTAAAAGGAGAATTTTTAATTAGTATTTTATTATTTTTATTCCAACCTCTTTGTTCCCCTTTTCGGGGCTAGGATTTTTCTTATTTTTCAATTGCTGCTTTAATAAAGCTTATAAACAAAGGATGTGGATTTACCACCGTGCTACTGTATTCGGGATGAAATTGAACACCAATATACCATTTGTGGGATTTTAATTCAATAATTTCAACAAGATTGGATTCCTCGTTTAATCCACTGCAAATCATTCCAGCTTTTTCAAACTCTGCCTTGTAAGCGTTATTGAATTCATAACGGTGGCGGTGACGTTCGCTTATGTTCTCCTTTTTGTAAATTTCATACGCTTTGCTGCCCTTTTTAAGTTTGCATTTGTAAGCTCCAAGTCGCATGCTGCCCCCCAAGTCAAGAATATTTTTTTGTTCATCCATTATATCCACCACATTATTTGTAGTGTTTGGATCAATTTCTGTGCTATTTGCATCGGTTAAACCCAATACATTGCGAGCAAATTCGATTGACATTGTTTGCATTCCCATGCAAATCCCTAAACAAGGTATATTATTTTCGCGAGCAAATTTCAATGCAGTAAATTTTCCGTCCATACCACGCTGACCAAATCCTGGTGCAACAATGATTCCATCCAATTTGCATAATTTTTTATCAACATTCTCCTCGTCTAATTTATCTGAAAGAATTAATTCGAGTTTCAGTTTTTTATTGTTGTAGGCACTGGCGTGAATCAATGATTCTATTATAGATTTATATGCATCAGGCAGTTGTACGTATTTTCCAATTATTCCAATACGAACTTCTTCTTTGGCATTTTCTAGTTTTTCAACAAATTCAATCCATTTGACCATGTCGGCAGCTGGAGTTTTTGCCAAATCAAATCCCATTTTGGTAAGCACCACTTCATCCAGCTTTTCATTCTGCATATTCATTGGTACTCTGTATATTGTTGGTACATCAATGGATTGCATTACTGCACTTGTTTCTACATTACAGAATAGAGCCACTTTTTTGCGGATATCCATTGAAATGTCATGCTCAGTACGTAACACCAAAATATCAGCCTGAACACCTTGTTCCTGCAATGCTTTTACAGAATGTTGAGTCGGTTTTGTTTTTAATTCTTTGGCGGCCGCCAGGTAAGGAACATAGGTCAAATGAACAATTAAGCAGTTTTTACCCAGTTCCCATTTCAATTGACGAACACTTTCGATGTAAGGTAATGATTCAATATCACCTACTGTTCCACCGATTTCAGTAATTACAAAATCGAATTCACCTTTGCTGCCAAGCAATTTGATGTTTCGTTTTATCTCGTCGGTAATGTGAGGTATGATTTGTACCGTTTTGCCCAAATAATCGCCGCGACGTTCTTTGTTTATCACATTTTGATAAATTCTACCTGTGGTAATATTGTTAGCACGTCGTGTCGGAACATTCAGAAAACGTTCATAATGACCTAGATCCAAATCAGCTTCGTGTCCATCTACAGTTACGTAACATTCTCCATGTTCATAGGGATTTAGAGTTCCCGGATCCACGTTAATGTAAGGATCTAATTTTTGATTGGTTACTCTGAATCCTCGAGCTTGTAATAATTTGCCAAGCGAAGCTGCAATGATTCCTTTGCCTAACGAAGAAGTAACGCCACCCGTTACGAAAATGTACTTTGTATCTTTCACGTTTTTATTTTCCTTAAAATTACTATACGTTGTTGCGTATTTTTAAGAGCGCAAATTTCGGAAAAAAAACTGAATAACGAAAGGGAAAGTTATTAATAAAAGATTAAGAATAACGAATTATGGTGTTGAATTGCAACAAAATTCAGTTTTGGTGATGAATTCAAGAGTTGAAAACTAATATTTAAAAATCTTATTTCCATTACTTTTCAAGATAAATGATTTTTTTTAAGTTTCACGGAGCACTATGCTAACCAATTAAAATGATGTTTGTATCTTTGCACCAAACGGATATTAAATGAATGACTCAATACAATATTATGACCGAACTTGAAACGCTTTTTAAGCAACAAACCAATGAAAAATTACTGAGTAAAGAAGAACTTTCAGCATCCGGCTCGAACCGACGTTATTTTCGGCTTGAAAGTAAAAATACAACTATTATTGGCGTTGAAGGAACATCAATAGATGAAAATAAGGCATTTATTGCAATGGCAAATCATTTTTACAAACAAGGGTTGCCTGTTCCTCAGTTTTTTGCAGCAACCGATGACTGGCGATTTTATATACAAGAAGATTTAGGCGATATATTGCTTTTCGATTATATTGCCGAAGGCCGAAAAACCGGTGTTTTTCACGAACAGGAAAAAGAAATTCTTCGTAAAACCATGCGAAAACTTTCTGCCGTCCAGGTGTTGGGAGCAACGGATTTTGATTTTTCGGTTTGCTATCCGCAGCCCGAATTTAATGAACGCTCCATTTTGTGGGATTTAAATTATTTCAAATATTGTTTTCTCAAGTCTACCGGACTCGATTTTCAGGAAAACCGACTGGAAGATGATTTTTCAAAATTATCAGAGATTTTATTGCGCTCTCACACAAATACCTTTATGTATCGTGATTTTCAAAGTCGTAATGTAATGGTAAAAAACGACGAACCCTATTTTATCGACTTTCAGGGAGGACGTAAAGGACCACTTTATTACGATGTGGCTTCATTCATTTGGCAAGCAAAGGCTCACTATAAATCAGAATTACGTGAAGAATTACTTCAAACGTACCTGGATTCGTTAAAAGAATTTATGCCGGTTGATGAGGACGATTTTCGCGAACAATTGAAACATTTTGTGCTTTTCAGAACATTGCAGGTGCTTGGTGCTTATGGTTTCCGTGGATACTTTGAGAAAAAACCACACTTTTTACAGAGCATTCCGTATGCTCTTGAAAATCTGCGCTCCATTTTACAAAATAAATTCTCGGAATATCCATATTTGTTAGAGATACTTAAGAAAATGACCGAATTAAAACAATTCCGGGAAGTATCAGTTCGAAAACCATTAGTAGTAAAAGTCTATAGTTTTTCGTTTAAAAAAGGAATTCCACAAGATGACTCAGGTAATGGAGGTGGATTTGTGTTCGATTGCCGCGCTGTTAATAATCCGGGGAAATATGAACGATATGCTCATTCTACAGGTTTGGATGAGTCGGTAAAGCAATTTCTGGAAGAAGATGGTGAAATTCTACATTTTCTGGAACATGCTTTCGAATTAATGGATGCATCCATAAAACGCTATAAAGATCGTGGTTTTACAAATTTAATGATCAGCTTTGGATGCACAGGCGGACAACATCGTTCGGTTTACTCAGCCCAAAAGGCCGCAGAGCATATCAACAGAGAATTTGGTGTGGAAGTACAACTGATTCACAGAGAACAGAATAAGGAAGAATTATTTGTAAGTAAGAATCAAACCGATAATTTAATTAACTAATTGACCATTCAACCAATTTGAAAGCAATGATATTTGCTGCCGGTCTCGGCACGCGTCTGAAACCACTTACCGATAATTTACCAAAAGCATTAATCCCAATTGCAGGGAAACCGCTTTTAGAACATGTGATTTTAAAACTGAAAGCTTCAGGTTTCGATCAAATCATCGTAAATGTTCATCATTTTCCAGATCAGGTGATTGATTTTTTAGAATCAAATAATAATTTTGGCATTCGTATCGAAGTCTCTGATGAGCGGGATTTATTGTTGGATACTGGTGGCGGAATTAAGAAAGCAGCCTGGTTTTTTGACGATGGAAAGCCATTTTTGGTACACAATGTGGATATCCTTTCCAATGTAGATATGAATGAATTGTATCACCAGCATTTACGTACAAATTCATTGGCTACATTGGTTGTCAGTCAACGGGATACTTTCCGGTATTTGCTTTTTGATGATAATTTGCGGTTGAATGGTTGGATAAATGAAAAAACTAGCGAAACAAAACCTTCAAATCTGAAGAAGATTGAATTGTACAACAAATTGGCATTTGCAGGCATTCAAGTTCTTTCCACTTCGGTTTTCGAATTGATGGAGCAATTTGAACCGAAATTTTCTACTATGGATTTTTATTTATCCAATGCCAAAACACAAACAATCAGCGGTTTTGTGCCTGAAAATTTTAGAATGATGGATGTTGGAAAATTGGATGTGTTGGATGATGCAGAGCATTTTGTTATGGCACAATCATCTGAATCGCATTCGGAATAATACTGATTTTGTACGGTGACATTCCGTTAACAATTATTCCATCGGCTTCTATCAAAGCATTGTCATCGCAAATTACGTCCAGATTCTGGGTTTGAAAAGAAAGAATAACAGGATGTTCTAAAAGTTTTCCATTAAAAAGTCTGCGCAACGCTCCAATAATATCAAAAAAGGTAGGTTTCTTAGCCATCATTACATCTAATAATCCATCATAAGGAACGGCAGCGGGAGTTTGTTTCATGCCGCCACCACTGTAACAACCATTGGCAATGTTCATGGTAAACATATTTTCCTCGATGATTTTGTCAGTATAATGAATCTTTACTTTATGAGACATATATGTAAAAACTGCACTAAGTAATGAAACTGTGTACATAAAAGAGTGACTGCCAAAAATTTCTTTAAGTCGATGAGTTATATTTACAACCGTTGCATCCAGACCAAACCCAATAGAGTTAATAAAGAAATGAGTTTCTTTATCTCCTTCCATGTCGTAATCCACTTTGCCAATGTCGATTGGTTGTAATTTTCCTTTTAAAAACACATCAATAGAGTGTTTGTAATCGCTGGTAAGATTCCAAAAACGTCCCCAGTCATTGCCTGTGCCACGTGGAATTAATGCAATTTTCAAAACATTTGTATTCTCAATATTTGCACTGAAAATTCCATTAATCACTTCGCTCATGGTACCATCTCCGCCGACTACCATGATATTTTGGAAATTGTTTTCCACAAAATATTTTGCAATTTTTGAAGCATGACCGGCAAATTTGGTCAGACGGTATTCAAATTGAATTCCTGCATGTTTCAGGGTCATAAACAGATATTTCTGTTGTTTCCGAAATTTAGTCTTGCCTGATTTTGGATTAATAATTACTGCCCAGTGATGAGATGTTATTGTTTCCATAAATTTAATTACCAACTATAAGAAAAATTTGGTTTGTTCAACTTAATAACTTCATTTGATTTTTGAAAGTGCCATTTGAAGTATACTATAAAAGCAGGGGATTATCCTTTAGTCAAATACAAATCCATCAAGGTTAAAGCTGCCATTGCTTCTACAATTGGCACTGCACGTGGTAAAACGCAAGGATCATGTCGTCCGCGGGCTTCCAATTCAATTTCGTTGATGTGAATATCCAATGTGTTCTGCTTTTTTGCAATTGTGGCTACAGGTTTAAAAAGTACCCTAAAATAGATGTCCTGCCCGTTGCTTATTCCTCCTTGCACTCCACCCGAATTATTTGTTTTTGTGCTTACATTATTTCCTTCTTTTACAAATGAATCATTCATTTCGGAACCTTTAAAACTGACACCTTCAAATCCTCGTCCGTAATCGAAGCCATGAGTAGCATTAATGCTCAACATGGCTTGAGCCAAACGTGCTTGCAATTTATCGAAAATCGGTTCGCCCAAACCAACAGGAACACCTTTTATAACGCATGAAATAATGCCACCAATGGAATCTCCGTCCTCTTTCAACTGTTTGATATAAGCTATCATTTTTTCGGCAGTATCGTTGTCGGGACAACGAACTATGTTGCTTTCAATTAGCGATAGATCGATATTTTCGTAACATCTGTTTATTGCAATGTGACCAACTTGAGAAGTATAAGCTGTAATTTCAATCCCCATTCCCCTCAAGGCTAGTTTTGCAATTGCACCTGCAACTACACGCGAAGCAGTTTCGCGCGCAGAACTTCGACCACCGCCCCTATGATCGCGAATTCCATATTTTTGTTGATAAGTATAATCGGCATGAGATGGTCTGTACACTTCTTTCAAATGATCGTAATCCGAACTGTGTTGGTTTTCGTTCCAAATGACGAAAGCAATAGGAGTACCAGTCGATTTACCTTCGAAAATACCTGACAAAAATTCTACTTTATCGCCCTCTTTGCGTGGAGTGGAAATGTCTGATTGACCGGGACGCCGACGATTAAGTTCATTTTGAATATATTCTTCATTAATTTCAATTCCAGAGGGACAACCATCCACAATTCCACCAATTCCTTTTCCGTGGGATTCACCAAACGAAGTGAATGTAAATAATTTACCAATCGTATTTGACATAAAGCATTTAAATTAGGAGATTTATAATTTAATTCATTATTTGTTTTAATAATGAAGAATTTGAAGCACAAAGTTATTAAAAAATATGTTAACTTGAGACGTGTTGTGAAAGTATTGGGATAGTATTTACAAAAGAATGGACATTAAGTGATGCTTATTCACTCAATGTCCACTCAAAATATAGTGTCAAAACTTTATGTTGGAATCAATTAATTGCATCCACAACCACATCCACCCATTTTATCTTCTTTATCACCACAACCGCAACTATCGTCATTACAGTCACCTTCACCGCAACCACCGTCGCCGCAACCCGAGCAGCCACCGCCCGAAAGTGAAGCAAGTTCTTTTTCAGTAGCTTCGCGAACTTCAATCACGTTGCCTTTAAAGTGAAGATTTTCACCTGCTAATGGGTGATTTAGATCTACTTTTACATGTGTATCATTAACAGATACTATTTGAGCATTAATACGATTACCTTCATTGTCCATTAAAGGCACAACATTGCCTTCAAAAATCATTTCTTCATCAAGTTTTCCGTCGATTTCGAAAATTGCACGGTCTAAATCCAATACGCTTTCATCATCATATTGACCATAAGCATCTTCATTATTGATAACGAAATCAAAAGCCGAACCGGCTTCCATGCCAAATAAATTTTCCTCGAATTTTGGAAGCATCATGCCAACTCCGTAAATAAAATTTAACGGTTGTTCCTTGGTAGCTTTTTCCATTAATTCTAATTCTCCTTCTTTTTCACCATCCACGAATAATTCGTATTCGGCTAAAACTGTTTTGTTTGATGTAATTTTCATTTTCTTTTCTTGTTGATTATTTATAATTTATTATTTTATACCAGAAAAATACCCGATTTTAATAGTCATTAGATAATAACTCAATACCAGGTGAAATTGTTCGCACTATAATCGCTTTGTTTGTCATATTTTAAATCAGAAAGCATGCTGGCATTCACTCCAATGTGAAAACTATATGTTTTAAAAGGCCCGAAAGGATTAATATTCGCAGTCATTGTCCAACAATGTAAAAGCCTTGTTACACTAATATTTGCAGCTGTTAATTGTTTGTATTTGAAATCATATGATGTGCTGGAGTTTATTTTCCAGTTTGCGGTCAAATCTATGCCTCCCGAGAAACTCAAATTGTGTGTGAAGTCCATTTTATATTCCATTTTATCCTTATCGAACTCATTTGAATTGCCATATTGAATGGAGTAACTTGCACTTAAATTCCAGGGGATCGAGAATTTCTGATAACCATCTACATCAACTTCTTTTTTATTGAGTTCAGTTGATGAATTCTCAGTTTTATTGTTACTTACAGTCTCTGAATTAAGTTCATCTTCCGAAGAGTTTGAAATGGTTTTTTTGTCTTTTTGATTCGTTTTCTTTTTTTGAAAGAGCTTTTTAAATGTTTCGTTGTTTAACGAATAGCTGTATGATGTGCTTGTTCCCAAAAAACGTGGAAATTGACCGTTATTCCAACGAAGTTTGTTGATACGAACAGGATTTCCACTGCTGTTTAATCCGTACATATATGGATCGAATGCACCACTAAGACTTAAGGAATAACTTTTACCAATCTTCAACCTTAAATTTGTACTAAAGGTTGACCATTGCATAGAATCCACTGCCATATTATAACCACCGCTAATTGAAAAATTATCAATTAAACTGATTTTAGTAAATGGATTTGTACCTGTAGTGTCTTTGTCATTACGCACTTTCATTTCCACATTATTTCCTAACATAAAATTGATACTTCCCGATTTGCCTTTTCCAGGTGTGCGGTATAAGCTTCCTTCATATCGTGAATAATTAATTTCTTCATTACGAAAAAGAGCAGGGTCGGTTTTGTCCACCACAGATTTTGTGTATGAATCATAATAACCCCACATAGGGTCGCCAAAATCGGGCATATAACTAAACCCAATTGTTGGAGTCATGACATGTCGGATCCGATCAATCTTGTCTCCAAAAATAGCGCGAATTGGCATATAAAACCCATACAGTTTTGTGGAAGCAGAAACACCCATATTGAAATCGTATACTCTGTGAAAGCCATTGATGGTGTCATTTATAACTTTTTGAGTTGGAGTATCCCACGATTTATCAATGGACTGAATGTACCATCTTTCGGTGTAGTTTACAGATGGTGAAACATTTATGTATTTTAAAATATTGAAAGTAGCGTTAACAGGTATACTGTGTCTCATTCCATTCTTCCAGTCACGAGCAAAAGAAGATTTTAGTAACAAATTTTCTTTTGTATCAATACTATTAGCCATAGTTCCAGAATATGATAATGAAATTTTTTCGTACCAACGTTCTTTTCCAATAGGATTTTTTCTTTTTAATGGATAAATCCTGCTCATTGAAATACTAATATTTGGAAGAGTTAAACTAATTGTCGAATCTTTTGTACGCTGATTTATCAACATACTTCCCGAAATGCTAAAAGGACTTTCCGGAAACCGTTGCGAAAATGAAACACTCGACCCTTTAGTGTTTTCAGAAGTAATATTGGAATTGTTGAAATTATTTATATTATTACGGTTATAACCGCTGGTCGAAAAGTTCACACTCGATGAAAACGTAAAGTTAGGGTTGGCTTTTTGATCCTGTGAGTGCGACCATCTAACACTGAAACTTGGACTCATATTATAGTCTGGCAAGTCTTTTTCGCCTGTAACATCCTGACGATAACTAACATTTAAATTTCCACGGTATTTGTATTTTTTTAAGTAAGTGGAGTTAGCAGCTAAAGACCAGGTGCCCTTTGTCCAAATATCTCCCTTCATTTCCATGTCCATATAGTCATTGATGGCAAAATAATAACCGCCATTTACCAATCCAAAACCACGATTCAATTCATCTTGAAAAGTTGGCATTAAAATACCGGAAGAGTACTTATCAGTGAAAGGGAAAAAGCCAAAAGGTAATGCAATGGGTAAAGGAACATCAGCTATTACAAGATAAGCTGGACCTGAAACAATAAATGAGCCAGGCTTAACTTTTCCTTTCGTAATACTTAAATAAAAATCAGGGTGTTCATGATTATCGCAAGTAGTGTATTTTCCACCTGCAATACATAAAATATCATCTGTTGTTTTCTTTGTTTTGTCACTAATAATATAACCTTCACCTTGTTGTGTAACCGCCTGTCGAATGTAGCCTTTTTTTGTCTTTAAATTGTATGTCAGTTCTTTGGAACTGTATTCAGTTTCTCCTTCAGTAAAAACTGGTTCGCCTTTTTTTACTCCTACACTATCAACAGTGCCATGAGCAAATATTAAGCTACTGTCCATTTTCACGCGAACAAAATCAGCTTTTAAATTTATATTCTTATATTTAATGTCGCTACCACCATGCAAAAACCCTGTTCCATTCCCTAAAAATACTATTGAGTCTTGAGCACTGTAGTTGATTTCAGCATCTATTTGGTTCGATTTTTGTTTAATTTCAGAAGTTGAAACTAATGTATCGGCCTTTATAATTTCTAAGCTATCAGTTTTTATTGTGTTCTGTTCGCTATTTGATATTACTTTTTCTTGGCTGAAACCCGAAATGGTAAAAGCTAACCATAAAAAAAGAAGCAAGAATTTGCCTGATGTGTTGAAATGTAATTGGTTAGAGATTTGCATCCGGTTAATTTCTGGATTTCTTATTTTAATTGCAAAATTAGTGAAAAAATAGTAGTCTCATTTACATATATATCTTTTTTATGAATAATTTGAAAATTAACTCAGCTTTTTTGGTTCACAAACAGTATAAAAAGATTACTTTTGCAGCTAAATACACAAAAGATTACTTTTCAATTTGTGGAATTAATATGAAATTTATAAAAAAATATTTTCTTTTTTACCAAACTTATATCTTGTTGATAGGACTAATTATGTCCACTAACATACTAGCACAAGATGCCCGTTTTACCGTAGTACTCGATGCTGGTCATGGTGGTCACGATCCGGGTGCAATTGGTTCAATCTCGCGAGAAAAGGATATAAACCTTTCTGTTGTTTTAGATTTGGGTGCGATGATTGAGAAAAATTACAAAGATGTAAAAGTTGTATATACCCGAAAAACCGACAAATATCTGACTTTACAAGAAAGAGCAGATATTGTCAACAATAATCATGCAAGTCTTTTTATATGTATTCATACAAATGCATCACAAAGTTCCTCAGCTTATGGTGCCGAAACTTTTACACTCGGATTGGCTAAGTCTAAAGCAAATTTAGATGTTGCCATGCGCGAAAATTCAGTAATATTACTCGAAAAAGATTATAAAACAAAATATAAAGGATTCGACCCCGCTTCTGTTGATTCATACATTATGTTTGAATTCATGCAGGATAAGTACATTGATAAAAGTATCGACTTTTCTTCTATCATTCAAAAACAATTTGTATCGTATAGTCGTCGATCCGACAGAGGTGTTCGTCAAGCAGGTTTTTGGGTGTTGCATCGTTCTGCTTGTCCAAGTGTTCTGGTAGAATTAGGTTTTATTTCAAATCCTGCAGAGGAGCGTTTTTTAGCTTCAGATCGTGGTCAAAATGAAATGGCTACTGCAATTTTTAATGCATTTGTTGATTTTAAAAGATCACATGATAAAATGTCTGGTAGACCAACTACACACGTTTCGAAAATAGAAAAACCTGTAAATTTTGAAGAGCCTTTAAAAAATGAAACTCTTCAAAATGTTATAAACCTACCTGTAGAGAATGAGTTAGTTAGTGAATCGAAATTGAAAAATATAGAAGTGGTTTCTCTTGATAATGTGTTCAATAAACCTGTTTATAAGATACAGCTCTTTGCAACAACTAAAACTTTAAAGCCAAACTCATCAGAATTTAAAGGACTTAAAAATACAGAATATTTTGTTGAGGGTGGGTTGAAGAAATATACGATAGGTTCAGAAACCGATTATGCAGAAATCGAAAAGGTACGTAAAGATGTACTTTCAAAATTTCCACAGGCATTTATTATTGTATTTGTGGGAACTAAAAAAATATCAGTAAAAGAAGCTCTTACAATAACAAAATAACTCTAGTTGTCAATTTAATTGATTTTTATCCAATAAAAAAAAATGAAAATGAAAATTTTTACACGTGAAGTGAAAGTAGGAATTATGGCTGTGGTGGCTATTTTTGTATTGTATTTCGGATTAAATTTTCTGAAAGGAATTGATATTTTTTCTCCAATAGGTTACTATTATGCATCCTATGAAAATATAGGTGGTTTGGTTCCTTCTTCGCCAGTTTATGTGAAAGGATTTAAAGTTGGTCAGGTTGAAGAGGTGAAATATGATTTTTCTAAGAAACAATCATTTGTAATTAAAATATCGGTATCAAATGATGTATTAATACCAAAGGGAGCAAAAGTAGAGTTATATGACGATGGTTTGATGGGTGGAAAGGCAATTCAATTGGTGTATGCACCAATTAATGCTTCTCAAGTAATGTACGCACCTGGTGATACAATTGATTCACAAGTCGCTTTAGGATTAATGGCTCAGCTTTCAGGTGATCTGATGCCTAAAATCGAAAGTATATCCACACAGGCTGATTCGTTGATACGTTCTGTTAGAAATTTAGTTGAAAGCCGGGAATTGAATAAAAGTCTTGCTTCAATTGAACGCACAACATCAGATTTGGCAATTAGCTCATCGCAATTAAAGAAGATGATGAATAACGATGTTCCACATATTATGAGTGATGTAAAGGGTCTTACAACTGACTTAAAACAAATAAGTGGCGGATTGAAGAAAATTGATTTCGAAGCTACATTTAATAGCATAAATCATACAATAGCTAATCTTAATCTTGCTACTGATAAAATTAATAGTTCGGAAGGTACAATTGGATTACTCTTAAATAATAAAGATCTGTATATCAATCTTTCAAATACTGCTTCAAGTGCTGATAAATTGATGATTGACCTACAAAAAAATCCTAAACGATATGTACATTTCTCTTTGTTTGGTAAGAAAGCTGAATAGTTCGCTATTTATGTGTATTCTAAATAGGCTTTAAGTTAGAAAATAATATAATTTAGATATTTTCACAGCCGAAACCTTTTATTAACAAGCGTTTCGGTTTTTTTATCCCCTTCAATCTTGAGTTTTGCTTACATATCGTTAAACTCTTTAATATCAGTAGTATTTCAAAAATGTTACATATAACTTTCAGATTTTCAATGGTGTGTCTTAAAGAGTTGATTATGAAACTAATGCCATTTATGATGTTGTTCTTAAAATAAAATGATTTTTTTATTTGGAAAAAATTTTCGAATTTTGTAGAACTGAAAATAGCCCATATTTCATAACATTTCTAGCAACAATGTTTTTTTCTTGTTTACACTTGTATTAACTAATAATTTTTTTTGAACTTAACCAAAAATGTTGAATAATTACGATCAATTATGGAGTCGCTGTTTAAGTGTTATCAAAGATAATATTAGCGAAGCTTCATTTACTACTTGGTTTGCACCAATTGTTGCTCTTAAATACGAAAATAAAATATTCGTTTTACAAGTTCCCAGTCAATTTTTTGTAGAATATATCGAAGAAAAATATATTGATTTACTACGAATGACTCTTTATCGCGAAGTAGGAGTGGGAACACGTCTTGAATACCGCGTGCTGATCGACAAATCCAGCGGTAGAGGTACTCAGATACCAAGTGCAGGAGAGCAGCCTAAACCAAAGGTTTCTGTGTCAAATTCAGCCTACATAAGTCCATATAATAAACCTCAATTGCCCGAAATTGATCCGCAATTGAATCCTGCTTATAATTTTAATAATTTAATTGAAGGTAATAGCAATAAACTTGCTCGAACTGCAGGTATTAGTATTGGCAACGAACCAGGTAAAAACATCTTTAATCCTTTGTTCGTTTATGGTCAATCAGGAGTTGGAAAAACGCATTTGGCAAATTCGATAGGTGTAATGACTAAACAATTACACCCTGAAAAGAGGGTTTTGTATGTTTCAGCTAACACATTTCAAATTCAGTATACTGATGCTGTAAGAAGTAACTCAGTGAATGACTTTTTGAATTTTTATCAAACCATTGATGTATTGATCGTTGATGATATTCAAGAATTTGCAGGTAAAACAGGAACTCAAAACACATTCTTTCATATTTTTAATCATTTACATCAATCAGGAAAACAGTTGATTCTAACTTCCGACAGATCACCAATTGTAATGGTAGGGTTGGAACAACGATTGTTGACTCGTTTTAAATGGGGCTTATCAGCCGAAATTGAAAAGCCGGATTTTGAATTACGTAAATCAATACTTGAAAGTAAGATTTATCGTGACGGATTAGAAATTCCGAATGAAGTTGTCGATTTCATTGCAGAACATGTAGTTGATAATGTTCGCGATTTGGAAGGTGTTTTGGTTTCATTATTAGCTCATTCTACTCTAGCTGATATGCCAATTGACGTTACTTTGGCCGAAAAAGTAATCAGCCGAATTGTAAACATCACTCATAAAGTGAATACTGTAGAGAAAATAAGGGATGTGGTTTGTGAGTATTTTTCTTTATCAGTTGACGCCATTTCAACAAAGAGTCGTAAACGCGAAGTGGTGCAGGCTCGACAGATTGCGATGTACTTGTCCAAACAACTTACAAAAAGTTCTTTAGCATGCATTGGAAGTACCATAGGACAGCGCGATCATGCCACCGTGTTACATGCTTGTAAAATTGTAAATGATTTGATGGACAGTGATAAAAACTTCCGCATCAGTGTAAAGGAAATTGAAGAAAAATTAAAAAGATAATTCGAAATTATTTCAAAAAAAAGCTGCAACTAAATTGCAGCTTTTTTTTTGAAAGCAAAATATAAATTTTTGAATTATTTCTGCGAAAGCAATTTTTCAATATCCTTACTAATGTCTTGAGGTTTGGTAGTTGGTGCAAATCTTTCAACCGGATTACCATGTCTGTCAAATAAAAATTTAGTAAAATTCCACTTTATATCATTTCCTAAAGTTCCCGGAAGAGCTGTTTTTAGATATTTGTAAATTGGATCAGCTTTTTCACCATTTACATCTATTTTCATAAACATAGGGAAGGTAACTCCATAATTTAAAGAGCAGAAACTTGATATATCCTCTGAAGTACCAGGTTCCTGACCGCCAAATTGATTACATGGAAATCCAAGAATCACTAAGCCTTGGTCTTTATAATCTTTATATAGTTTTTCCAATCCTTCATATTGTGGTGTAAAGCCACATTTACTTGCTGTATTTACAATTAAAATGACCTTTCCTTCAAATTCCTTTAAAGTAACTTCTTTTCCTTGTAGCGTTTTTGTTTTAAATTGATATAAACTCATTTTAGTAATGTTTTCTTTAGCGGTTGATGAGAAAATTGATAAAAATGACATAAATAATATTGTTAAGATGTTTGATTTCATAATTATTATTTTTAATTTAATATATAAACAAATAATTTCTCGTTTTGTTCTCCAATTCAGATTTTATGAAAACTATTGATTCAAATTTAGAACATCAAATTAAAATTAGTTTTTTATTTTCAGAATAATATTTGGATAAAGTTTATTTTTTACCAATTTATAATTTGGTTCCAAACGAAGTATTTTTTCATAAGTAAGTCTGGCTTCAATTGGTTTTTCTAGTTTTTCGTATGCCTTGCCAATTAATGTTAGAACGTTTAAATAGAAACAATTTTGGTCACTTATTCCAGTATGTTCAATTAGCTTCATGCTTTTAAGAAACATTTTCAAGGCTTCTGTTTTATTTCCCCAAAAAACTGTAGGTGTGTGATACAAAGCATTTCCTTTATCAACCAATCCTTGAATATTTTGAGCATCAATTCCTACTGATTTATTCAGGTTTGCCATACTTTCTGATCCGAGTGTTAAAGCTTTGAACTTGCTGATCGAAATTCTGAAACCAATAAATGAGCCTTTGAAAGCATAAGCCGTTGCATTTTTAGGAGATTCATAAAGAATTTTATTTGTTAATATCCCCCTTTTGGAATGATTATTTGTGCTTTGTCGTAGTTTTTTTTACCAAGTAAAAAGCCAATATATCCATAATATTAGCTCACCAATTCAAGTTTTTGAACAATTGTTTTACTAACTGCATTCTGCTCAATTGTGTAAATTACATTTGCCCATTTGGTTATATCTCCATTAATGTAAGCATTGTAAATAGTTTTTTATAAGCTGATTGAGCATTAATTTGAATAGCAAAAATTGTAAATAAAATACTGATTATTAATCTAATGAAATTACATTTCGAACTTTTCCCTTTTTTTTATTTTGATAAACAGTGTTGATAATTTGTCGCTAAATTCAAATAATTTATTTGCGTTTTTTTTGAAAAAAGATTTTGTTAGCTTTAAAAAAGATTTTGAATACTACAAATGAATTTTTATAACGATAAAATGTTATACCAACTGTATATTTAAAATAGTCCAATCTATTTTAAATGTCTACTGTTGTTAATGCCGATTGCAAATTCCGCCTGCGGAAGGCTTTCAAACAAATAGGACAATT
>JAAFGX010000072.1 GCA_010365115.1 Paludibacter sp.
AAGATGTACAGAACACATGCAAATCAGACATAGGAAAAGACAAAAGGACATAGATAGATTCTATGTTAAAATCTAATTTAGTAAAGTAGAACTAATCAATAAATTTATTGTTGAATAACAAAACTCCAATATTAACTCCAAAATTCCATTTGCTTGCAGCAGAACTGTAATAATTCATAAAAACTCCTGCTGTTGCAATTCGAAAATCATAAACAAATGAAGCCTCACCGATAAAATGCGATGAAGTAAACGGAGGAGAGTAATATGCTGAATTGTTATTTGCACGGGTAATATTTTGATAAGGTAAAAAATAATAAGCTTCACCTCTAAGTTGTAATTGCCTGTTAATATGATAAATAGGTTTGAGTCCAACAGCAATAAATTGATTTGCACTGTATGCGCCATTGAAGACTGTTTTACTATGTGGTGTTGGCTGAAACGAAGGAGCCTGTATCAGACTTACGGTGTAGTTGCTTTGAAAATTGCGGGTTGAAATAGCCAACTCACCATAAGTGCCTAATGTGATTCGCGATGAAATTGGATAATAATGATCAAATTTTGTACGTAATTGAACCCAAATATCTGCAATCTCTGTATTATTATTTTCAGGTTGGTTCGAAGATTTAAATCGTTCTTCACCACCCAACAATTGAAGAGAAATAAAATGATTATATCCTTTAGTCGGATACATTATACCATTCAAGGTATAAGTTTCGAGGCGACCGAATAAGTTACCAAGCGAAAAAATGCTTTTATCGCTTTTTGTAGCGGAGCTAATCAAACTTCTATCCTGAATATAATAATCAGTCAACAATCCGTAGCCAATTCCAAATTCCAGGCGTCCTTTCATGGTTAATGGAAAACCAATACTAAGTTTGCTGTAAGTTTCATATTGAGTGAAATTTGCAGTCCTGTCATCGGCATAAAATACTTGATTCCCTTCAAAATAATCGAACTTGTGAAACACTATAGCAAGTTTAGTATACCAACTTTTTTGTGTGGGTATTTCAATGCGAGCTCCTAACCCCAAGCCATTATACATACGTCCAAATTGAGCATCGATATATGCAGTTTGGGAGTATTCCGTAACGTTTTGGTAAGTAATCCCCAAATAGGCCTGATTGGAAGTAGAAGATGAAATATTGCCTCCAATCGAAACTTTTAAATGATCCTGAATTTTTACATTTACATTCAAATCAAAAAAACCTGAATTCTTGTTGAATATGGCATGTGGAATCACTTCCATGATTTTTTCATCAGATATTAATTTAAAATAAGCTTCTTTGCAGTCATTTAAATCAAATATTTTATTGTAATAATGAAATGTTTGTTCAACATATTTTTTTTGTAAACTGTCAACACCTTCAACAATTACATTCTGAAATTTAAATTCAGGAAAACTATTTATAAATGTCTTTCTTTTATTATCGAGTTCTACATTTGAAACCGTACGTGATATTTTTTTTTTTATTTCATCCATATGCATAATGGTTGAGTCGTATCCCATTTTTACGAGTTCATCAACATTAGAAAATGCAAAAGTTCCAATATTTTCAGTTTCAAATTTCAATAGCAAACCCTCATCTTTTCCAATGGAGAAATCAGTTTTATTCATAATCATATTTTCAATTTGCATTATAATATCACGTTCATTCGGTTTCTTCGGATTATTAGATACTACGCTGCCAATCATGAAATCAGGATTAAAATCTTTGCGCATAACGTCTACAGGAAAATTATTAAAAATACCACCGTCAAATAACAAACGGTTATCAATCATTATGGGTTTAAACATAAAAGGGAAAGTCATCGAAGCTCTAATCGCATCCCCTAATACACCATGGCTGAAAACAACCGCTTCTTTATTATAAATGTCCGAGGCAACGCATCGAAAGGGGACCATTAGCTTGTTAAAATCACCATCTGCGGCAGCATTTGCTTGTGCACATAATGAAAAAAAAGCGTAATTCATCTGTCCTGAAGGAATAAGATTTGTTGGCAATAAACTGGTTTTGAAATTAAGTGAATCTAGTCCCTTTAGTTTGAAAGGAATTTCAATAAAGCTAGGCTTGGAATCAGAATTGCGATAATAATAAACATAATTTGATTCAATTTCTCCGGTTGACCAGTGTCTGAAATCATTTGATTTGAAAAGTTTAATCATTTCATCAGGAGTGTAACCCATGGCGTACATGCCTCCTACAATTGCGCCCATTGATGTTCCGGTGATATAATCAATTGGGATATTGTTTTCTTCCAGTGCTTTAATTATCCCGATATGAGTAATTCCTTTTGCACCACCTCCACTTAAAACAAGTCCTACTTTTTGAGACCAAAGAGCATTTGAAATTATAAGAATTAAAGTAAATAACAATATAGATTTTCTTGCCATTTTTTGTGAAACTATAAAAGTAAAAAAACAAAATTCTTTTGTTGTCGATCAATAGATAAGTATTTCAAAATTCAAAATTCACAATTGAAAATAGAGAAAATAATCAGCAATATTCAGACGTACTTATACAAACATTCTTTTCTGCTAATTACTTTTATTCAATAATTGTAAATATATATAAAATGAAATATCTAAAATGATATTAATATTGTGAATTCGTTATATTTGTAAAAATTATTCTTTGATAGAATATATTAGTAAAACAAAATCTATCTTAAAACGTTTAAGTTTTCAATTACTAAATTCGATAAAAACATGAAAATTACTTTCTTTATAATTGCGTTTTCAATATTTCTGTTAATTAACTCGTATGTTATAGCTCGCGGATGGCAGGCGTTGTCATCTTCAACTACTTTTCGAACAGAATATATAGTAGCTATGATCTTACTTTTCATTACTTTGATAATAAGTATGATTTTCGGGAATGAATTCCCAATTAATAATGCTAAGCCAATGAGCTTCATTGGGTTTACATATATCATAATATTTAGTTACTTGTTTATTTCATTTTTTGTGGTAGACATAATTAGACTCGCCAATTATTTCATACATTTTTTGCCGGCAGGAATGGCCGGTTTTCGATTGTGGACAATGTATCTGACTTTAACTGTAACTGCCATATCACTAATTGTTGGAAATTACAATTTTAATAGACCGAAAGTTGTTACTTTGAATTTGAGTTCAGACAAAGCGAGGCAAAATAAAGAGATAAAAATTGTTGCGGTAAGCGATATACATCTTGGAATTTCTATAGGAAAAGAAAATTTGAAACGTTATGTCAAACTTATTAATGATCAACATCCAGATATTGTTTTGTTGGCAGGTGACATCTCCGATAGATTAGTGGAACCTATAATTCGTCAAAACATGGTAGAAGAATTTCGTTCAATAAAGGCTCCTTTGGGTGTTTTTGCTATAAATGGAAACCACGAACATTATGCAGAAGAACCAGATGCAACGGCCAAATACTTACAGAAAGCTGGCATTGTTGTATTAAGAGACGAAGTTGTTTGCGTTGACAGTAGTTTTTACGTCGTTGGAAGAGAAGATCGCTCCAACTCAAAGCGTAAATCTTTAAAACAAATAATTAATGGATCAAATTTAAATATACCTTTTATTTTGATGGATCATCAGCCATTTCAACTGGAAGAAGCAGAACGAAACAACATCGATTTTCAAATTTCCGGACACACCCACAATGGACAGTTTTTTCCAGGAAATTTGTTAGTGAAAAATATGTATGAATTAGCATACGGGTATTTGAAAAAAGGGGAGACCCATTATTATGTATCTTCAGGTTTAGGTCTTTGGGGCCCACAATATCGTATTGGTACTCAATCGGAATTGGTGGTGATAAATTTCAAATTTTAGGGCAAGTTCTTTTAAGTCAACGAGAAGTTGAAAGATTAATTTCTCATATAGAAACTCTTTTTTATTACTCCGTAGATTATTGCTAAAGCAAATAAAAATCCCCATCCATCTGGTATGGGAATTGGTGGCCCAATAGGATCTCCTCCAGGGTCACCTGTACCTATTGGATTACCAAGTCCGGTGCCTTGACGCGTGAGATTATTATCGGCAAGTAATGATTGATCGTTTGACATTGAAATCAATCCGCTGTTTGATAAATTCGATGTACTAGTAATACCGCCTTTATCTAGACCGGATAGTCCTCCGATAAAACCTTCGTTTCCCAAAACAGAATTTTTATTATCCTTTATTGAATTATCATTCGTTAGATTTGGACTAACACTGTTTTGAACTTTTGAAGGGGTTATGTTATTGTTAATTAAATACGAATTGGGAAATCTACTACCGCTAGAAAATGACTGTGTCGAAATGCTTTTTCCGCCTTTTTCAAGAATAGGATAGTTTGTTGAATTTGAAAATCCTGAATTATAATTGTTTATTTCCTGATTCGAAGTGTAATAACTGCTTTGATTAAATGTTTCAGGACTACCAATAGGCGAATAGAGGACTATCAGGAGCAAACTTGCCCATGCAATCAACCAAATTAATATGTTTTGTCGCCTTTTTTCCACTTTATTTTCTAATAATAATTCGTTTTGATACTTCATCCAGACTGGTTTGTGCTCTTACAATGTAACCACCTGAAATATAATTTGTACTTATTGCTGTAATTCCATTTGCACTAAATGTGGCTTTTTTTAGTTTACGACCTGAAATATCATAAATTGTCAGTTCACCTTCAACAGCACTCAAATTGTGAATAAATATTGTTTTCCCAGCGTTAAAAATCTTAACTTGAGAATTTATATCTGTTGCTTTTGCTTCGTATGGTCGTGTTACAATACTAAACCGATTAATAGGTTCCGGAGTAGATTCTGTAGAAAATGTATATTCAGTTCTACTTTCTGTTATATCTATTGTTTTATTTTCGATCAGATCCACAAGGTAAACAGCCTCATAGAATCTTTTCAGGTTGTTCTGAGTAAATATTAATGTGTATTCTTTCTCGTTACCCGCTTGAAAGTAGATATTGGTATTATTCATATCGCCTACTGCTGTAACCTGATAATTACCATCTAATTCCTTTGCAAATATTTGTGGAGACAGAGCTGATCCAAGAAATTTATATCCATCCCAACCATTGTCAAAATTTCTTGAACAACCAGGTTCTGTGAAAATCCACATTTTATCGGAAGACTGTTTTCCTTTGACATCAATTCGCGTACAGACTTTATCTGATGTGTTTTCATTAATACTCTTTGCACGTTGCAAATCGGTATTATTCATAATTACAGCATTATAATTAATGCCGAAATATGCATCAGAAGACAAATTTTGAGCTTTCACCAGTATTGCTTGCATGGAAGGTACCTGGAGCGGCAGACCTGAAGAGCCAGCTAAACTAGTTGGAACTGCCACGTATTGACCCTCACTGTTCCCGGAAGTAAACCCGCCATCATTTTGCCAATCAGAGAATGTCCCTGTATTATATAAATAAACTGTTGCTTGTGTACTGGCTCCGAAGGTTAACTGTCTAATATCAATTGCAGCTGTATAAGGATTTGCGAAAACATGTTGTCCGGGAAATAATGCTGTCGGAGTAATTGCTAATTGTCCCGAATTAAAATTGCTATTCACCAGTTGACCTTTGAAAAAATAGGTTCTTGGTTTTTTCTGACAAATCTCATACCCATAAAATGGTTGCAACACCGACTCATTTGAAAGTTGCAACCAATGGTTAGTAATTGCAGTTCCAGTTTCGTCCCATCTTCTAACATAGGTACTGTCAAGCCCCGAATAAAAAGTTGGATTTACTGTAACTGATCTCAAAGGACTTCCGAAGTACTGCCATTTAAATCTGTTGTTAACAGCCTGGCTTCTATCAAATGATGCTTTAGAATACATTTCAACAGTTGCCGAAACAGGCATACTTTCAATATTGTTAAACGAAAGAGAACCGTTTGCTAAAGTGGAGCTGGAATATATGTATATTCTATCAACATTCCCATCTGTATTTACAGTGTTGTTTACAGTCAGACCTTTAGCAGCGGGTATTACAAGTCGTTTTGTAGTTGCATTTATTAAACTACCAATGGTTCTATCGTGATCAAGCCATAAATCCCTCATTGCAGATGTCCCGAAATTTGCTACAGTAGCATATTCAACATCATCACCTGTTAACGGAACTAAATTATTTGTCCAGTTTTCGGATTTTCCCCAATCAGTATCAGTATAGCCCATCCAAAAGTTCAAACGTTGAATTACATTCATATTCACATTTGCTGTTGCTGGATTATTCGTTACACATGTCAATGATGAAGTTAACGTACAAGAAACTATATCTCCTTGTTTTGGCGAATAAATATAAATAGTACTATTCGTGCCTACATTTATTCCATTTACTTTCCACTGGTATACTGGTGTACTACCCCCATTTGTAGGAGTAGCCGTAAATGTAACAGGAGTATTTGAATAAACTGTTGTTCCCGGAGATGCATTGACAGTAACACTAACAGGAACTATCGGATTAACAGAAACATTTGTAGTGGAAGTTGCGGGTAAAATTTGTTGGAAAATAATATCATCCAACGCAAAGTCATTTCCTGTTGCAACTGTGTTTTGATTAATTAATTCCAGATTCAAAACATTATTTGTACCTGCACTTGCATTGTATAAAAAAGTAGCCCATTGATAGTTTACCAGAGGTGCTGTATAAACAGTACCAGCAGCAACACCATTCACATAAAGTTGCAGTTGAGAAGCATTTTTTGGAACCTGGGTAATATTTACCGTCTGTTCCGAATAGGCAAATTGATAGGTAGCCCCCGGAATAACAGGTACGGATTGACTCCAAACAACAACTCCGGCAGTGGGTGAACCATTAACTACCATTTGTAATCCAGTGCCTGTTGTATGGTCTGGATAATTTGTAAAATCTGCGTGAACTGCACTTGGAAGATTTACTATTGTATATAAACCTTCAGGGTTTAATGCTGCAGCCGAAGGAGCAACGTATCCGTAACCACTAGAAAAGCTTGTATTCCCAGCAGAGAAATCTCCATTTGTAATTAAGTTACCCCCAACGATAACATTTCCATTAACCGTATATGTACCACTCAGATTTGAAGTTGCATTTGTTGTTAAAGATGGTGATGCTAAAGTAGAATAAAAGCTGTTAGGTCCTAACCAATATTGACTCTGAATATCAGCACCTGAACTGACCAAATTTATTGTTGAACCTTCACAAAAGTTTCCACCTCCCGATGCAGTTATAAGCGGAGAAGAAAACACTTTTCCAACACATGAAATATTAAGAGTCGTTGCACCTGAAGTAGCAACCGAAACAAGTACCGGACTCGCCAATGTTCCATAATTGGCAGCAGATAATCCAGATTTTAAGCGAACATAAATTAATGTTGGATTTACAGTTGCTTCTGTTAGAGTAATGGTTGTCAAATATCCAGAAATAGCGTTTTGTGATATTTCGTAATTTACTGGTGCAGAAATTATAATATTACCAGTAAGAGATGCTCCACTTACAGTAAATGATTGAGGCGAAGAGGGCCCACCAACCGGACTGGCAGAATACTCATACCCAAAACCTGTAAGCGTATTTTTAGAAACTAATATGGTTTTGGTATTTACAACCTGACCAGTACAAGCTACACTTTTAGTTATTGCTCCACTTGAAGTCAAAACAACACTTGAACTTAATGGTCCATAAGTTCCAACTGGTAATGCGCTTTTCATTCGAACATAAACAATGGTATCTGTAGTCAAAACACTTCCATTACGTGTTAGTGTCAGATTAGTGGATACGAAAGTTGTGTCATTTTTTGATATTTCGAAGTTAGTTGGTGGAGCAACTGTGACATCTGCTGTTAGGGCAGATGCTTTTACTATAAATGATTGTATGCCTGAAGGACCGCTTCCAAGATTGTAAATAAATCCTGACAAAAATGAAATAGGATTAAAAATTGTAGCAGATGAAACAATAGATCCTGATAATGCAATATTTTTTGTAATTGCATTAGTTGAAGTTGCAACCACATTTTCAGCATAACTTCCAACCCCCAAACCAATTTTTAATCGAACATAGATAGTTCTTGATGTTAGAGTTCCGCCAGTTTGTGTTAATATTATTGGGGTTGAAGCAAATCCCGATCCCGAAGTTGTTGAAATTTCATAATTAGTAGGCGGTGTTAAAATAACATTGGCAGTTAAATTTGCACCACTAACCGTAAAAGTTTGTTGACTCGATGGACCCGTTCCAAAAGTGTAACTACAAGTGCCTGAAATTGTAGATGTTGTAATTACTGGTGCTATTACAACAGAACCACTACAAACAACATTGTTAGATGTAGCTCCGCTTGAAGCTGAAATTATATTTTCATTTGGCAAAGCTCCAAGTGCTATGCCACTTTTCATTCTTACATAAATTGTTGTGTTAGCCACCAACCCACTACTTACTGGTAAGGTTATAATGCTACTTGCCTCAAATGAAGTGCCACCGACTGTTGAAATTTCAAAATTTGCGGATGGTGTAATGGTGATGTTTGCGTTTAAATTAGTGCCACTTACGACAAATGATTGTATCGCAGAAGGTCCGTTTCCGTAAGGATAACTAAAACCGGTTAATGAAGTGGGTGAAGTAGTAATTGTAGGAGTTCCGGCAATTATTGTTAAATTTGTCATGTTGGCTGTTCCTGTAACTAAAGGCAAGCTACTCATAATACGAATTCGGTAACCTGTTCCGGCTGCTGAATTGCCAGGTATAGTTGCTGAAATTGTACCGGATGTTGTTGAAGTTAGCGTTCCAATTGTAACAGGAGATGCAAAGCTACCATTTGCATTAGATAATTGTGCCGTAAAAATATTTCCTGAAGTAAAGTTCCCTGAAATAGTAAACGGTACCGATACGGAACCTCCAGAAGTAAATGGAGAACCTGAGATAGTTCCTGTACTAATTGATCTGGCAATAATATTGATACTATAATCTTCAACTTCACCATATGCTATGGTTTCGCATGAAGTTGGAGCAACATTCCATTTGGATGAAACTCTCATTCTTGTGGAACTTACCACTGCTCCTTCGGGTACTGTGATATTTAGTGGACTTAAAGTTGTAACTCCATTTGTCAGGTTCGTTGTCGTACCCAGATTGTAAGTTTCGCCTGTATCATTAAAATTCCCATTATTATTCCAATCAATCCAGGCTGTCGCATATTGAGTATACGCTCCACCAGTATTAAGATTTACTGTCAATGCATACGTGTTTCCAACTATGACATTTGTTGATTGACTAGCGGTAAAATCTGAATACCCAACAGTTTTTGTTAAACTAATATTGTTTATCGTGTTAAAATTAACAAGTGTAGTTCCAGATTGATCTTGCATATCTCCTGTTGAAGGGCAATATGCTGTGAAAACAGATCCGGATACAACTACATTTTTAGTTGGAGCTCCACTTGAAGTACATACTATGTTCTCCAAAGAATAGCTGCCAATGGCTAAGCCAGCTTTTAAACGAACATAGATAGTTGTTGTATTTACAGTTCCACCTGTTTGAGTTAAAACTATCGGAGTAGATTGAAAACCTGAGCCCGATGTTTTAGATATTTCAAAATTTGCAGAAGTTGTAATTGTAAGATTCGTTGTAACGAACGTAGCACTAACAGTGAAAAATTGTTCTGAAGAAGGACCTGAACCAAAAGGATAACTAAATCCAGTCAAAGTAGAAGTTGAGGTTACAATTGTAGGAGATCCAACTGTTCCGCTACATGAAACTGTTTTAGATGTAGCTCCTGTTGATGATAACGTGATATTCTCAGAATTGTAATTTCCTGCAACTAATCCGGCTTTAAGTCTAACATAAATGGTTGTATTACCTATATTTCCACCATCTTGTGTCAATGTAATTGGTGTTTGTTGGAAATTGGAACCAGAAGTTGTTGAGATTTCGAAATTGGTAGACGGTGTTATCGATATATTAGAAGTTAGAAAAGTACCATTTACCACAAATGTTTGTTGAACGGATGGACCTGTTCCAATAATGTAGTTCAATCCAGTTAAACTGTTGGGCGCTACAGATATTGTTGGTATAGTTACAATACCACTACAAGTTACATTTTTTGTAACTGCGCTTGTTGATGTTGATACAATATCTTCAGAATTGTAATTTCCAACTGCCAGTCCTGTTTTTAATCGTACATAAATGGTTGTTGAATTTACTGTTCCACCACTTTGTGTTAAAGTTAATGGCGTTGATTGGAAACCATTCCCCGAAGTAGTAGATATTTCGTAATTTGTAGATGGAGTAATGCTAATATTGCCTACTAAATAAGTTCCACTTACAGTAAAAGATTGTTGTGCTGATGGTCCACTTCCAAAAATATAACTAAATCCGGTTAAACTAGTTGGTGTTGTTATTATTAATGGAACATTTGATACTGTTCCGCTACAGGCAACATTTTTTGTAACTGCATAGGTTGAAGTTGAAACAATATTCTCCAGATTATAACTGCCAACTGCCAGACCGGCTTTCAGGCGAACATAAATGGTTGTTGTAGCTACTGTTCCGCCAATTTGGGTAAGGTTAATTGGATTCGAAGCAAATCCACTGACAGAACTAGTCGATATCTCATAATTTGCAGAAGGTGTAACAATAATATTAGCAATTAAGTAAGTTCCACCAACAGTGAATGATTGTTGAGCTGAAGGACCGTTTCCAAAGATATAGCTGAATCCGGTTAATGTTGTGGGAGCTACCGTTATTAATGGAATATTATTAACAGTGCCACTACAAGTTACATTTTTGGTAACTGCGCTTGTTGATGTTGAAACTATATTTTCTGAATTATAACTGCCTACAGCCAGACCGGCTTTTAATCGTACATAAATGGTAGTTGTTGCAATAGTTCCTCCACTTTGTGTCAATGTAATTGGAGTTGACTGGAATCCAGAACCCGAAGTTGAAGATATTTCGTAGTTGGTAGAAGGTGCTACGGAAATATTCGCTATTAAATATGTACCACCAACTGTGAATGATTGTTGGGCTGATGGACCGCTCCCAAAAATGTAACTGAACCCCGTTAAAGATGTCGGATTAACTGTTATCAAAGGATTATTAACAACCAATGTAGCATAATTTGATTCACTTGTTGCAACATATGGATTGGGCGAAATATTATTTGCACTACTTAAAATTGCATTCCTAAAAATATAATATGTTCCGGCAACATTAAATGGCGCTACAGTTGTATTTGGAGTATAAGTTGCACCTGTTGAGCCAGAGATGGGAGTTCTACTTCCTGCAGGTGTTGTGCTGTATGTCCACTGATAACCGGTTCCACTCAAAGAAATCCCTGTTGGTAAAGTGCCAAAAACATCTCCACTTATTGCACTTCCGCTATTTCCTAAATTTATACTTTGAGTTGTATTCGTCGCCAGATTATTTGCCAAGATTTGAGTCAGATTTTGAAAAACAACACGATTTCCTCCGCCATTTTCATAAAAATCATAAACTAAAGAACTTGAACCTGTTAAAGTGATTAAATTTGTCGCTTTTGAAGAGTAAGCCTGATCCGACCAATTATTATATACCAAATTACCATCAACGGTTAATCTGCTTCCATCATCTGCTCCTAAGTCGACAGTATACAATCCTTTTTTAGTTGAATTCATTCTGTATCGTACAGAAAATGTTTCTGTATAAATTGATCTAGATCCTAACGATGAAGTAATGCTATAACAATTGGTAGCTCCGCCAAAACTCTCATCAAATGTTTCTGTTTCTGTACTTGTCCCAAAATAATTAGTAAAACTTCCATTGTATAGAATGCTTTGGTTCGTACCATCATACACATGACCGATCCAGTTATTACTTCCGGCAAGATTTTGATTGTCAGTTGACACAGAAGGTGAACTTACAGTAAGAGTAGAACTGGCTTTCCTTCCTAGATTATCTGTAACTACTACAATGTAACTGCCTGCTGATAAATTTGTAAAAACATTCCCCGCTTGAGGTGTCCCTCCGTTTAAGGTATAAGAATAAGGAGTATTTCCGCCATTAACAGTTGCAGTAATCGTTCCTGTACTTCCACCAATACAAGTTTCAGTAGAGGTTGCCGATACAGTAATCCATGTCACAACTACTTGTCCTGCTGCACCAGTACCACCAGAGTGGTTTGAATTATCAGGCAAATAAGCTCCTGAACCACCACCGCCAAATGTTGAACCTGAATTACCATTACTTTCTGTATTGTTAAAACCGGTTCCTCCATTTCCTCCATCAATTGTCTTGCCTAATCCAGCAGTTATACCTGATGCATTTCCACCAACCCCAGTCGAACCTGCACCACCGCCTCCTCCACCACTTAAAGTAGAAGTCCCACCGGCGCCATTACCACCTGCATAAAGAATGTCACCTATACTTGAGGACGTCGATCCTGTACCACCAGCAACATTTCCACCATTTGGAGCAGTTCCTCCATTACCACCTTCTGCGTAAACAGTTGAGGTAGTGCCAAACCACGAAGGATTTCCTTTTGCTCCAACACCATTTATTCCAGCTTTAGTTCCAGCTACGGTAACTGTATAGGTATTTCCAGGTGTAACTGTTATTATTTTCAATGCATAAGTACCTCCAGCACCACCACCACCACCGCGGCTTTTATTTGAAGTATTTCCACCACCAGAACCACCACCGCCCCAACATTCAACATTTACAGACGTAACACCAGCGGGAACAGTGAATGTGCCGGAACTAGTAAATGGTTGAGATTGACCAAGTGCGGTTTGTAGAATACCAATTGAAATAAATAAAAAAATAAATAATCTCAATTGAAAGATAATGTTGCTTTTTGAATTGTAATTGTTGATCAATTGATCTTTCCTTTTACTTATTCCGAGAAATAAAGGTTCACAAAACATATCAGGCGTTGAAACGGCTAATGATTTATTTTTTAGGTTAATGATTATATTTTTAATATAACATATCGCCATGTAGCTAAAGGTTTATTAAAGGTTTTTGATGGTTGAAAAAAAATCATGCAAAGATATACATTATAATCGAATTAACAACAATTTACTACGCAAATTGTATTATTTGCTACAGTAAATTTATATATTTACATAATTGTAATGAATATAAAATGTGTTTACATTTTCTTTAATTCTACTTTACCAATTTGAAATTTAAACATATAATATTGAATCCAAAGGGTTCATATATTTATAGTAAATGAAAATTTTAAGAAATATGCGACCACGAAGGGGTCGAACAACAACAAAGCCATATGAATTCTATAAACAGACAATGCCTACGGCATTGAGATTTTCTATTTTGGTAAAGTAGAATTAAGTACATTCCCCTTAAAAATTAATCAACTAATTTATTTGTAATGGCATAATGTGTGAGTTCAACATTACTTTTGATTTTTAATTTTTCAAAAATCCTGACTCTGTAGGTAAAAACAGTACTGATGCTTAATCCCAGATCTGCGGCGATATCCTTCACCTTTTTACCGGATGCAAGCATTACCATTATTTCTTGTTCGCGATTAGATAATTGTTCATGTGGAAGTGAGTCTTTTTCCGGCATAAAATCAAAAGCTAATTGCTCGGCCAAAGTATTACTGAGGTAACGCCCTTTTGTGTGAACTTTTCGTATTGCAACTACTAATTCATCAAGTGCAGTATCTTTGCATAAATATCCCGAAGCTCCCGATTTTAAAGTCCGTAATGCAAATTTGTCTTCAGGGTGAATGCTTAGTACAAGAATGTGTATTTTTGGCCTCAAGTTCTTGATATCACCCAGCAAATCCAGTCCGTTTCTTCCAGGCATATTCATATCAAGCAACATAATATCGCAATCGATATCATTTATTTTTGCTAATAATTCCTCGCCATTTTGGGCTTCACCTACTACAATCAAATCCGATTCTTCTTTTAAGATTTTCTTTAAACCTTCACGAATAATCTCATGGTCGTCTACAATAAATACTTTAATCATAATTGTATTTTATTAAAATTTTACATCCATTCATTCTAAATTCTATTTGTAATGAGGATAATTTATAGGTATATTTAGTAATTGAAAATTGTTATTGCTAGGTTATTTTTTAAATAACTTTCAGTCCCGAAAAGCTTTCGGGAAAGACTTGTAACTCGTAGTTAAATACTTGCAACTACTTCTATGTATTTTATTTTAAATTTGTATCAATGCTGTTAAGTGAATGGTGTACAGTTGAATTTATTTAATATTATTAGCTTAATATGACTTTTATTTACAAAGTTAGATAATTAAATCATTCTAAACATTATAATTAGCTTGAAATTTTCATTGTTTTTCAAAATAATTAATATAAATCAATATATCAGTGTTTTAATACAGTGTTGGTGCAATAAATATTAAAATGGAGCTGGTTATTGTTTATACGGCATTATTACTTTTATTTTTGTTCCTTTTCCAGGTTTTCCTATTATCAACAATTCTCCATTAAATAACAAAACTCGTTCTCTCATTCCAATTATTCCATACGAATCTTTTTTTAATGGCATATTGTTTTTTATTCCTACTCCATTATCAGCAATTTCGAAAATCAATTGATCGCTTATTATATTTAATTTAACGTTAACTTCCGTTGCTTCCGAATGTTGAATTACATTTGTTAATGCTTCTTGAAGTACTCTGAAAAGTGCAATTGATTGTTCCGGATTTAAATTCAATTCTGTTAGCTGGCTATTGAAAAGACAAATGATTTTATACCTTTGTTCAAACTTCTTTATGTAGAACTTCACACCTTCAATAAATCCCAGCATATAAAGCACTTCCGGACGTAAATCAGTCATTATTTTTCTGGTTGTATTGATTGTATTATCTACCAACTTGAAAACATTGTCAAATTTAGTCAAAATATCTTCAATAGCCTTGTTTTTACTACTTTTTAAGACTTTTTGTTTCAATAATCCCAAATCAATCTTCAAAGCTATCAAAATCTGACCTAATTCATCATGTATTTCACTTGCCAACATTATTCTTTCTTCTTCACGAACGGTTTGAAGATGTGAGGCAAATTTTTTCAATTGATCCTCCGATTCAACCAGATTTAATTCTGTTTTTTTACGTTCGGAAATATCTCTCACAATAAAAAGAATTCCTGTTGGCTGTCCATATACGTCCCAAATTATATCCCCGTTTACTTCTGCATAAAAGTAAACTCCGTTTAACTTTCTAATTTGATATTCAACTGTACCCAGATACTCTTCGAACATCTTTTTTACATTCAATTTTGCTCTTTCTTTATCGTCAGGCGTAAGAAAATCGAACATGTTTTGACCTAATAACTGAGATTTGTCAGCAACTCCGTAAAGGATCAAAGTTGCTGGAGAAATCATCTTGATTGTGCCATCTATATCAACTACAATTATTGCATCGGGAGATGCGTTAAGTATTGATTTGTAAAGTGCTTCACTTTTACGAAGTGCCTCGGCAAGATTTTTCCGATGAGTGATGTCTTGTATGGTTCCAATCATTTTTTTTGGTTTACCGTACCTGTTATAAATAACTTCTCCTAAAGCGTGAACCCATCTTTCTTCCTGATCTACAGGTCTGATGATTTTAAATTTTTTATCAAATTTTGATTTATTTTCTAATGCATTTGCAATAAAATAATCATAAATATCTTTCCTCCAATCTGGATGTAAAATTTTTATTAAATCTTCGACTTTATAATCGTAATTCTCGGTTAATCCAAATATTTCTCCCAAAATTTTTGAACAATTCCATTGGTTGGTTTCAAAATTTATTGTGTAAGTTCCTAATTGGGCAATAAGTTGTGTTTCTCTTAAATAACTTTCTCTCGACTTAAGGTTTTTTTCTATTATTTTTTTGTTTGTAATATCTACTATAAATCCAATATATCTTTTCTCTGAAATTTTCACAGTGTCAACTGCAACAAATTTTTTCGTTGTGTCTTTGTTTGTAAGTGTCAATTCATCAGTTGCATAACCATTATTAATTGCTTTTTTAAAATGATTTTCAAATTTTTCTAATGATTCAATGTCAATCAGATCTCTTTGATCCATCTCTATCAGTTCAGTTTCACTATAACCGGTAATGAGTGACGCTGCATTATTCACTTCAATGTATTTTCCATTTTCATTTGCTACCAAAACACCATGTGGAGCAAATTTAATATAATCATGAAATTTTTTCTCACTTTCGCGTAACGCTTCTTCTGCTAATTTGCGTTTTGTAATGTCTCTGACTGAACCATTTATTTGAAGAATATTCCCATTATTGTCTAAAGTCAATTTTGCATTTAACGAACCACTTTTGAGTATTCCACTTTTAGTTTTTAAATTTATTTCATAATCTCTTAACTCCCCGCTTACCGATAGATTTTTTAGAAAAATATCCCTGTCATTCGGATTGTTGTAAAGTTCAATTACAGGTCTGCCAATCATTTCTTCTCTTTCAAAATCTGAATAGAATTTTATAGATGGACTCATTTCTATAATAATTCCAGCTGAATCAATTTGAAAAAAAACATCCTGCACATTTTCAAAAATATTTCGATATTTTTCTTCACTTTTTTGCAACGTAATTTCTATTTCTTCACTCTCAGTAATGTCCTGTATTGACCCTATTAACGCTATCGGATTCCCTTCGTTGTTTAAAATTAGTTCGCCTTTACCATAAACCCAACGTTCGGTAAAATCATTTTTTCGAATAATTTTATATTTTTTATCAAAGGATTTTTTTTCTCCAATAACTGTATTTAACACATAATCATACATTATTTCCTGCCATTCGGGATGAATTATACTTATCCAACTATCAAATGTTTTTTCAAAATTTAATTCAATTCCAAAAATATCGTCCAATATTGCAGAACTTGACCATTCATTTGATTTCAAATCAAACGAATAAGTGCCAAGTTGAACTATAAGTTGTATTTGATCCAGAAAATGATCTCTTTCAATTAAATCAGCTTCAATTTTCTTCTTTTCAGTGATATCCAGTATATAACCTTCCAACGCAATTGCTTCACCTTTTTTGTTGTAAATAGGAATCCCTTGTTCCCAAACCCACTTCTCAACGTTGTCAACTGTTTTAATTTTATATTCAACAGTAACAGTTTTATTGAATTTTACGGCATCATTCCAAACGTTCCATAAATATTCCCTAAATTCTGGCAGTATTAAATCGTTAAAACTTAATTTGTTGTTAGTGGTTAAATCGGTACATTGATAGCCAATGAGTTCGAAGCAGCCTTCCGAAACAAATTCCATAGTCCAATTACGATCAAACTTGCAACGGTATGCCATGCCTGGTAAATTTGAGAGTAAAACAGATTTGCTGCGTTCACTTTCTTTCAACGCTTTTTCGGAATTATACTTTTCAGTAACATCCGAAAATACTAAAACTACACCAATAATGATTCCATCTCTATTTTTTATTGGTGCCGCACTATCAGAAATCCGATATTCATTTCCATTTTTCGATAATAATATTGTGTGATTGGCAAATCCAAGGATTTTACCGGATTGAAGTACATTTTTTACTGGATTTTCAACATTTTTTCGGGTTGTAGAATTTACTATAATTAACACCTCATCCAATGGTCGTCCCTTTGCATCTTGCAATGTCCATCCACAAAGCTCTTGGGCAACAGGATTCATTTCGACAATATGTCCATTTATATCGGTAGAAATGACAGCATCGCCAATAGAATTGAGCGTAATGGAAAGTAATTCCTGATTTTCTTGATACGTTTTATCTATTTTTTTTCGATCATAAATTTCTTTTTTTAATTGTAAATTGAGATAAGCCTTTTCCGATAGTTCATTAGCAAAAACAAAAAGCATCTCTGCTATTTTCTTAAATTGCTGTTCAGTCATAATAGGAACATCTTCCCAAGCTTTTATATATTCATTTTCATCAACTCCAATTTCATTAGCATGCTTTTTTAGTTCATTTAAGTCTACTTTATTATTTCTCACTTGACCAATTAACCAGTTCGCAATATGGGTATCTCCAACTTTAATGCTCGCTCCTGCATCCCAAAGCCCTCCACTTAAACATGGCTGTACAATTGGACCATGGGAATTCAAACGTCCAATAATTGCATCAGATTTCCTGCAATTCAAATGTCCAACATCTGTTTTCCGAATGATATCATTGCATAGCCTACAAAAATTACTTGGCTTTGTAATAGGTATGCCGTCAGGATAAGTTATTATTGACGATACGCCTGTTGCTTCCGAAAAAAGATCCTGCAATTTTTGAATATATGCAATTTCAAAAATATCCGTAACCTTTAGGTTCTCGGTATTCTTAAGAGGATTATATATTTCAGAAGATAGTTGCATGTCAGATTAAAATAAAATTTAGTTCTACCTCGAACCGTGTTGGTGATTATTTTTGTTTAATATAAATAAGGTTTGTTTATAGGGATTTATTTTCAAACTAAGGTTAAAAAGAAGAAAAAATAAGGTTTCTAAAAAATAAAGCTTAATTATTTGATTTTAATAGAGATTATATAAGTTGGATATCAAAGTATAATATTTTTGTTAAACGCAAAGACCGCAAAGTTGCGAAGACGCCAAGAAAAACTTTTAAGTTTTTCACTTTGCGTACTTTGCGAATATTTGATAATATCATAATAAGCATATTTTAACTTAGCGAACTTTGCGTTTATCTATGATTTTTATACAAATTCACTAACTTATATAATGGCTAATATAAATAGGATCTTTAAAACATTATTTTTGAAATTAACCTTAGTATAAAAGAGTACCCAAACAATCTTAACCTTATTACTTGTTTAAAAACGCAAATGGAACATCCCGATTTATCGTGGAACACACACTAAAAAGGGTAGAACCATTTAATACTTAAACTCTCAAATCGATGTGTTTTTTTGCACAATATATTGGGTTTTATTCAGTCACATTAGTTGCAATATTAGCTTCTTCTTTGTCTTAAATCTTGTTTCTTGTTTCTCCCGCTTGGGCGGGATGTCGAGTACTCCATTGGTTCTTGATTCTTGATTCTTGTTTCTCCCGCTTGGGCGGGATGTCGAGTACTCCATTGGTTCTTGATTCTTGATTCTGCTTGTCCAGATTAGGTATTTATTGTCTAAATGTTACAAGTTTACTTTTGATTGAATAAATCAGATGCAATATTGCTATAATACAAAATGTATAATATGTCAATAAATGTAAATTAAATTTCAAAACACTCCTCTTTCCAAAACATCATCATGCGCAAGTTTATTTCTAATAATGCGTCAAACATAATGAAAAAAAATAAAACTCTGACAGAAAGACAATTGTCGTATAAAGTATGGTGGAGTAGTAGAATTTATTACATTTTTAATTGACTGTAAATCAATATATTGTGAATCGGACACTTCTTTGACAATGTGTCACAACGTGAAAAATGTATAAGTATCAGAATATGAATGTATAATAGGATTATTTAGGAGTTTTTAGTTGAATGATTTTGAAGAAATGTAATAGATTATGCTACAAGAGAACTGGAATTTATCCCTATAATCTCTCATATTTTAATTTATTTTAGGTAATATAATTTAAAAAAACACAGCAATATAAACAAATATTATATATAAATAACATTTAATACCCTACAACCGCTTTAAGCGGTTTGTCGGGTTTAATACCGTACAACCGCTTTAAGCGGTTTGTCGGGTTCTATCCGCTTTAAACGTTTTGTCGGATTTAATACCCTACAACCGCTTTAAACGTTTTGTCGGGTTCTATCTGCTTTAAACGTTTTGTCGGGTTCTATCTTAACCATCACCCTACAACCGCTTTAAACGTTTTGTCGGGTTCTATCTGCAGACGACTGATTTTTGGTTATTGATTTCCAATCAGGAGTCAATCTGCATTAATCCAGTATCGAAAAATTATAATAAAAAACCTATTAGGTACAACACACGATAATCAGTAAATATAATATGCAAAAAAATGTAAATAAGATTAAAAATAGTTATAAGAATTATCAAATTTGCAAAACAAATGTAAACATATGCATATATTTGTTCCCTTTCGTAAAATTATGTAACTACTCAGCACTCGATAAAGTGACTCAGAAATTATTTGCCACGGCAAAGATAGCCGAGAAAGGATTTTGGTTATTCTTCTTGGCTGTTTG
>JAAFGX010000073.1 GCA_010365115.1 Paludibacter sp.
CAGTTTTATATATTATATTATTTGTTGCTACATAATACAAATATAATCGCTACAACCCCGATTGTGCCTCATTTTATAGGTTTAAAATCCGTTACAAATTCAGTAAGTAGTTTTTAAATGACTCAAAATCCTTTGTCAGTTCCAAACTTTTCTTTTCACCCTTCATAAATTCCTGTAATTTAGAAGGGATTTCTACTTTTTCACCAATAATACGTTCAACAGTTTCTAGAAATTTTGCAGGATGTGCAGTTTCAAGGAAAATACCGGTTTCACCATCATTAAGTCCTTCCTGCAAAGCTCTGTAGCCCACAGCACCGTGTGGATCGAGCAAATATCCGGTTTCATGTTTGCACTTCTTTAAAGTCTCTGCAATTTGTTCGTCGTTATAACTAACGCCACTTATCTCTGCAGAAATAGCTGCATGCGAGCCGTTGTACAAATCCAACACACGGGCAAAGTTACTTGGATTGCCCACATCCATTGCATTGGCAATAGTAGAAACTGAAGGTCGAGCAGTGTAATTTCCAGTTTGCAGATAGTTAAGAAAAATATCGTTTCGATTATTCGCTGCAATAAACCGTTTAACAGGCAATCCCATTTTTTTAGCAAAAAGTCCGGCTGTTATATTTCCAAAATTTCCACTTGGCACACAAAAAACCATTTCCAGTTCATCTTTCGATAATTTTGGATTCAAAGCTTTCAATTGGGCATAAGCATAAAAATAATAAAAAGACTGTGGAAGAAAACGGGCTACATTAATAGAATTTGCTGAAGTAAGTTTTAGTTTTTCATTCAGTTCTTTATCCATGAAAGCCGATTTCACCAAAACTTGACAATCGTCGAAAGTTCCATCTACTTCCAGTGCAGTTATGTTCTGTCCCAAGGTGGTAAACTGGCATTCCTGAATTGGACTTACTAATCCTTTGGGGTACAACACATAAACATGAATACCTTCAACGCCAAGAAATCCATTAGCAACAGCACTTCCAGTATCGCCCGAAGTAGCCACAAGTACGTTTACCTTTGTATCTTTGTTTTGTTTCTGAATAAAATAACCCAGTAACCGTGACATAAACCTTCCACCAACATCTTTAAAAGCGAGGGTTGGTCCATGATACAATTCAAGACTGTAAATATCATCGTTTACATGCACAAGTGGCACTTCAAAATTCAGAGTTTCGTATACTATTTTCTTCAATGCTTCAGCTTCCACATCTTCACCAAAGAATGCATTAGCCACTGAGTAAGCCATTTCCTGAAACGATAAATTCTCAATCGTATCGAAAAACGATGGAGGCAACACTTTAATCGATTCAGGCATAAACAACCCTTTGTCTTCGGCAAGTCCTTTTACTACAGCGTCTTCTAAACTAACGCCTGTAACTTTTTTATTTGTACTGTAATATTTCATTTTATATAGCCCTAACCCCTAAAGAGGAATTAAGTTAGTATTTAAATTATAAGCAAGTTTTTTAGTATATACAGATGAACGTTTTTAGTTTCCAATTTAAGGTCAGGGGTTTATCAAAGCTTTCATAAATTCAGCTCCTTTCAACAATCCATAACTGCCTTTTTCTGCGGCAAATTCATCGTAAACTGTTACATCATCCGGAGTTTCACCGGGGCGATAAATAATAAACGGAACAGGTGAATTGGTATGCGTTTTATACACACAAGGTGTTGGGTGATCGGGCAAAATAGCTATGGTTACAGGTTCACTCCATGTAGAAACTTCATCAAAAATTGGTTTCACCACGCGAGAATTGAGGTATTCAATGGTTTTAATTTTCAATTCCACATCACCTTCATGTCCAGCTTCGTCGCTGGCTTCGATGTGCAAATATACGAAATCATCAGTACGAAGTGCATCAATTGCAGCTTGCGCCTTTCCTTCGTAATTGGTAGTGTACAATCCAGTAGCACCTTCAACTTCAATCACTTTTAAACCGGCATAAACTCCAATTCCTTTTATCAGATCCACAGCAGATATCACCGAACCGCTTTTCAGATTATAAAGCTCCAGCAAAGTCTTCATTGCTGGCTTGTATCCAGGCGACCATGGCCAAATGCTATTTGCTTTATCTTTACCTGCGGTTGCACGTCTTAAATTTACAGGATGATTTTCCAACAGAATCTGCGAACGTAAAATTAAATCATTCAATATGTGAGCAGTTTCTCTAGCTTCTTCATTTTCTGGTTTAATCATCACTTCTGCAAAAGCTGTTCCCGGAACATCATGCGGTGGAGTGCAATTCAAATGTTTGTTACCATTTTTCATTTTCAACAAATGACGGTAAGAAACGCCGGGGTAAAAACTAACTCTATCGCTTCCAAGTTCTTTTTGTAAAAAAAGAATCAATTCTTCCGCTTCAGCATTGCTGATATGTCCAGCTGAATGATTCTTTATCTTATTATTTTCAATACAAATCAGATTACAACGCATCGCCATTTCGCCGGGCTCAATAGACACACCCATACTTGCTGCTTCTAATGAACCACGACCTTCGAAAACCATTGGCACATCATAGCCCAATACACTAAGATTTGCAATTTCACTTCCCGGTGCAAAACCTTCGGGAATAGTATCCAGCAATCCGTTGCGTCCCAAAGCTGCAATTTTGTCAATATCCGGCTTATTTGAAGCCTGTAAACAAGTTTTATTATTAAGCTCAGCTATAGGCTCATCCGCCATGCCGTCGCCAAGTATTATGAGGTATTTCATATTTTAAAAACTACCCCTAACCCCTAAAGGGGAAATTAGAATAGCTGATATTTATTATTGATTTAGTAGTAATTTTTGAGCCCCTTTAGGGGTTTGGGGTCATTTTATTCCAAAAAATCCTTATAATTCTGCAAAGATTCTTCAAATTTTGCCACTGTATCGGTTAATGATAAATAGCTTTCGCCACCGGCAGCATTCAAATGACCGCCACCGTTAAACAAATCAGTTGCCACTTTGTTTGCAGGAAATGAACCCTGTGAACGAAGTGAAATTTTTATTTTGTCAGTATCTTCACGCATAAAAACTGAAAAATCTACACCTTCGACAGTAAGTGGAATGTTTACAAAGCCTTCAGCATCACCATTGTTAAAGTTGAACATAAACAATTCTTTACTGGTAAGCGTGATTAATGCAGTTTTATATTCTGGATAGATTTTCATTTTTTTGTAAAGGCAAAAACCCATCAAGCGCAATCGATCAGCCGAATATGTATTATAAACCCGGCGGTAAATATCATCTTTATCAATGCCCAATTTAATTAATTCTGCAACAATATAGTAAATCTCCTGATTATTAGAAGCATAAGTAAATGCACCGGTATCAGTCATCATCCCTACATAAATACATTCTGCACATGCCAGATTTATTTCCGAGAAATCGCCCATGCGGCATATTAATCTGAAAATCAATTCGCTAGTAGATGAGACCTCGGGATACGAAACTACAATTTTTGCAAAATCGCCCGGATGTAAATGATGATCAATGATAATTTTTGGAGCCGGAGAATCTATAACGGCATCTGCCATTTTACCCAAACGACTTGGAACATTAAAATCAAGTGCAAATATTAAATCTGCTCCTTTTAATATTTCATCGCATTTTTGCTTTGCTTCATCATAAACCAACACGCATTCAGCACCGGGCATCCACGACAAAAATGCAGGAAATGCAGTTGGTACAATTACAATCGGCTCTTTCCCAATAGTCATTAAATAGTGCCACATTGCCAGTGAGGATCCCATAGCATCGCCATCGGGTCCAACATGAACTACAATCGCAATTCTTTCAACACTTTCGATGGATTTTTTTACCTTATGTATTAAGTCTTCGGCAATAATTTTAGAAATCATTTGTCTGCTTTTAAATTGGATGCAAAAGTAACAAAAAAAATACGATTTTAAATGCTTTTATAACCCTCGAGTCTTAATGTATAAAACTCAGAATATAAGCTCCTTGGTCAGCAACAGAATAATACGGTATACCTCGTTCCGCACAAATTTTTCGAATTTCCTTGGCATACCAGCCCGAAATGCTTTTATCTACTATTATTTTTCGGGGAGTAATGCAGCCAAGAATCTCTGCAATCTTTGGTTTTAAGGCATTTCCAATAATTAAATAATCGATTGAAATAGGGTGTATAGTAGTTTTATTTTTGAATTGATTGGCGGTTAAAATAAGAATTCTATTCCCTTTAAATTCAATAAATCCATCTGAAGTTAAATTATAATTTGTCAGCCGAATAGGTTTATCTAGTTTATTTTTCAACCAGAAATTACCGGCAATCCGTTCTACACTCGAACTATCAGTGGTAAAAAGGTAATGTTTCATGCCATCAATAAAATCAATATGTGTATTTTTATTATCAGCATACACTATCATTTTTAAATTTGCTAACGAATCATATTGTCTTGATAAATTGATTGTTAGTAGAATTAATATTATTACTAATGCTGCAAAAAAGGATAAGAACTTTTTTGTTTGAGTATAGAATGTAAACAAAATTAGTATTGAAAAAATACAAGTTAATTCCCAAAAACTGATGGATGTGATGGATAACGAGAATGGCAGATCATGAATAAAACCGATGCTGTAATTTAAAATTCTTAATAACCATTGAAGAATAAATGCAACAAAAACGGAAAAATAAGGAACTGGAGAAAAAACAAATAGAATTACAGCACCATATATTATAAATGTTGCAAATGGGATTGCTATAAAATTTGTGATAATGAAGTAATTGGCAAACTGATGAAAATAGAATAACGAGAAGGGAGCAGTCCCTATTTGTGCTGCTAACGAAACAGACGTTAGGTCCCACATCCAACTCAGAGCTTTGTTGTTAGTTACTACCCATTTTTTTATTTTAGGTTGAAAATACACAATACTAACTACCGCACTAAAGCTAAGTTGAAAACCAACATCAAATAAATAATTGGGATTGTAAAGCAACATAATTAATGCAGAAGCAGAAATTGTATTGTAAATCTGTGACTTGCGATCAAGACTGGCACCGATGGCTATAAAAGAAAACATTAAAGTTGCTCTGACAACAGAAGGTGGCAGACCGGTAATAAATGCATAAAGCCATAAAAGCATAACAATTAAAACAGCTTTGGGAATTTTCAAACGAGGTTTTTTATCTAAAAATGCGAATAAAAATCCCAGCACCATGTAAATTATTCCCACGTGCAATCCACTGACTGCCAATATGTGCATTCCTCCGCTAGTGGTATAATTCTGACGAAGTTCGGGATGAAGAGCATCTTTACTCCCTAAAGTAAGTGCTGCCAACACGGCAAATTCATCTCCAACAATTCCAAATCGTTTGTAAATATCCAGCAAATTTCTTTGTGATTTTTCAGCCAGTCTAAAAATTGAAAAAGAAGTGTTTTTTCCAATTCGTTTCCAGTCTGAACTTTGAATATATGAAGTAGCAACAATTCCTTGTCTGTTTAGGTAAGCAGCATAATTGAATCCTTCGGGGTTCAGTGCGCCATCGGGTTTATTAAATTTCGTTTCAACAAGCAAACGGTCACCGGAACTCAGCAACATCGCTGCACTGTCTTTTTGGATATAAAGCAAAGCCTTTCCTTTTGTTGGAGAAGTTTGAATCGAATCGAAGAAATCTATCTTTTTTACTCTGCATAAAAACGAATTTTCTTTTTCAATAGGCATTTCGGTAAGTTCTACGCTAAAAACTCCTTGTTTATCAATGTTTTGAAAAGAATGCCGATTGTCAAATCGAGCAGAAACAAAATATCCTATGACCATTATAAACAAAAAAATACCGCAGCCGAAAAGCCAACGGAATTGAAATTGTAATTTTGGTTTTTGAATTATAAAACCCAGTAATATTAAACTTCCAGACAAACAAAGTAATGCATACTGACTCCATGTATACAATTCAACATATTGGTATAAAACTATACCAATAATTAAAGGGAGCAACAATCGGAAAAATGGAGTTCGTTGCAAAAAATCCATGAGCTTATCTATTTAACATGTCTTTTATCGTTTCAATTGGGTTTGCAGTATTAAATACAGCACTGCCCGCTACGAGAACATTTACTCCATGTTCAAAAAGTTTCGATGCATTTTGTAAATTTACACCACCATCCACTTCAATAACGCAATGTGCATTTTTGCGAACGATCATTTCTCTTAATTCATCAATTCGGTTATAACTTTCTTCGATAAATTTTTGTCCGCCATAACCGGCAAAAACCGTCATCAAGAGCACCAAATCAACTTTATCTACAAAAGGTTCCAATACATTTACAGGCACATCGGGATTTATTGTAATGCCAACTTTTATTCCTTCGGCTTTAATCATTTCGATTATTTCCATCGGATTATCAACAGTTTCGTAATGAAAAGTCAATATCTCAGCTCCTGCCTTTGCAAAACGTTTTATATATTTCTCGGGATGAACAATCATCAAATGCACATCCAATGGTTTTGTACAATGTTTTTTTACTGCTTCAATTATTGGAAATCCAAATGATATATTTGGAACAAACGATCCATCCATTACATCGATATGCAACCAGGCAGCTTCGCTGGCATTAATCATTTCACAGTCTGCTTTTAAATTCCCAAAATCAGCGGATAAAAGGGACGGAGATATAATACGGTTCATAGTTTGTTTGTTTTATATGAATGGAATGTAGTATAACGATTTAAAAAATCGATTACAATGTTTTTTTTTGCAAATATAATAAAAAAAGACTTCCAAGTAACTGGAAGTCTTTTTTTTTAATTCAAAAACCATTCGACGAACTGATTATCATCAACTTTTTGTGTTCTGTAAGAAGAAGCAAATTGGAGTATCTTCTGCAATGTGTTTGCATTAGGTTGCATTAGTGTACTCTTTTCAAAAGTCTTTTTTTTAGTTAACAAATCAGTTTTTTTTAATGAAGTAGTAATTTTTTGCATAGGCAATTCGTAATTTTTATATAGTGATACACATAAAACGTATATGTTTGCAAAATAGTATAATTCCGAATAAAAAAAATACTTTATTTTTTATTACAATGACTGTTATTCTAAATCAAAAAACTGAAGGATTATTTTATTTCAAGATAAACATCTTTTTCAGCAGCAATTCTACGCATATTAAGTAATGCATAACGCACTCTTCCGAGTGCCGTATTGATGCTAACATCCGTTTTTTCAGCAATTTCTTTGAAGCTTAAATCCTCAAAATACCGCATACGTATGACCTTTTGTTGAGACTGAGGCAATAAATTGATCAGTTGAACCACGTCAAGCAACACTTGTTCATTTGACATTGTATCCTCAACACTTTTTTCAGAAAGTTTTGCATTGTTTATAATGTCGTAATCCAATGCGTCAGCTGAAAAAGTGTTTTCGTTTTTTTCTCTGCGGAAATGATCAATAATTAGGTTGTGGGCAATTCTGTTAATCCAAGCTACAAATTTGCCGGATTCTACATAACGACCTTGTTGAATAGTTGAAATTGCTTTAATAAAGGTGTCCTGGAAAATATCTTCGGTAAGTTCTCTATTGCGAACGATTAAAAATATATAGGTATATACTTTCGATTTATTTCGCAACAATAAAATTTCAAACGCCTGATTATTGCCTGTTCCATACAATTTTACCAACTCATCATCGGTTAATTGATTTAAATTTTTCATTACTTTTAATTTTGAGGTTATAAAGTAATTCTCGGCTATAGGCTTTTAATATTTAAGTAAATAATAGAAATGTTGAGACTGCAAATATAACAATAGTATTGAAAATAAAAAACTTTTCTGCTAAAAAATTGCAAAAAATTCTATTTTTCCCTCTATCGTGTTATAAAATAAGATTTTTTGGGCAAAAAGATATTAATATTCAACAATCAAACGTTACAATAACACCTTACTATTTCCAAGTTGCAAAACTAAGCGAAAAAGCTTGTAATTATCAACTATTCTACCCATAATACCAAACCTTTCAGATATTCACCTTCGGGATGATAAATGCTGATTGGATGATCTGCAGGTTGCGAGAGTTGGTGAAGAATTCGCACATGGCGTTTGCTTTCTGCAGCTGCACTAAAAACGGCTAAACGGAACTGTTCTTTGCTGACCACTTGCGAACACGAAAATGTAAATAAAATTCCGCCTGGTTTAATTTGCTCAAACGCCTTGGTATTTAAACGCTTATATCCTTTCAAAGCATTGCGTAGTGCTTCACGATGTTTGGCAAAAGCAGGTGGATCTAGAATAATTACATCGTATTTTTGTTCAAGAGTATGTAAGTTGTTTAAATATTTGAATGCATCTTCGTCAAATGACTGATGAAGTGATTCATTCGGAAAATTTGCCTCTACGTTTTTATTTGTCAAATCAATGGCTTTTGCAGAACTATCCACAGAATGAACCAGCTTTGCTCCTCCCCGTAATGCATACACCGAAAATCCACCGGTATAACAAAACATATTCAAAACCGATTTACCTTTAGAATAACGCTCCAGCAACGTTCGGTTTTCGCGCTGATCCACGAAAAACCCGGTTTTTTGTCCACGCAACCAATCCACATGAAATTTCAATCCGTTTTCGATGGCGCACAACTGTGTAGTTTCACTACCAATCAAATAACCATCCTCTGGCTCAATAGCTGCCTTAAATGGAAGTGTTGTTTCCGATTTGTAATACACATTTTTCACTTCTGAAACATTATCAACAATTGCCTGCGCCAGCGTTTGACGAATTTCGTGCATGCCAATAGAGTGAGCCTGCATTACAGCTGTGTCGCCGTACACATCCACAATCAAACCGGGTAGAGTATCACCCTCGCCATGAATCAGACGGTAAGTGTCATTTTGATTTGTAACTACTAATCCGAGAGATTTCCTCATGGAATAAGCCAATTGGATTTTTCTATTCCAAAAATTATCATCAATAAGTACCTTTTCGAACGACACCACACGTACAGCAATACTACCAATCTGAAAATGACCAAGTGCCAGAAAGTTTTTATTATTATCTACTATTTCCACCAATTCACCTTCGGCAGGATTTCCATCAATGCGCTGAATGGCACCAGAGAACAACCAAGGGTGAAAACGTTGTAAACTTTCTTCTTTTTTGGGTTTGAGTTGTATAGTAATCATGAAATTAGTGGGTAGTTTTTAGTGGGTAGTTAAATAGTAAGTAGTTTATAGTAAGTAGTAAGTAGTTGGTAGTAAGTAGTTGGTAGTAAGTAGTTGGTAGTTGGTAGTAAGTAGTTGGTAGTTGGTAGTTTTAAATTGAGACTTCAGAATCGGTTGTTGAAATTTCAGATTGGTTTCTTAATGCTTGCAGTTCACGTTGTTCCGATAACTTTTCCTGAACAATTTTATCAATTTGTTTTTTAGTAAGTTTATTTTCTTTCATCAATTGAAGGTATATTTGCAAACTCGCCCAGGCATCTGTGGCTGCATAACGCTGTTGTAGTTCAGTTAACTCAGGATTTTCCCAATTTGTCAATCGTTGGGACTTCGATATTTTTTTCTCAAAAAGGATGGCATAAATCTTTTGCAAGCTGAGTTCCAGTATACCATAGCTTTGAGCAATAGTTTGTATATCAACAAAATTTGCTGGTTTAAAATTATGATGTTTGTTTAATCCTGATAAATCATCCCGAAGTGAAAGCCCAATTTTACGAACACTGTCATCAGCCAGAAAATCGGCCAGTTCTGTAGGAAAATCAATTTTATTGAGACGAAACAAAAAACAATGATCTAGTGTAGAAATCTGAACTAAAGACACTTTGTGGTGAGTTCCACGTATAAATGCCGGTTTTGTTTCGGTATCAATACCTACTACTTTGCTGTTACGAAGTTCTTCGATAGTGGAATGGACAATTGACAAATCGTCGACTAAGGTAATTTTGCCTTCAAAAATAACGACAGGCATTAAATTTACTTCTTCTTTTGTAATTTTAGTTTTCAACATACCTATTATTTCAACAGATTGCTTAATTCATCATCTTCATCATCTTCATCATCATGAAGAAACTGAAGAAATGAATTTCTGTCAATTTTATTTTGTTTATTAGAATCAATATCAGCAGCTTCCACCCCAAATCCTTCGCTAAACCGCAAGGCATGCAATGCTCTAAGTGCATTCAATAGTTTTTGGCCCCAATGTGCGCCAAATGCTTCCAGACAAGCCACCAATGCATCATTCATTATATCTACATCGCCTAACTGGTAATTGGCAGCAAAATCTTTCAGTTCCTGATAAATGTCAGCCAGATTTTCGGAAACAAAAGCAGCAATTGGTGTGTCACTTAATGCCATATCAGGATGAAAAACTTCCAAATACGAATCGTCGTTACCCAACAGTTGTTCAATTTGTGTGCGAACAAACTGATAATCTTCTTCACCAACAAAACGTTCTGTACTATCTTCATCTATCAGTTCAGGAATATCTAACAAGGAAGCTTTCAGGTATAAAAGTGGTAAAATCTTGACTGATTTCTGAACAAAATCAACGGGTGGAAATTCTGTTGCATGTTCTAAAAACAAACATGTTTCGACAGCTACAGTAACAAACTCTATTACTTTATTACTATAAACAACATGATCTGGCAATTGGTCGGTATCCATTTTATTAAGACGTTGAAGTAGGTTGAATGTCTATTTTCTTTTATTTAACTTTCGATACTTTGATATTATATTACCGAAACAAATTAAACAAATATATATAAAACTGCATTTCTGATTCTGACTATATTAGTGTTGCAAAAGTAACAAAAAATATCCACTTTTCTACAAAAGGACTCTCTTTGAATTTTCCGAATGTAACTTCTATAAAAAATAACGACTTAAAAAAAACAATTTGTAAAATGTAAGTGTTTTTCTATATGAAATATCAATTTATAAAATAAAGTATTAAATTTGCAAATCAATTTTTAAAATACCTAATCAACGAATAAGTAGTTGGCTTAATATAAAGCCCTATTATTAATTGTTAATTATAAATTATAAATCACCTACATTCACTTATAAATACTAATTTTTATGGAAGACAAAGTAATTACCTTAAAAAACTACGATACCATGGTGGATGCTATGGTAGATCAGGATGTTTTGCGAGTAAACGAAATTGAATGCTTTATTGGTAACGAACAGCTGGTAGAACTTTACCCCATGTTTAGCGATATTGACGAAGGACTTAAAATTGTGGTTTTCGAGAAAGATTTTGAAAGAGCTATGAAAATTTTAGAAGAATATCATGCTGTTGATTCGGAGTAATTTTCAGTTTTATTGATTCAAAAATTCAGCTATTCTCGTTCCCAGCAGCGGATGAATGACATCTGGTGCAATTTCTGCTAACGGAATATAAACAAAATCGCGCTCAGCAATATGTGGATGCGGGATTTTTAATGTGGGCTGATCAATTACAAGCTGGTCATACAACAATATATCTATGTCAATTAATCTGTCGGCATAACCAACACTACTTTTTTCAGCTCGTCCTAATTCTCGCTCAATTTTCTGCGTTTTTTCTAATAAATCAAAGGGAGAAAGCGTTGTATTTACTAAAACAACAGCATTCAAGAATTCATTTTCTGATTGAAAACCCCAAGATTCGGATGCATAGAATGAAGATTGGCTCAGCACCTCTCCTATTTCCAACGCAACAGAAATTATTGCATTATTCAGGTTTTGTTCTTTATCACCCAAATTCGTTCCCAGTCCTAAATAACAAAATGCCATGATTTATGAGTTGTATTTTCAATTTAAAGTGTCAATGAGCTTCGGCAAAAGGTACAAATGAGTTGAGTTACTTTCATTTTCCTAGCCATCTCTTCACTCACATCATCCGAATAAAATCCTTTTTCAGTAATCACCTGTAAATCTGAATTTTGAATTAACTCAATTATTTCTTCTTTGTTGTTGAACAAATAAATATGATCGATGGCGGGTGCGTTGGTTGGTGTAGTAACCCATAAAATGCCCTTTGGAGTTAACAAATGTGATACTGTTTTCAAAATCTCACTCGGATTGTCTAAATGTTCAATCACTTCTCCGAGAATAATCAGGTCGTATCTTTTGGTTGGTTTGAAATTTAAAACATCCTCGTTGAAATAATTCATATTCCGGCATTCATTTCCAATCATCCTTTTCGTCATCAGTAATGAAGCTTCACTAATATCAATTAAATCAATAGTATTATAATTCGGAATACTGCTTTTGACAATGTGCGAATAAAACCCATGTCCGGGTCCAACATCTAAAATATTAATCTGGTCAAGTGCGCTAAAAAACTCATTAAGTTGTTGTTTAAAAAACACATACGTATTAAAATGATGTTTCCAAAGCAGTTGCGACAACAACAAACCATTCATGTAATACGACATGATTTTATCGTTGGAATAAACCTTTTCAAAGGCATCCTTTTGATTTTCGCAGGAATATTTCTTGTTTTTGATAAAATATATCCGTTGATGCCGCATATCAGTTACCATTTGCAAATAATCTGAAACAATTTCTGAAATGCTGATAGTAAGCAATTTAAAGTAATTATATATCAATGACAGTAAAATGTCAAATTGTACAGTATCAATCTGTTTAATTAGAATAATGTCCTTTTGTATTCTTTTGGAATGCAATTCATCCTTAATTTCAATTTCCCGAATAATCTTTTCAAGAAAAATATCTGCTTCTTTTTTATTCATCTTAATTTTAATTCACATTGTATATTGTTATTCCCGATTTAGCTAGCTCTACAACCCTATCAAACAATGGCTTGGAGAAAGCCACATAAAAACTATTGCCTTTAAATTTAAACGAATTCATCATGCCGGTTGATACATATTTTTTGAAAAAACCAGGAATATCTCTGTTTCCAATATTGCTGGAAGCAGCAAGAGTTTTTACTTCAATACATTCTCCATCCGGGAGTTTTACTTTCCCAACAAAAACCTTTTCTGTTCGGGTTTTAAAAGGGAATTGAGTGTTTAAAACATCTTCGGGGCAATGCAGAAACGATACAAAATGAGCTGTAACACCCAATCCAATAATTTTAGCATCGTATTTCATCATTTTATAATACGGACTTTTTTCTCCACACGGATAAATTGAGTTTTGGTGGTCTTCGGTCAATTCTCTAGCATGTTTGCCAATTGCAACAATAGAAGTAGTAGGATGAATGCTTCGAAATGCCATTTTGTTTCGTCGGGCGAATTCCGATAAAAGTCCCATAGCCGATGGAGAACGCTGCAAATCAAAAACTTTATCGCTATTCAGATAATCCTCTGCTCTATAATTGAAATGCCATGCCGGGAAAATCAGAGTTCCTTCATCACCAACAAGTTCCAATAATAAATTCAGTAATTTATGTGTTGGAAAATCAATATTCAAAAAATCCATTGAACTATGAACAAAAACCATATTTCCACTTTCCACATGCAACTTATTTATAAGCACATACTTCATTTGATCCACGGTAAGTGGTTTGTGCATCTTTTTACGATACACATAAAACTTTTGTCGGATTTGTAGAAAAACCTTCTTTGGCACTAAGTTGTAAAGCAATTTGCTCAACGTCATACAGCAGTTTTTTAAAGATTTATGGCAATTGCGAAAAAGTAAGAAATTCTGCATTGGGATATCTGCATTTTACTTCTTTTACAAATTTCTCCATTAATTCAAACGAATAATCGCCCATACTTTTAGGATGCGAAATGATACTCAACATTACAGTATCTGCAGATTTATACTTATTTACATTGTACTTGAGAATTCGCAATAAATAATCTAACGACAAGGTATAATTATCAAAAGTAAGCAATCTGCTCGAAAAAAGCATTTTCAGTTTTGCCATGTTATCAACTAAATTTTCCTGGTGAATAACTTCTCCGTGCGAAACTGGGGCGCGACCAGCAAGTTTTTCAAGTTTAAATCTGGTTGGAACTTCAAAAGGAGTTTTTGGCATCGTGGCAACCGGTATTTCGGTTATTCCATTGCTTTTTAGTCCATTACTGAAATTATCCGGATCAATTATCCAATTTGCAGCGGTTGGTAATTTACGATAATCGACTTCAGAAATTCCCGATTTAAAATAGTAACCCTTTGCCATTGAGCTATCATAGCGAATTCCTTCGGTGTACAAAGCGTTAATAATTTTATTTGAAGACGGAGACAGATTAAAACCGCCAGCTCTATTTGCAATGCATTTATAATCAGGGTTCACCACTTTACAAATAAGGTTTAGATTTTCTATCGATTTTTTCACTATCCCGCTAATACCTCCGAATTGTACATCTTTTTCAAAGTCAGACAATGCAAAATCAGTTGAAGGAACAAATTGATTATCTTCAAATTTTGAACTAAGCCAGTGAGGATGAATATGTAATTGTATATCATGTCCTCTTTTTAATGCGTTTTGGAGTTGATTTTTATAAGGCACATAAAAGTTGTCATAATCCCACTCTTTAAACCTTTCTGCACAAAGAATATCGGAAAAAAAAGTAACTTTTACACCCAAGGCATCAGCCAAATCTAACACTCGTTCACTTGGTTTGAAAAGCGAAGAATCATACGAAGTCTTCAATCTTCCTAATGGCAATTCGTGATCAAAAGTGAGGAAAAGTTTTAATTTCATCTGATTATCAGGATAGTAAATTTTAAGTTTTAATGGAGCAGGAACAAATCAATTCCCAGATTTCCCCATTACAATTTTTTCTACTGTGGAGAAATCTTTCATTTTGTCAATGTCATCGGGTTCAATGCTGATATTGAACTCATTCTCAATTTCAACAATTAAGTTTATATGATTCAACGAATCCCAATTTTCGTAGTTTTTCTGTGAAATCGATTCATTTATTTTTACATCTTCGAATGTTCTTCTGAAAACATCTAACAATCTCTCTCTCATGATTTTTCGATTTTAATATGTGATATTGTAGTTGGATTAGTATTTTGTAAATCAAGAGCATAACTTCTTATTCCATATTGCTCTTTTATAAATTTGAAACCTGCTTTATCGTAAAAATTTTCCACTTGCCGGTTTTTTGGTGTTTGAATATATTTGGCTGTAACTTTCTGAATTCCACTAGACTTTAGTAACCTGAGAATTTCGTTCAGAAAAGCAGTTTCTATATCTTTTCCTAAAATTCTGCAGCTCATTAAAAATGAATCAATTTCTATTTCCAAGCTTGTGTGTTTTTTGATTATAATAAGTCCAGTCAAACCATTATCACCAAATTTATCGGAAGCGTTCATGCAATAAATCAAATCATTATGGTCCAAAAAATTTAGAATATTAGATTCACTGTATCGTTTTGTAGTTAGATTAAACTGATTTGTTTTCTGCGTTAATTGCGCTATTCTATTTATATTGAATTTATTAGCGTTGGATATTTCTATTTTAATTTCTAATTTCTTCAAATAGTCTGTAAAATCAGTAAAATTTCCCAACTCGGCATTTCTTTGTTTATTTGCCTTGTACTGTAGGGTTTTCAATCTATCTTCATCAGTTGTTTCGTAAACCGCAAAATATCTTTGAAGCAGTAAATCAAAAAAATGAGGCAATTGATAGGGTTGTTCAGGAAAATCGGGGACTGCCACTTCCGGCAAAAACGCTTTTACTAGCTCCCGTTCAGCAGGATTATCGTCGACAAAAACAATACTATCCAATCCTATATTCAGTTCAGTTGCAATTTGCTTAATATTATCCGCTTTATTATTCCAATTCATCCTGTAACTTGAAAAATAATCCAACTTCAATTTAATGTATGGATTTTTCTCCAAAGCTTCCAATACATCTTGTTCGTTGTTCTTGCTGCAAATTGCCAGTATCACTCCAATTTTTGTCAATTGAATGAGACTTTCCTGAAACATCAAAAAGGCATTTCCAGGATAATCTCCACCTATTTTAATTCCTTCAATGCCCTCCTCGCCAAGTATACCGCCCCACAATGTGTTGTCCAGATCAAGTATAACGCATTTTTTTCTGACATATTGAATTTTCTCCAACTTATTGTGAAACCAATATTTAAATGGTTTTGCCAATTGCGGATTCAGTATCATTTTCGAAATATAGTAATACTTCCAGTCAACTAATTGATCATTTGGATATTTGCGAGCAAATTCAGAAATATCAAACAACCTGACATTTTCGTGCTCCTTAGCAAAATGAATAATATTTTGATTGAAATTATTCAACTCAGTTTCCAGAGTGAAATCAGTGTATTGAAATTTAGTATAGGAAAAATTATCGAGGGTAAAAATCAGAAACAAACAATTTTTAGGGATATTCTTACTAACCAACTGAATAGCTTGGAAATAGGATTGAATTTCTTTTTTCAATAAATCGGGGTTACTACCCACCGGCAACATATAAAACCAAATAAACACATCCGACTTATAATCACACGAAGTAATGTCATTATAACCGGAATAAGCAAATTCGGCATTTCCGAATATATTTTCAACTGTTGAGTTTCGGAAAATATAAAATTTCATTCGATAATAGTTATTTTTTTTAAAGGTCGTATGTTGGTCTATTTTTGCAATAGTTCAATTAAACCAACATCTTTGTGAAACAGATAACATATCAGTCTGTTATCCAAAGCAACTGCAACAACTGGATTAAACAACAATACGAATTTCTGTTTGCGTAATTCTGCAATTGCAAGTTCTATATCCTGAACTTCGTAACAAACGTGATAAGTAGTTACGCCATTTTTTTCTAATATTTTTGAGACAGGAGATGTTTCATCAATCATTTCCACCAATTCAATTTGTGGAGAATCTTTCTTTTTCAACAACGCAATTTTTACATGTTGTAAAGTGTCGAAAGAAGTATCACTTATTGTATAACCCAGTTCTTGAAAGACTTTGGACGTTTTTTCTATCGACTTTGTGGCATATCCAACATGATGAAAACTGAAATTTGATAACATAGTTTTGTTAATTCATATTTTGTACAAAGATAATAATTATTTCATATAATATGGAAATCAGTTTCAACGAGTACTTTTAAAGGAAATATGAAGTTTTTAAAATTAAAATACAATGAAGATAATTGGTTTTAGAATATATTTTCTGCCATTTTCTGCCCTTTTGTCAGACCTTTTTTAAATTTCACCTCCAAATTAACCACATTTTCTGACAATTATTGAAAGAAGAATGATTATTTGGCGATGGCATATCATTTGTAAATTGTGAAGCGTATTAAAAATATATCAGAATAAACTGAAAAAATAAATAGATAAAAAAATAAAATTATGGGAAAAATTATTGGAATTGACTTAGGAACCACCAACTCGTGTGTTTCTGTAATGGAAGGTAACGAACCAATCGTTATCACAAATAGCGAAGGTAAACGTACTACGCCTTCCGTAGTTGGATTTATTCAAGGTGGCGAACGTAAAGTAGGAGATCCCGCAAAACGTCAAGCTATCACCAATCCAACAAAAACGATATCTTCTATCAAACGCTTTATGGGCGAAACTTTTGATAGATTGTCTAAAGAAATTGGTCGCGTTCCTTTTAAAGTAGTAAAAGGCGATAACAATACTGCAAAAATCGACATTGATGGACGCATGTATTCTCCACAAGAAATTTCAGCTATCATTTTGCAAAAAATGAAAAAGACAGCCGAAGATTATCTTGGTACTGAAGTAACCGATGCGGTAATTACCGTACCTGCTTACTTTAATGATGCACAACGTCAGGCAACAAAAGAAGCCGGCGAAATTGCTGGTTTAAACGTTCGTCGTATCGTTAACGAACCTACTGCTGCTGCCCTTGCTTATGGTTTGGACAAAACCAACAAAGACATGAAAATTGTGGTTTTTGACTGCGGTGGTGGTACTCATGACGTTTCTATCCTGGAATTAGGAGATGGCGTATTTGAAGTAAAATCAACCGATGGTGATACTCACCTTGGTGGTGACGATTTTGACCACCGTATTATTGACTGGTTGGTGCAAGAATTTAAAAACGAAAACAGCGGACTTGACTTGAGCAAAGACCCAATGGCATTGCAACGGTTGAAAGAAGCTGCTGAGAAAGCAAAAATCGAATTATCGAATACCACTTCTTCTGAAATCAACTTGCCATATATCATGCCAGTTGATGGTGTTCCACGTCACTTGGTTCGCACTTTGACACGTGCAAAATTCGAACAATTGATTGACGATTTAGTACAACGCACCATAGAACCTTGTCGTACCGCATTGAAAGCTGCCGGCTTGAGCATTGGCGACATCGACGAAATTATTTTGGTGGGTGGTTCTACGCGTATTCCGGTTATTCAAACTGCTGTAGAAAAATTCTTTGGGAAAGCAGCCTCAAAAGGTGTAAATCCAGACGAAGTGGTTGCAGTTGGTGCTGCTATTCAAGGCGGTGTATTGAGTGGTGATGTAACTGATATATTGTTACTTGACGTTACGCCTCTTTCATTAGGTATAGAAACTATGGGTAGTGTAATGACAAAATTGATTGAAGCCAATACCACTATTCCAACAAAAAAATCGGAAACATTTACAACTGCTGCCGACAATCAACCTTCTGTAGAAATTCATATTCTACAAGGTGAACGTCCAATGGCAAATCAAAACAAATCAATCGGTCGTTTCCACTTAGATGGTATTATGCCTTCACGTCGTGGTGAGCCACAAATTGAAGTAACTTTTGATATTGATGCCAACGGTATTTTACATGTTTCGGCCAAAGATAAAGCAACCGGAAAAGAACAACGTATCCGTATCGAAGCATCTTCTGGTTTGACAGATGCAGAAATCAAACGTATGAAGGACGAAGCTGCTGCCAATGCAGAAAGCGATGCCAAGGAAAAAGAAAAAATCGATAAATTGAATCATGCTGACAGTTTGATTTTCCAAACTGAAAAACAACTGACTGAAATTGGAGATAAAATTCCTGCTGACAAAAAAGGACCTATCGAAGCTGCTCTTGCTAAATTGAAAGAAGCTCACAAAGCACAGGATGTCCCTGCAATCGATGAAGCAACAAAAGAAGTGAACGATGCATTCCAAGCTGCAAGTCAGGAAATGTACAATGCTCAAAATGCACAAGAAGGACAAGCACAACCTAATAATGCTGACTTTGGAGGAACTCAAAGTTCAAATGAAGGCAACAAACAAGGTGATGTAACTGATGTGGATTTTGAAGAAGTAAAATAAAAGCCCCCTAACCCCCTGAAGGGGGAATAAGATAAAATCACCCTAATCTGATAATTTCAGGTTGGGGTGATTTGTTTATATAACTATTCTATCACAATTTTGGCAACATCGCTTGTTTATTGCAAAATATGTGATACATTTGTTTAACAATTTTTTACATGGTTACAACAACCGACATATTAAATTTTGCATTCATTCATAAGGTGTTTACGCGCAAAGAATTAATCGCCTATCTGAAAAGTCAGTCTCAGAATGATTCACTCAGTTCGCTGTCTGAACGTCTGGATAGGCTATTAAAGTCCAAACAATTAGTTCATCTTGAGCGTGGGGTTTATGCACTGTCCGATACACACAAATTGTATTTATAGCCTACATAAAAGCTCAAATTAAATCGGCTCAATACAGCGCTCTGCAAAAGGTGAACAGTGCGCAAATTCAACTCTATTGGAATATAGGTGCAACCATTCTCGAACGTCAACAACAATTTGGTTGGGGCAAAAGTATTGTAGAAATTTTAGCCACCGAACTGCAAAAAGAATTTGTGGGAATAATTGGTTTTTCCGCTCGTAACCTTTGGTATATGAGGAATTTATACGACCAATACAGCAAAAGCACTGTAATTCTGCCACCAATGGTTGCAGAAATTCCATGGACGCATAATACCATTATTATTGAGAAATGCAAAGACTAACACAAACGGGTGGAAATATTACGGAATATATCAATAAACTCAAAGAGATTAAGTAAAAGCCAATAATTTTTATATTACTGTCATAAATTGTCAAAACTAATCAGTGAGTCCACTGTAATAAGTCAGTGATTTATTTAGAAGTTAATAATTTATTTGTTTTGTTTCGCTACTCATAGATATTTTTATCTCAAATATAGT
>JAAFGX010000074.1 GCA_010365115.1 Paludibacter sp.
GATTTAGACAATGGAGTGTTATGTCCATTATTCATCGGAATGTTAATTAAATGAATTGCTAAAGAATATATTGAGTCCTTTCGGAATTGTTGAAGAATTATTTTACTCAAGTTTTTTATTGATGGAAATTTGAAAATTATTTATTAAGTTAGGTGTTGTTAAATTTATTGTTTTCAAATTTTTTTGGTATCTAAAAGACTTTTCAGACGATTCAACCCCAAAAATAAAAAACTCCCGAGATTTATTTCGGGAGTTTTAAAATTATTTTTCAGGTTTATTATTTCCTGGTTTTGCAATGGAATCACGCATGGAAGTATCGGCTTCGATATTTTTCATTTTGTAGTAATCCATTATTCCGAGATTTCCGCTTCGGAATGCTTCTGCCATTGCTTTTGGTACTTCTGCTTCCGCTTCGATAACTTTTGCACGCATTTCTTGCGATTTGGCTTTCATTTCCTGCTCTAACGAAACTGCCATAGCTCTACGTTCTTCAGCTTTTGCCTGAGCAATATTCTTGTCGGCTTCAGCCTGATCCATTTGAAGTTGTGCTCCAATGTTCTTACCAATATCAATGTCAGCAATATCAATGGACAGAATTTCAAAAGCTGTACCGGCATCCAATCCTTTGGTCAAAACAAGTTTTGAAATTGAGTCGGGGTTTTCCAATACACTTTTGTGCGAAAGTGACGAACCGATAGTAGAAACTATTCCTTCCCCCACACGAGCCAAAATTGTTTCCTCGCCAGCTCCACCAACTAATTGTTTAATGTTGGCACGAACAGTTACACGAGCTTTCGCAATAAGTTGAATACCATCTTTTGCCACTGCAGCTACAGGTGGTGTGTCAAGTACCTTTGGATTCACTGACATTTGAACAGCCTGAAATACATCACGACCGGCCAAATCGATAGCCGTAGCCATCTTAAAAGTCAAATCAATATTGGCTTTCGATGCAGAAACCAATGCGTGAGTGACGCGTTCGATATGACCACCTGCCAAAAAGTGTGCTTCCAATCCATCCCGTTGAACTTCATGAATACCAGCTTTGTGAGCTTCAATCATACATTGCACAATGGTATGTGGCGGCACTTTTCTGATCCGCATCAGAAACAATTGTATCAGCGAGATATTTACCCCCGATACTTTTGCCGAAACCCACAATAAGAAAGGCACATAATAAAAGAAAAGCAGCAAAAGTACTCCAAGCACTGCTAATCCGATTAATTCAATTCCAATCATAATTTTTTGTTTTAGTTGATAAATTGTTTAGTTAGAAAAAAGTATTTAATGTTTATTGTAGCTAAATTTTAAACGATTCGTTCAACTAATATATTTGTATTGAACACTTTCATTACTCTGACTTCTGTTCCCTGATCGATAAATTCACCATTGGTTTTTGCTTCCACAATATTTCCGTTAATTTTCACTTTTCCCATGGGTGCTAAGCGCGAGGAAGCAATTCCTGTATCGCCAACATTAATAATGATTTTTTCCAATGGATCATTTTTTCCTGTGATATTCGTTTTTAGTGCCATTCTATCCAGTGCATTTGACTTAAGAAATATCGTAATGACAACGGCTAATAAAATGAAACTTCCAAAAAGCGTAATATGACCTGCAGTTGAACTCATATTAGCATATGCATAATAAACAGCCCCTCCCATAAAAATTGTTCCGGCTATTCCTGCAATTGATATGCCGGGAATTAAAAATAATTCCACCAGAAATAAAATGATTCCAATAAAAAGAAGTACGATTACAATTGTTATTTCCATAAATTGAATTTTGGGTTAAAAGTAGCAAAAAACAAATGAATATAGTTTTAATCTGAATTTTATATTTATTCAATTATATAATTTTAACGACCTTGCCATTGTTTCTTTTATTTATGTTCCTGAAGATATTTGTTTTCTTTGTTTCGGAGTTGAATTGTTTTTGTTTTTAGTGTGCTTTTTATTTCCAGGCATTTCTTTTCAAGTTCAAGAATTGATTTACCAATTGATTCGTTATTCTGATCTTGAGAATTGATATATAATTCGCGTAGATTTTCCAATTGCATTTTTTTGTTTTGCAAATCTGCATTTACAGTGTAAAAGTCTTTCCATAATTCTGCTGCTTCAGCACTTTTAAATTGTGAAATATTAGAATATACTACCGTATCATTTATAATAAATTGAACTTGCTTTTCCGATTCTTCTAATTGATTCTCAACCGGTGAAGGATGGTTAGGAATTATTTTTTTTAATTTACGGTATTTTTTTAACTGAGCAGTTTGTCGAACCAACTCTATGTCTTCTGAGCGAATAATGGTTTTATATTCGTTGGGAACAAAAGTGTAAATAACAACTTTTCCTGCAGGTTGATTTCTATCGGTAGCAAACCATCCAAGCTTATGAAGTTCATCAATCACCATCATATAATCATTTGAAGGTGAGTTGAAAGGCATTCCAATATTTTCGGGGGGCAGATAACTATTTGTAGAAGAGTTATATCGGGTTACAAATATATCATATCCTCCAATTGAATTTTCACCATCAGAAGCAAAATAAAGTGTAATCCCATCTAACGACAGAAATGGATAATTTTCGTTTGCCGGAGTATTTATTGCTTTAGAAATTGAAACTGGTTTCGACCAATCATCCAATAATTTGAACGATGTAAATAGATCCATTTGCCCTTTTATTGAATCCGAAAAAAAGATTCTATCCTGTCGTTGTGTGCTGTATTTTATTTTATCTGATTGCTTACGGACATTTATTTTCAATGGTTCTTGTGTGATTGTTCCCAATTCACTGCCAATTTTATAAAAACTCAGAAACTCAGTTTTGTTTACTAATACGCTGTCAACTATAGCAATATCTTCCACCTTGTTTAATAAACGAGCCCCAATTTCGGCTAGTTTTATTTTGTTTTCGTATTCAATTATTTTGCTATCGTCCGATTTTAAGGTAGTTTTGTATGTTTGATATGCCATTATTGATTTATCAAACTGATAGGTATTGAAATACAATTCTCCTAAATATAAATCGCGTAACGGATATCTGTTTCCGCTCATTTCAAAGTGTTTTATAGACGTATCATAATCTTTTAATTCGTAGCAAATACGTGCAAAACGGTAATTGTATAAGGCATCGTTTGGCTTTTGTTTTAATAACGCTTCGTAAACAACTTTAGCTTTTGTGTACTGCTTTTTGTTGAAAAATGCTTCACCATCTGCTGCCCGTTGCGAAAAAAGAGATATGGAAACTAAAACCGCAAAAAATACCAACTTAAACTTCATATATTTTGTAAATTTTTGAAATGTATTATTTTAGAAATGAAACCTCAACTGCCAATTACCGATTTATTTTCTTAAATATTGACTTCGTCAGATGCTTTTTGAATCAGCTTCTTCGCTTCCAAATCAGCTTTAGCATTCAAATCAGCTGCCTTCTTTTTGGCTTCTTCCACTATTTTTTTAGACGCAGTCTCAGCAATTTTTTTTGTAATTGGGTTCGTTGCTTTTGCAACCAATGCTTCACCTTGTTTTTCTGCTTGAGTTATCAGTTGGTCGCCCATTTTTTGTGCTTCTGCTCTTAGTTTGTCAGCTTCGGCTTGTGCAGCTTTTATTGCATTTTCTTTTCTTATACGGGCTTCTTCCAATGCTTTTTCTTTTGCATTGTCCACTTGTTTATTGACTTCTGTTACAACTTTTGTTTTGGTGTCATCCACTACTTTATTCAACATATTTGCAATATCCAGTTCCACTTTAGGTTTGGTAAATGTTCCCCCGATTTTCAAACTTACAGTAGAAAATTGCCCCAGTTTGAACCTTTCGGGCAGTTGTACTTTACCAGTATAATTTATTGTTTTGTCAATTCCCGTAGAACCACCGATATTCATTTTTACATCACCAATTTTTACATCAAAAGGTTTTGTATTCAATTTTCCATCTTTTATTTCGAATAATATGCCTAAATCTTTTATGGTAGTTTTGGATAATTCGTTGATTTTTAAACCAGAAGCCAAAGCTGTGATTACTGGTACGTTTGTCAATCCCACCGATTTGGTTGAAAACGAACCATTCCCGATGAGTGTAGCCAAATTGGGCATCATATCGCTTTTTAATAGTGAATTGATAGAGAGTTTGGTTGAAAATTTACCTGTCGCTTTTTCAAAAATCGGAACAATCTTTTGTAAAAGTTCCACTTGTTTTACTATTTCAGTAAACACTACTTCGTTTATCGAAATATCAAAGTCAACAGCCGGTTTTTTCGGATCGGAAGTGCTGTACAAACCATTCAAAAGCAGATTACCCCCAAATGCCTGAAGACTCATATCTTGTATTTTCATATCTCCATCGGCAATTTTCAAAATTCCCTTAGCATTGTTGAAAATCATTTTTTCATAAACCAATTGCTTGAAACCAGCTTGCATTGTGAAGTTTATATTTTTTGGTATTTCAATAACCTTCAGTTTTGATGTGTCGGCAGGTGCAGCGGCTTTCTCTTCTTTTGCAGTAGTTGGTTTTGCGCTTGAAGACATAAAATCGCTGACATTGAAATAATTGGATTGCATATTCAACGTTCCAACCAGCGTTTTGTCATGCAAGGCATACGCCACAAAGTTTTCAATCTTTCCACTTGCCGAAAGGTCATTCCGTCCGATTTTCATCTGCAATGTAGTCAAATCAATATATCGATTGTTGAAAACCATATTGGCTGAACTTATTGAAATATCTTGCGGTAGCGACTTCATTTTTACAAGCATGTTGTTGATATTCATATTTCCTCCAAAAGTGAATTTCTCGTATTGATTGTTGTCGTAAAAAGACATTCGACCGCCTAAATTAAGGTTCATATCCAACACTCCATTTAATTTAGTATTAGCATCCAACGGATAAATTTCACGTATATTTCCCAAATCAATTTTACCAACAGCCTTCATTTTCATTTCGGGATCGGACATTGGATAGGCAATGCGCACTTGAGCCATAAACGGATTTCCGCCCATATTAAACGAGAACTTGGATAAATCTATAACCGTTTCATCAAGGGTTTTACCGGGATTGGTGATATGCCCTGCTATGTTTATATCTTGAAGCGATTTTGGTAAATTGGGATATTGGAACCAACCGTTTACCACCGACAATTTAAAGTCAAAAGGTGGATAATTATCGCCAATCATTTTGCCTTTAATAAAGCCGCTCATATCCACATCACCGCCTGTTTTTATACCTTCGAACGAAGTGGCATAAATGGCTGGAATCATGGAAAGTATTGCTTTAAAATCGACTTTTTCAGCATTTAATGTCAAATCCATATCGTAACCTTCGTCCAATAATTTAAACCAACCGGCAAACGAGAAAGGAATGGCGTTTATACGTGATGAGTTTTTACTAAACGTATAAATCTTTTGGTTGAGATTTGCATTTATATCGGCGTTTAATTCGGCGTTGGCTTTGGAAATATATTCAATGTCGTTCATCATAAAACTAAGCGAATCAATAGTAGTTTGAGTAACTAACAACGAGCTATCGGCGGTTAAATCTCCTGAGGTGTGATGATTCAGATGACGAATTACTGCTTTTTTTGCACCAGCTTCGTCCCAATAAATTACATCTGCATTGTCAATTACAAAATCCTTCAATTTCAAATTGAAATTCATGGAAGTTGTATCAGAAACTGAAGTTGAGTCTTCTTTCATAATACTCCAATTCGCATTACCATTCGGCAAAACGTGAGCTAGCACCTTTGAGTTGTTGAATTGTAATTTTTCAATTTCATATCCTGTATCCGAAAATAAACTTTTAATATTCAACACTAAATCAACATTTTTGCTTGATAAAAGTGTGTCTTTTTCAAATTCTCCAATCCCAACAATCCTGAAATTTTCCAACTTAACCGATGCATTTGGGAAACGACGGATAAAACTCAGGTTGATATTATCGAAATCCACTGTGGCATTGAACATAGTGTTAACTTGTGCTTTTGCAAGTTTCATAATCTTATCCTTAAAGGCATAAGGCAAAATCAACAATGCAGCAAATACAACTACAAAAACAGACAGGCTGATTATCAAACCTTTTTTAACTTTTTTGTTCATAAGAATAAGTGTTTAGAAAATTACAACATGAGATTATTAAACTTGAAAAAGTATTTACATTACCAACAAAAATACATAAAATGAACGATATAAAGGTCATTTTGTTCGGTTTTTCTAAATTTTTAAATTGAATTTCACTGTAATCATCAATTTTAAAAAAAACAGGCAGCTTGCAAAATTGCAAACTGCCTTAAATATTGATATAAATAAAAATTTTAGAATTCTGAAGTGAAATGGAATTTGATATTTTTAAAATCATTTTGCGCCATTTGGAGCACGTAACCCGAATCGGCCATAAAAACATCGCGCCCTTCTTTGTCTTTAGCCATATATTGTGCCTTGCGTTTCTTGAAATTTTCCAGTTCAAGCGCATCATCGCTTTTTATCCAACAAGCTTTAAATAGTGAAATCGGTTCCCAGCGGCATTGAGCACCGTATTCGTGCAAGAGCCGGTACTGAATTACTTCGAACTGAAGTTGGCCCACAGTTCCAATAATTTTACGGCCATTGTATTGATTCATAAATAATTGTGCCACACCTTCGTCCATCAATTGATTTACACCTTTGTCCAATTGCTTGGTTTTCATTGGATCCGCATTTTCAATGTATTTGAACATTTCGGGCGAAAAACTTGGAATGCCTTTGAAATGAAGATTTTCGCCACTGGTAATTGTGTCCCCGATTTTAAAATTACCTGTATCGGGTAAACCTACAATGTCGCCTGCAAATGCTTCGTCCACTGTTTCTTTCTTTTGCGCCATAAAGGCTGTGGGAGAGGAGAAGCGCATCATTTTCCCGTGACGAACATGTTTGTAGTTTACATTTCGTTCAAATTTACCGGAGCATATTTTTACGAATGCAATACAGCTGCGATGGTTTGGATCCATATTAGCATGTATTTTAAAAACAAATCCTGAAAATGCATCTTCAAAAGGATCAATTTCGCGTTCCTGGGTATGAATGGGTCGGGGTGATGGAGCTATTTCTACGAAACAATCCAGCAATTCTTTTACACCAAAATTATTCAGAGCACTACCAAAAAATACTGGTGCCAATTCGCCGGCAAGGTATTTTTCGTTGTCAAACTCGGAATAAACTCCAGTTATTAATTCCATATCCTCACGCAATTTGTTGGCATCGTGTTCACCAACAAATTTATCCAACTCATTGCTGTTAATGTCTTTAAGCTCAACAGACTCGCTGATGGATTGTTTGTTCGGTGTAAAAAGTTGAAGATTCTCTTTATAAATATTGTAAACTCCTTTAAACGAAAATCCTTGATTTATAGGCCAGCTCAATGGACGAACAGCAATTCCCAGTTCAGATTCAAGTTCATCCAGCAAATCGAATGCATCTTTACCTTCACGATCCATTTTGTTTACGAAAATCATCACCGGCGTTTTACGCATGCGGCATACTTCCATAAGTTTGCGAGTTTGAGCTTCCACGCCTTTGGCGGTGTCAACAACAATAATTACGCTGTCAACGGCTGTAAGTGTACGGTAAGTATCTTCTGCAAAGTCCTGGTGACCAGGAGTGTCCAGAATATTAATTTTGTAATTTCGGTATTCGAAACCCATTACCGAAGTGGCAACGGAAATACCACGTTGCTTTTCTATTTCCATCCAGTCCGATGTGGCTGTTTTCTTTATTTTATTCGATTTTACAGCACCGGCCACATGAATAGCACCACCAAAAAGTAAAAGTTTTTCGGTTAATGTGGTTTTCCCAGCATCTGGGTGACTGATAATGGCAAAGGTACGACGGCGAAGTATTTCGGATTGTAAACTCATTGTTTATTGGATACGATGATTAGTTTTTTAGCGGGTGCAAAGGTACGATTTTTAGACTGAATAGACAATAGTTAATAATACACTAAAATCTTTATAGAATAATCGAACGAATAAAAAAAGTCGACTTCTCAGTCGACTTTTTATGCAAAATTTTATAACAAAATCTTTTTCAGAAATTCAGCAGTATTAGAATTTAAATCCTAAAGTAACTACCATATTGTTGTTGGCAGTAATTACATTTGCCGGAACTAGAACATTTGCCACATCAACAGATCTGTATGGATAAAACGTTTCATCAATAATTTTGTTCATATAAGCGAAATCGATAAACCAACCCGATTCGTGATAGCCAAAGCCAGCTGTTAAATAATTTGTACTGTTATGTAAAAAATATTCTGGATTTACTTTTACTGTATTTAGTTGTAAATACTTCTCAGCAGTTGGTTTTGTTTCATTATTTGTATTTGCATATCCGGCTCTTAATGAAAAGTTTTCAGATAGCCTGTATTCACCACCTATTTTTATAGTCCTCGAATTGTTTAATACTTTACTCATACCTTGGTTTTCATCCCGAAAGGGTGTATTATCACCTTCATCGCTTAATAACCTTGTTCCGGTATTATTGCTGTAAATATATTCAGCACTAATTAATCCTTTTGTCCCGACAATAAAAGCCACACTTGCATCTACTTTTAGAGGGCTTTGAAGTTGGTATGCATTGTTATTTCCCGGAGCTACAATTTTTCCCGCATCAAGTCCTGTTCTGTTATAATCTAATGTTGAATAATAATTATCAGATAATTTAAAAATGGTTGGTGTGTGAATTGATAATCCTAATCTAAGAAAATCAGTTGGTGCAAAAATTGTTCCAATTTTTAGATTTAACGCATTTCCTTTGGTATAAATTGTATCACCAATAATCATATTTCCTTCCGATCCAAAAGTTTCGCTATATGTTCCGAATGCAGTGTAATTTAAAGCTTGATAGTTAAGCGTTGCACCAAAGTAAAATTTATTGCTGAAGTTTCCTGCCCAACCAATAGAGTATTCATCTAAATGTCCTTGTTCAGAAAGTGAATAAGTTGGCATAATGTTATTGGAAATTGCTGAACCCCATTTTTCGTTTGCCACAGAATCCATTAAAAAACCCTGATACCCATAGATTGATGATGTAGGTATGTTGTTATTGTTAAATAGTTCATTTATGCTAGAATTATATTGTAAATCAATAGGATTAAAACCTTCAGAAAAATTAGCTATATAATCAGTCATAGATGAAACGGATGGACCTGAATTAGCATAAAAATTTCTGTCAAAATTTTTCAGACGATTATACGAAAAAGAAAAATTTGAACTCAACATGCCTTCAGTTCCACTTTCATTTCGCCAAGTTGGAGAAGCAATAACCATAGAAAAGTTATTAGCACCTAATTTATATAAATCATCATAACCGTAGGAGTTCATTAAGTTACCACCATCATTATATTTCCAATTTGTAGTACTATTTTGCTTTAAAATATTCATAGTACCAATAATTTCTGATTTCCGATAAATACCCAATCCTGCAGGATTGTCTTTGATGGCAGACGCATCGCCACCAAGAGCTCCAAAGGCACCAGCCATACTCATATATCTTGCAGTTCCATTAATATCAGACTGCATATATTTTAATGCTTCAAATTCGGTTTGAGCCATTAGAAGCGAACTGCTAATTAGAAGTATTAATGTTATTATATTCTTTTTCATTGTAGTATTTGTTTCTTATGATTATGCAAATATGATTTACTTATAGAATTATTTATCAATAATTTATCTTCTACCTCCACTTGAGCCACCCGAACTCCTAGAACTGCCACTACTTGAGCTGCTTGAACTGCTAGAACTGCTGCTACTTGATGAAGAGTTTCCACTACTATAGGATGATGGACTACTACTGCTTCTGCTTCCACTACTGTAACTGCTCGGACTGCTGTTGCTGCTTGAAGAACTACTTCTGCTGCCACTATTATATGTTGAAGTTGGGCGTGAATAAGTAGTGCTATTTCCTGTAGCATTTGTACCTGAAGAATAATTTCCTCGAGAAATTCCAGAATTTGTTGTAGAATTTGAATTTCCTGTAGAAGTACGTGGGCGTGTGTTTATATTTATTGTTTCCGAATTTGTTCTTGTTCGGATTGTTATATTTGAATTATTATTCTGGTTTAAAACACTTATATTTCTGGAATTACCGTTTCTTACAACTCCAATACCATTTGAAGGTTGTAATGTTGATCTTGAAGTTGAATTAATACCTGAATTCGATTGTCGGCCTGCAGAATTAGTTGCTTGTGTATTTACATTTGATCTGCTGGAAGTTCTGGAACCACTAATTACTGTATAAGGATTTCTTGAAACCGAATTGTTACTGCTTCCTCCAATTACACTTTGAGATGGATTGCTTCTTCCCCCTACACGACTGGTTGTGCTGGTTGTTGAACCTTCTCTGTTTATACCTTTGTTATTATAATTTCCATAATTGCCCCAATTTCCACCATAACCATAGTAATCACCATAACCACCATATCCACCATATCCATAATATCCACCATAACCACCATATCCACCATAACCACCATAACCATAACCACCATATCCATATCCACCGTTATAGTAGTTGCCATATCCGTAGTAACTGTTAAAGCCACCAAAACCGCCATAAAAACTATTCCAACCTCCATACCCATAATAAGGAGAATTCCAACTATTACCAAATCCAAAACCTCCATAGCTGTAAGGGCTGTAGTTGTAATTCCACCAATATGGGTTTGTCCAGGTTGGTGTTACGTAGGCATAAGATCCGTCAACATAAACGTTCCAATCATTATCGTTTAAAAAATAAATGTCGTTAAACCTTGGGTCGGCAACAAAAAGCTCATATTTAGGATTATGAAATTTACGGATCCGTTCTGCATATTCCAAATCGGATTCTGTACCTTTAAAACCGTTTAAGTAATAACCTTCCTCTTCGGCGTATTGGTTGCTGTCATTGGCTTGAGCCAGTATATAAACAGTATCCCTCTGTACTATTTTATTACTACCACTCTCGCGGTCAATGTATATAATTTCTTTTGCTCCGTTTTTATAGTTAGGAACTCGTTCTTTACTAATTGTTTTTTGAACATTTTTTGCATCACTCGGTCTGAAATAAATGTCATCAAAAACTTGTTCTGTCTGGCTAAATCCGGTAAAAGGAATAAGCAGTGACAGCATGCTGATAAAAGTGATTCGTTTCATTTTAATACCTCCTATATTTAGTATGTAGTGGTTATTTTTTATTGTTATATTCCAGCAATAATCGTGCCATCTGATATGTGGTTTACTTGTAATTAAACTTTTATTTTCAATAAATTAAAATAAGCAGATTTTTCTCGAAAAATACTTACTTTTGCATATTACGTTTTTGTGTTAGACAACTTTTCAGGCAGATTGTTTAATGTTGCCTGTTATTTTTTTGTTTTTATAAAATATTACAGATAGTTTAAATTTTCATATAACTTATTCTTAAATTATGAATTACATTGAAGTCAATTTTGTTATCGAACCTTTTGAAGAGTACATTTCAGATCTTCTAGCTTCAGAATTAGGTGAAATCGGATTCGACAGTTTTGTGCCTTCTGTAGAGGGTCTGGATGCATATATTCCTGCGAATCTTTTTGATGATTCGAAACTAAAAAATCTACTGACAGATTTCCCCATTGAAGCAAGTATCGAATACAAAGTTACTCAAATTGAATCGAAAAACTGGAACGAAGAATGGGAAAAAAATTACTTCGAACCAATTGTGATTGGAAATGAATGTGTTATACACAGTTCGTTTCATAAAAATGTTCCAACTGCAAAGTATGATATCGTGATTGATCCTAAAATGGCCTTCGGAACCGGGCATCACGAAACAACCAGCTTGGTAATTGGTAGAATATTGAAAATGAATTTGGAAGGAAAAACACTACTCGATATGGGATGCGGAACATCTGTTCTGGCAATTCTGGCTGCAATGCGAGGTGCAGCTAATCTGGTAGCAATAGATATTGATTCGTGGTGTACCGAGAATTCAATAGAAAATATTGCTATAAATAAAATTTCAGGAATAGATGTAAAATTGGGTGGAGCAGAACTGCTTGAAGGAATGCATTTTGATATAATTTTAGCAAATATAAATAGAAATATACTACTGGCAGATATTGAAAAATATGCTGCATCTTTAAGCAAAGGCGGTGAGTTATATATGAGTGGTTTTTATGTTGAAGATATTCCGTTGATTGAAGCTGAGGCAAATTTATACGGCTTACAACTTATTGATTTTAATGAGAAAAACAATTGGGCAGTGGTGAAAACGGTGAAAGAATGATGTAGAGCCAAGAACCAAGAATCAAGAACCAAGAATCAAGAGCCAATGGAGTACGCGACATCCCGCCCAAGCGGGAGAGTCAAGATTAAAGACTAGGAATGAATAAAAACGCTGCAAACAATTAGTTTACAGCGTTTTTATTTTTTTTATAATATAATTAAATTAACTAAAAAGGCGAATAGTCTATTCCACTTTTTTAATCAAATCCATTCCAATTTGAATTGCATTTTCATTCATCGGAATTAAATGATGATGACGATCTGGAAGTGATTTTTTTAAACCTTTTAAAACATTCTCCACTTTTACAATAGGACAAACTTTAAGAAGTCCCCCTAAAATAATCATATTTATAGTTTTGGTTGTATCATTGGCATACGCATATTCTGTGGCATCTATCCTGTAAACGTTTATATCTTTTCGGGTAGGGAATTTCTTCAAACCATTGCCATCGAAAATCAATGTTCCCCCTGGTTTTACTTTACTTTCAAATCGATCCAACGAAGGTTGGTTAAGTACAATTGCAGTATCGTATGAGTTTAATACAGGCGAACTGATACGTTCTTCGCTCAGAATAACGGTTACGTTGGCAGTTCCTCCGCGTTGTTCTGGTCCATACGAAGGCATCCAACTTACTTCCTGACCTTGCATTAAACCTGAATATGCAAGGATTTTACCCATTGATAAAACTCCTTGTCCACCAAATCCGGCTATAATTATTTCTTGTTTCATGTTTCAATTTGCCCCCTAACCCCCAAAAGGGGAACCGAGAGCTGGCTAATTGTAATTGATAATAATATAAGTTATGCAATCTCTAATTCCCCTTTTGGGGATTGGAGAGGCTGAGCTATTCGTTTTTCAAATCTCCAAGAGGATAAGCCGGGAACATATTTTCAACCATCCAATCGTTGGAAGCGGCCGGAGAAAGTTTCCAACCGGAATTACAAGTTGAAACAACTTCTACAACCGATGTTCCTTTGCCAGCCAACGAATTTTCGAACGCTTTTTGAATAGCTTTTTTAGTTTTTCTCACTGATCCCACCGTATGAACACTTTGGCGAGTCACATAGCAGGTTCCATCCAGTTGTGCCAGTAATTTGGAAATGTCAAGCGGATTTCCGTTTAATGGAGTTTTGCGACCGTTTGGTGAAGTAGACGATTTCATTCCAATCAATGTGGTTGGCGCCATTTGTCCGCCAGTCATTCCGTAGATACCATTATTGATAAAAATGATCGTAATGTTTTCCCCACGGTTGGCTGCATGAATTGTTTCGGCTGTTCCTATAGCAGCAAGATCGCCGTCACCCTGATAAGTAAATACCAATCGATCGGGCAATAAACGAATCACAGCAGTTGCCAAAGCCGGAGCACGCCCGTGAGCAGCTTGTTGCCAATCGATATCCAGGTATTTATATGCGAATACAGCACAACCAACCGGAGCAATTCCAATGGTTTTTTCCTGAACATCCATTTCTTCAATTACTTCGGCAATGAGTTTATGCACAACACCATGGCTACATCCCGGACAATAATGCATTGGAACGTCATTCATTACCTTGGTTTTGGTATAAACCAGATTGGCGGGGTTAATTATATCGTTTGTTGTCATAATACTTTTAATTTATGTTTCATAATTCATAATTTGGCATTGCACCACAATTCTGATTTATTTTACGATTTTAGTTTTTAAAGCGTCCAATACTTCATCGGGTGAAGGAACTATACCGCCCATTCTTCCGTAAAACTCTACCGGAATTCTACCATTTACAGCCAGGCGAACATCTTCAATCATTTGTCCGGCACTCATTTCTACAGTTAGAATTCCTTTTACTTTGTTGGCATAATTGCTGATAGCTAAAGTTGGGAATGGAAAAAGAGTTATCGGACGTAAAAGTCCAGCTTTGATGCCTTCTGCTCTGGCCATTTCCACGGCTTTTTGGCAAATACGGGCACTAATTCCAAAAGCAACAATCAAGTATTCAGCATCTTCGCAAGAGAATTCTTCGTAAAGAACTTCATTTTTTTCAATTTCGCGGTAACGACTTTGCAATCTCAGGTTTATTACTTCCATTTCTTCCGAAAGCAAAGCCAGCGATGTGATGACGTTTGGTTTACGTGTTGTTGGTTTGCCAAGTGTAGCCCAAGGATATTTTTCAATAATCTCAGCTTCAGTCATTCGGGGTTGAAAAGCTGGTAATACTACTTTTTCCATCATTTGACCAATAATTCCATCAGCCAAAACCATTGTAGGAGTAAGATATTTAAATGCAAGTTCGAAAGCCAGAACTGTATGATCAGCCATTTCCTGAACAGAACCGGGAGCGAGTGTAATCATTTTGTAATCGCCATGACCACCACCTTTTACCGATTGAAAATAATCGGCTTGGCTTGGTTGAATAGTTCCTAAACCAGGACCACCACGCATTACATTTACTATTACACAAGGCAATTCGGCTCCGGCTAAATAAGAAATTCCTTCCTGCATTAAGCTCACACCAGGACTTGAAGAACTGGTCATTGATTTTTTTCCACAACCTGCAGCTCCATATACCATGTTGATAGACGATGTTTCACTTTCTGCCTGTAAAACTACCATTCCTGTTGTGTCCCAAGGTTCAAGTTCCATTAATGTTTCCATTATTTCAGACTGTGGAGTAATAGGATAACCGAAATACCCATCGCATCCGCAACGTACTGCTGCATGTGCAATAGCTTCATTTCCCTTCATTAGTCTTACTTCTTCCATATTTTGAGTTTTTGAATCGTTCATTTTTAAGTCTCAATATTTTATTAAACTCTAACTTTATAGACGGTAATACATGCATCGGGACAAACTAAAGCGCAAGCTGCACAACCAACACAATTGTCGGGATTTTCCATAATGCTGTAATTGTAACCTTTTGAATTTGCTTCTTTGTTTAAAGCCAATACATCTGATGGACAAGCCACTACGCATAAATTGCAGCCTTTACAACGTTCGATATTGATGACGACTGCACCTTTGATTTTTGCCATTATGTTTTAATTTAAAATTGACTTACAAATGTAATTAAATTTGCAAGAATCAATGTTTTATTAACAATAATTTTTTGATTTTTGTATTTAAATTTCATTCGTTGTTTTTGTATACTATAGTTAAGTTGCTTTTAATCAGAGTCCTTTGTGTTGATTAAATAACCATTTTAAAAAATCAGGTTCAGCGAATGTCCTATCCCAACTATTATGTCCAACGCCAGGGAATTCAAAATATTGAACATTTTTAGAGCCATTTGCTTTCAATTCGATATATGCATTTCTTGCGTACTCCACTGACACTGATTCATCGTTATCGCCGTGATATATACGGATGGGCATTTTGCGGACTTTCATTAGTCTTTTCTCATTAACAGCTCCACAAATTGGGATGGCAGCAGCAAACAAACGTGGATATCTGCATATCAAATCGTAAGTACCCATACCTCCAAGTGAAAGCCCTGATATATAGATTTTTTTTGTGTCTACAGCTTCTGTTTTTTTATAAAAATCTATTAGTGTTTTAGTAAGTGCTAACGGTTTTGTAGGACCTTTTATATCCGAAAATTCAAATGTGTTTGATTTTTTATCTTTAAAATGCACCCATGAGTCATTTGACGGACATTGCGGGAAGATTACAATTGCAGGAAACTCAGTTCTGTTTTTTGAATTTAAAAAAATGGAAGACCCATGTACGAGTTGTTTTTCGTTATCATTGCCACGTTCGCCTGAGCCATGTAAGAAAACCAGCATGGGATAAACCTTATTTCGATTGTAATTTTCAGGGAAAAGTATCCTATATTTAAGAGTATCACCTTTCCAAATAAATTCTTTTTTTAGAAACAATTCGCTTTGTGCAAAACAAGTAGCAAAAACCGATATTAATAAAATGTATATAACTATCGTTTTTCTCATGTTTGTATCATAAAATATAAGGTTGCAAAATTAAATTATTAAATCTTTTTGCCAAAATCTTTTTTGTCAAATCTGTATAAAAGGTATAAAACCATCAATTCAGGGATGAAAATGTTTTATAAGGGATAAAATACAAATTACAAAATGTTAAATATGTGATATCTTTTTTTGAATTTTTGAGTTAAGATTCAACTAAAGTATTTGATTGATTAATGTTTCCATTTTGAATATGGATTTTTAGCTAAATACGAATTATAATATCGCTTATCTCCTGTAACTTCTTTCCCTAGCCAGTTTGGTTTTGAGAAACCAGTATCTTCTGAAGGAAGTTCCAGTTCAGCAAGCGTTAAACCAGCATTTTCTCCAAAGAATTCATCCACCTCGAACGTTTGATTTTCAAAAATAACTTCGTAACGTATTTTTTCTATTTTGCCTGACTCACAGAGTTGTAGTAATTCAACTGCTTCATTAAATGGAATTTCTTTTTCCCACTCAAACCGACTTAATCCTGATTCATTACTTTTGCCTTTAATGGTTATAAAGCCAAGTTCTCCTTTAATCCTGATTCGGACAGTACGACCTGGAGCCGTTGACAAATAACCTTGTGCAATATGATAACTTTTTGTTGCAAGTGATTTGTATTCACCTGTTACCAAGAATTTGTGTTCTATTTCTTGTGCCATGAAAATTAGTTTATAAAAGCTCGAAAGAGATTATTTTAATTGTTTAATCAACGGTTACAAACGCCAATATATGGACAATACTGACAGATTTTCACATTTTCTGTTTGAATGAATGGAATCTCTGGATCGAATATATCTTCAAGGCGTGTTGTTAGAAGTTGTATGAAATCATTTTTATAGGGTTCAAAATCCGTAACTTTTTCTTTTAATTCTTTATTTATTAGCTCCGTATCAAATTCATCTTTAAACACATCCCGAATATAATAAATGCCAGGAGTTGTGTTGCTTACTTGTTTTTCAATTTCATACATCAAGCAATATAAAAAGGTTTGTAACACAAATTTTGGACGGTTATCTTTATTGTGCTCAAATACTTCATCCAGATTTTTGAATTCCAGTTTGCCAGTTCCCGTTTTGTAATCGAGAATACGCAAATGGCCTTCTTTTTCATCAATACGATCGATAAAGCCTTTAATATTTACATTGATTTCTCCATTGAGAATGGGAAATTGAATATTGCATCGCTCCTCCGAGCTGATATACCGGAACGGAACTCTTTTTTTATCCACTTTCAGAACTTGCAATATATATTTTCGGAGTACGCTGGCTATCAGTAAATTATTTCCTTCAAGCGGAACAATGGCATTATTTTTCTTTTTAAAATATTCCTTACTGAATGCTTTTGCAATTTCATTGTCAATTTGCAGCGTATTTTTTATTAGGTTTTCAAAGTCTTCCGATTGCATAAGTTGACCTTTGAAAGGTAAATAAAGATTCTCCATTACCTTGTGAAATAGCGTTCCAAACATATTGGATTCTACGGTTTCCAATACTTCTTCCACTTGTTCCAGCACTTCAACTTTGGTTAAGTAAAACTGTAACGGACAATCGATATACGTATTGATGGAGCTTGCCGAAAAAGAAGGACTGAATTCTTTAGATGAAGTAAACCTACCTAATTTTTCCATTATTAAAGGCGTTTTCTCCACTTGAATGGAGGATGCATTGCCAAAACTTATATCAAATGAAATCGTTTTCTTTTTTGCAATAACGCCATAATGATAATACAATTGATGCATAAATCGGCTTACTTCGCCGGTTTGCATTCCTTCGGTGCGGGAATCGTAAAGGAAATAAATACGTTTGGCGCGATGAATGAGACGATAGAAATTATAGGCCGTAATAGCATCCTGATGTTCAGTGGTGGGAAGTTCGAAGCCCCTGCGTAAATTATACGGAATAAAGCTATTCGTACTGCTTTTTACAGGAAAAACACCTTCGTTGAACGATGTAATTATCAGATTATCAAAGTCTAATCCGCGCGTTTCCAAAACGCCCATAATTTGCAGTCCGTCAAGTGGTTCTCCAATAAATGGAATAGTAATTCCTGCCGTTAACTGACGTGTCAGACGAATCAAAGTATCCAGATTCATCTCAACTTCCGTCGGTTTTGCTTTCAGTATGTCCGACATGCGGTTGATGGTTACATAATACTGGTAAAGAAAATCACATTCCAATCTGTAATCGTGAGTTTCGTCTGATGCCTGTTGCCAGCCATTCTGTAAACTTCGCAATATGTTAAGTAAATAAGGTAAAAAAGCAGTAGTTTCAGTTTGCGGAATAAAAATAGCAGCCAGCACCTCATTTTTATTCAATTCTTCAGCATCCACATAAATCCAGTTATTTGAAGCCATTTCTGCCGACAATCTATTGGTTTCGGATGAACAAAGTAAATTGATATATTGATGGTTGAGAATATCGGAAACCGTTTGATGATAAAAGGAAATTCGGCTCCCGGAAATCCTGATTCTTTTCTGGAGTTCGAAAATATGTTCAATTAAACCTGAAACGGGAGTTGACTTCATCGGAAAACCCATGGTCACATTTACTTTTTCTATCTGAGTCGGAAGTGAGTGTAGGAGCGGAGTCAGTAAACTCTCGTCGGGAAGCACAACAGCCGTTTTTATCCAGTTTTGATTCTCTGTTTCTGCCGGATATAATTGATTTAGAATGGTATAGATTTGTTTGGTTTGTCCTACTGCCGAAGGAACGGAAATAAGTTCAATTTCCTTATCATGTAACGATTCCACCAGGTGTTCCAAAAGAAATTTTGATGGAAACATCTGTCTATTTTCTGCATAAAACCGCGAAGCTTGATTTTCCGGATCGCGTAACTCATCAGCATCATAATCCCAATAAAAATCAGCCTGTTCACGCCTTCTGAGTTCCGCCATCAATGTGCGTTCACATGGATTAAGCGCATTGAAGCCAATAAAAACAAATTGTTTTCCACTAAATTCCGGAATCTCTGTTTTGGCTTGCAAACGGTCTGTCACATCCCGACAAATCATTCCTTCTGTAGCAGTATTCACAGCAAGAAGTTCGCTTCGGAACTTATAATAAACCTGTAAAAGTATTTTCCAAGTGGCAATAAAATCTTCTTGCGATTTACCTTCAGTTACAGGAATGAAATTGCTCCAAAACTGGCGAATGGCTTCTATTTGTTTCTCAGTGAATACATTGAAAATCTGATCAATCTGCTTTAATTCAGTAATGTTGGTGAATAGTTGTTTGGCATCCACACGATACTTGTCCACATCTTCGAAATCGGACAACAACATCTCCCCCCAGAAAACAAAACTATCAAAGGTTTCGTCGCTTCCACTTAATTCCTTATAGATATTGTATAATTTAAACAAATTGCTCAGTCTGTCGGCTGTTTGCCAACTGGAAGCCAACGAAAAACATTCGTTTATAGTCAGTATTTCTGGTGAGAAGATTGGTTTCTGAGCAATTTCAGAAATGTATCGCTGAAAGAAAAGACCTGCTCTGCGATTCGGGAATACGAAAGTAAAATCACTGATGGATTCCTTGTATTCGGAGTAATATGTTTGTGCTATGCGGTAGAGAAAAGAATTCATACTGTTTGAATATTGACTTCTGATTTTGGACTGCTAAAGTACATAATTTTAATGAATGAGAATGAATTAATTACAATTTAAATCAATTTAATAAGTATGATGTACAAATTATACCAACTGTACATTTAAAACAGTCCAATCTGTTTTAAATGTAAACTGTTGTTAATGCCGATTGCAAATTCCGCTTGCGGAAGGCATACAAAC
>JAAFGX010000075.1 GCA_010365115.1 Paludibacter sp.
TATACGTTGTCCTAATGATCAATTATAAATAATCTATATATACAACCGCTAAATGATACGTATGAGTATTTCCTGCATGATTATTATAGAAAAGAAATTTATCATTAAAATAAACGCATAAAAAATGAAACCATTGAGAAGCCTAGTGTTAACAATAAAACTTACATCATGACAGAAATTAAAATAGAAAAGAAAAAGCCTGTATGGCCCTGGATTTTATTAGTGCTTGGTTTGCTTTTCGCTGCCTGGTACTTCTTTGTTCGAAACGATAAAGCTGAGCCTGTAGAAAGAGAAGATAAAACAGCACTGATAGATGTTCATGAAAATAACAACATAGTTGCCACCTATGTTGCGTTCATTAATGCTGACACCGCTACAATGGGTCTCAACCATGTATTTACCAGTGAGGCATTTACAAAGCTAACTGCTGCGGTAGACGCTATGGCTAGTGAATCAGGCTACGATGTAAGAGCCGACATAGCCAAAGCAAAACAGTATGCAGGTGAAATAACAAAAGACCCGATGTCAATTACACATGCTGATAAAATAAGGAGCGCTGCTGATGTGTTAAGCACTTCCTTACAAAATATGCAGCAGGCAAAATATCCCGAATTAAGCGCTGAAGCTGCTGATGTAAAAAGTGCCGCTTCGGCAATTATCCCTGAAACTTTAACGCTTGACCAGCGGGATGCTGTTAAGTCTTTTTTTAGAAAGGCAGCAGACCTACTTAATAAAATGAATTAATTAACTGGATTTAAATTCACAAATATGAAAGACAAAAATAAAAATCTGTATTATTTACACGAGTTATCAGATTATAAAGTAGCCGATGAGTATGCTGACGTGAGAGATTGGGAAGTAATAGATGCAGACAAAAGAACCATAGGTAAAGTGGATGGACTGCTTGTAAGCAAACAGGCAGAACGTGTAGTTTATCTTGATGTTGAGGTTGATACATCTTTAATTGAAGCTGGTAACCAAACCTACGCAACTCCTGCTAACGAGGGTGTGCATGAATTTTTGAATGAGGAAGGAGAAAACCACCTGATTATACCAATTGGCATGGTAACCCTTGATGAAAACAATAAGAAAGTGCATACTGACCAAGTTGATCAAACAACTTTTGCAAAAACAAAAAGATTTAAAAAAGGAGTTGATTTAGAAAGATCTTATGAGCTAATGGTTTTGCCTCAATATTTCCCGGGTAATCATTATGACGAAGAAAGCGGTTCAGACAACCAGTTTTATAATCGCAAAGAATTTAAAAGGCCTCCATTAGGCTCCACACTTTAAAAATTAAAAATATGAAACAAACTATTAAAAGCCTGGTGGGTTTCACCATTGGCGCCACCGACGGCGAGATAGGAAAAGTAAAGGATTTTTATTTTGACGATATAACCTGGACGATAAGATATCTCGTCGTTGAAACTGGTAATTGGCTTTCAAACCGTAAGGTGCTTATTTCACCAGAAGCGCTTTTACAATGTGATTGGGAAAATGAAACATTCCCTGTTAACCTCACAAAAGGACAAGTTGAAAAAAGCCCTAATACAGACACTGACCAACCGGTATCGCGGCAGCAAGAAATTGAACTGTATGCACATTATCCCTGGACAAATTACTGGGGTGGCGGTATGGGTACTACAGGAATGTTGACGCCCATGTCATTAGTGCCTATGGAGGAGGTAGTAAAAAACAGTGAAAACGCCCCCGACGCTAAAGCACACGGCGACCCTCACTTACGAAGCGCTAAAAGCGTAGAGGGCTATACTGTTCATGCTTTAGATGATACTATTGGCGATGTGGAGGATTTTTTAGTAGATGACAGAAGCTGGACAATACTTTATATGATTGTTGACACAGGCAATTGGTTTCCCGGTAAAAAGGTAACTATATCGCCTGATTTGATAAAAGAAATAAATTGGGAAACTTCAGAAGTTATTATAAATGCTTCGGTTGAGCAGGTTAAAAATAGCCCGGAATATGATGCTTCAAAACAGCTAAGTACAGAGTACGAGTCTAATCTAAAAAACTATTATAGCCAGTTCATTTCTTATAAGTAAGAGTCTTTCTAATGAATAAAATTCTTCGAATATGAATAAGTCGCCTGTCACCATACTTTCGGTTTTATTGATACTACTGCAAAGTGTAGCCATCAGTTGTCCCAATATGCAAGGTGCAAGTAATGATCGAATTGCGGGAGATACTTTAGCACCACCAACAGAAAACAATACTGCCGCCATAAACACTTCCGATGGCAACGTAAATTTTGTAACGGCGTCGAAGATGGTGATGCCGGCGGTAGTGCATATTAAAATTCATTTCGATGCCTCGTCAGATTATGGTGCATCAGGATCAGGGGTAATTATCAGCCAGGATGGATTTATAGCTACAAATAATCATGTGGTTGAAAACGCATCCGCTATTGACGTTACACTTCCTGATAAACGAACCTTTTCTGCAAAGTTGATTGGCCGTGACCCCAATACTGACTTAGCGCTTTTAAAAATAGAGGCTAACAACCTTCCTGTCGTTAAATTCGGAAACTCTGATAATGTGCAAATAGGAGAATGGGTCTTAGCTGTAGGGTTTCCTCTATCTCTTAATACAACGGTTACTGCCGGCATTGTAAGCGCCAAAGCTAGAAGTATTGGAATCATAAACCGGCCGGGCAGCAATAGCAGGCAAAATAATGAGGCGCCTGAAGGAAATATGGCTGTTGAATCATTTATTCAAACCGATGCTGCCATTAACTCCGGCAATAGCGGAGGTGCACTTGTTAATACCAATGGAGAATTGATTGGTATTAATTCAGCCATAGCATCGCAAACCGGTAGTTATGCAGGTTATGCTTTTGCTATACCAATAAACCTCGCAAAAAAGATTTTGGATGATTTAAAAAACTTTGGAGTGGTAAAGCGAGGTGTGTTGGGTGTTTCTTTTCCGTCACCGGCTGCAGAAGACCAGTACCTGAAACAACAGGGACTCAATCCTGCCTTGGTAAAAGGCGTTTACATTATTGGTGTGCAAAATGAAAGTGCCGCTGATGATGCCGGTCTTAAAGAAGGTGACATTATTCAAAGTATAGATGGTATTGTACTCAACTCGTCAACCGAGTTTTCTGAAAGGATTGCAAGACACAAACCCGGTGACGTTATTAAATTAACCTACCAGCGCAATGGCGATATCGCTATAGCCTCTGTTACACTGCACAGTGAAGAAGTTGCAAAAACTGAAAACCCTGAAGCTAAAAGTGGTAGAGCATTGGAGGAAATATACAACAGACTTGGAGCCACTTTCGCCCCGCTTACTGCCGATATTAAACAGCACTTTAATCTAAATGCAGGTGTTTTTGTAACCCAGGTGCGCAGGGGTGGTTTTTTTGATCAGGCTGGCATTCCTCCGGGTACTATAATCGTTTTTATCAACGGCAAACCCATTCATAATCCGGAAGATATCGATGTAGCATTATTATCTGCTCAAAGTGGGATAATTCAAATACTCGCTATAGCACCAGATGGTTCAAAAGTGGTATTTGACTTCTCCATTGGAACATAAAATGAGTTTTATCTTTTTGAAAAAGCAGCTTTATTGAATTAATTCGACCGCTTCAAAAATTTGTTCAGCAAAAAATCGGTCAACAGCGAAACTGAAGACCAGGTAATAGCGCAGATGAAAGCGATATAAAATTCAATAAAATATCAACTGCAATTGAAAAGAAACCAACAGGTTGAGGCAACAAATAAAGTTGAATAAATAGGCTTATCTAAAAATAATTTTTATATGAATAAAGTAATTCTTCTGAATAAGCGACCACACGGAACACCGAAACTGAATGATTTTAAAATCACCAGCGAGGAAATTCCTAATGCCAAAGACGGTGAACTTTTATTGAAAACAGCATATGTTTCTGTAGATCCATATTTGCGAGGTAGAATGAATGACGCCAAATCTTATGTCCCCTCATTTGAATTAAATAAACCCATACAATCTGGAGTGATAGCCGAAGTGATAGAGAGCAAACATGAGGATTTCAAAAAAGGAGATTTTGTTTCAGGCAATTTGGATTGGAAGGAACATCAAACTTCGAATGGAAAAGGATTGCATAAAGTAAGTAGTAGTGATGCCAAATTATCAAGCTATCTGGGCATTTTAGGAATGACCGGGCTTACTGCCTATTTAGGGTTAACTGAAATAGGAGTGCCCAAGGAAGGTGAAACAATTGTAGTGTCCGGGGCAGGGGGAGCTGTTGGGACAGTCGTGGGTCAGATTGGCAAATTGCTGGGTTGTAAAGTGGTCGGCATCACAGGTTCAGACGAAAAAGCAGCCCTACTTAAATCAAAGTTCAAATTTGATCATGCCATAAATTATAAAACAAACCCTGATATAAAAGAAGCTGTGAAAAGCACCTGCCCTGAAGGGGTAGACATCTACTTTGATAATGTAGGTGGGGAGATTTCAGATGCAGTTTTAGCCAATATTAATAAGTATGCAAGATTGCCGGTTTGTGGTGCAATATCCCTATACAATGAAACTGAAGTCCCACTTGGCCCTCGATTGCAGCCCATAATCCTGACTAAAAGTGCCACGATGCGTGGGTTTATTATCGGTGATTTATCAGAAAATTTTCCGGCTGCCACCAAGCAACTAACATCATGGCTGAACGACGGGAAAATAACCTTTACCGAAACGATTGTGGAAGGATTTGATAACATACCGCAGGCATTCCTTGATTTATTTGAAGGAAAGAATAAAGGTAAAATGATTGTTAAAATTTAGTACTAACCATAAAAAAGAAACTAGAATGAAAGTATTAATGGTATTGACATCCCACGGTGAATTGGGAAATACAGGAGAAAAAACCGGTTTTTGGGTTGAAGAATTAGCTGCGCCTTATTATGTTTTGGCAGATGCAGGAGCTGAAATAACCATTGCGTCACCAAAAGGAGGTCAGCCACCGGTTGATCCCAAAAGTGAATTGAAAGATGCACTAACGCCTTCAACTGAAAGGTATTCTGCAGACAAAGAATTAATGGATAAAGTAGCTCATTCGGTAAAACTCAGCGATATAAAACATGATGATTATGACACGGTTTTTTATCCTGGCGGTCACGGACCCTTATGGGATTTAGCGACTGATAAAAACTCAATTAAATTAATTGAAGCGTTTTATAATCATCAAAAGCCAATCGCTTTTGTATGTCATTCACCTGCAGCACTTGTTAACGTAAAAGCGATCAATGGAGAACCGCTTGTGAAGGGCAAACGACTTACGGGCTTTTCAAATACCGAAGAAGAGGCGGTTAAGTTAACCAACGTGGTGCCTTTTCTACTAGAAGATGAACTCACAAAACATGGCGCTCATTACTCCAAAGGAGCTGATTGGGCGTCCTATGTGATAGAAGACGGCTTATTAATTACAGGCCAAAATCCAGGTTCTTCAGAGGCAGCAGCTAAGTTGCTTTTAAAAACACTCAAAGGAATTTGACAATATCGACTGGGCGAAATGTAACGCCGCTTGAAATCGCAGAGCTTGTTTTGTCTCTGTCCAGCGATTACAGTAGGAAAAGCCGGAAATTTGGAACAAGACCATGAAAATGAAAAACACTACACCTAAAATCAACTAACATGATGCATGATAATACCTGGAATTGGGGAATGGGATGGGGAATGTGGATTGTACCACTCCTTGTCATAATAGTAATTCTCTATTTCGTAAGATTTAGAAGAAGAAAATGAATAACAAAACCGATATGGCACTTGTGAGGGTAAGCTGTGGAATGATAGGCTCGGCCTTAATTTAAAGGCTTTCTGAAAATTACCATGTCGTTGGTTTTGTCCTAGATGGCTATTCTTTATACCGGAAATTGTCATCTTTTAGACTATAAACAATAAATTATTTAACACAAATCTCTATGAAACCTAACATTGGAATATCAGAAAAAAAATTGGATGCTGTAACGGATATATTGTCCGAAGCGCTGGCAAATGCGGTGACGCTCTATACAAAAACAAGAAAATTTCATTGGAACGTGAGTGGTGAAAGCTTTATGGAACTGCATAAACTTTTCGAGAGTCACTACAAACAATTAGAAGTATCAATAGATGAAATTGCAGAGCGTATCAGCAAATTGGGAAGCAAAACCATTGGTACTATGGAGGAATTTGGAAAATTATCTACCGTTAAAGAAAATCCCGGAAAATATCCTTCCTCAAAAGAAATGATAAAGGAACTTTTGACAGACCACGAAACTATTATTGTTATGCTCCGCAAATCAATCGACGATTGCACTGAAAAATATAAGGATGCAGGCACCACAGATTTTCTTACAGGGCTATTAGAAGAACATGAAACCATTGCATGGACATTAAGACGATATTTTTAATTAATCCTTAAAAATATTATGAAATGGAATTACAAGACAAAAATTTACAGAACCAGAATTCAAACGCTAATATAGGTGAGAGAAACAGCAATAAGGAATTAATAATTGTAACGGGAAGCAGTGGAATGATAGGCTCTGCCTTAATTCATAAGCTTGCTGAAAAATACCAGGTAGTAGGTTTTGACCAAGATGGTATCTAATGCGGAAAAAGAGTTGCCGATCAGTTTGATACCATAATGTTCTCTATCAGTCATCTTACTTGGACACAAGCCGATCTTCCCTTTGGTGGAACAAAGCGTTCAGGCTCCGGTCGTGAGCTATCAGAGTTGGGGATTCAGGAGTTTGTTAATTGTAGTGGTCATTTTTCAAATACGTTTATTTATATCATGTTTTCAGGTGTTAAAGGTCATGTTTATATTGCCTGATTTTCCTTAACTACTAAAATGAATTTTATCAACCTATGAGGACATGATAAGAAAATTGCATCGCAACAAACAATACATAGTAACCATCCTGCTTACAGGGTTTATAAGTGTATTTGTATGCGATGCACTTTGCGATTTGGGATTGATATCCTGGGGGAATTACCCTCAAATCACAGAAAATGCTTACCATCATCAAAAAGAAGGACATGGTCATGATGATGCGGTCTCGGATCACCATCACGATAATGAACATGAGCGTCAAGACAATGGGAAAGAACAATGCTGCGATGAAATTGTAACCAATCTATATGCATCATTAATCAAATATGAGATAAAACAAAGTTCTATTGAAATACCCGTGTTTCACCTCCTTTATCAGGTATATGCTGTAGACTTTCAAACGGAAACTTTCAATCAAAAAATTTTCTCATTTTTTTATACAAATCTGCCACCACCTGTCAGTGGCTTCCATATTCGCATTTTCATACAATCCTTCCTCAATTAGAATTCATCTGTTAGGCTGACTTCAATTTGTTTGCATCATTTCTTCATGCCCACAAACATCTCAGTCGATTCCTACATTAATTTCTTTTTAACACATTTTTCAGATGATGTATATTGAATTAATCTTTTGTGCTGACTTAGATTCTTTATGATTCAATCAGCCTCAAAAGCCAACATAACTAGTCTGATAAAACTAAAATAAAAACAGATGAAAACTATTAATCTAAATATAAAAAATATGGTGTGCCTGAGATGTATTCTGGTAGTTCAGAATGAATTAGAGTCATTGGGAGCATTCGTCTCTACAATTCGGATTGGCTATGCTACTATACAAGCCTCTGAATCCGTCACCAAGAGCATAATTGCTCACAGGTTAAGTACTTATGGACTTGAGCTGCTCGAAGACAAAGAAGAAGTATTGATAGAACAAATAAAACTTGCGATTCAACAGTATATCAAAAATCTGGAAAATTTCTCCAAAGAGGTTATGTTGTCCGACTTCCTTGCCAATGATATTGGTAAAAACTACAATTTCCTCAGCAAGCACTTTTCAAAAAGTGAAGGAATCACAATAGAATCCTACTATATTAACAAAAGAGTTGATCGAGTAAAAGAGCTAATAAAGTATGACGAACTCAACCTAAGCGAAATTTCGGTTAAACTTGGATACAGTTCCGTACATTATATATCCAACCAATTTAAGCGTGTTACCGGTCTTTCAGTATCTGATTATAAAGCGGAAATGAGAAATGAGAACCATTCCAATAAAAATATATCTGTTTCACTATTAGAACATAGAGAAAAAGATTATACTAATAATTTCAATAAGAAAAAAAGAGTGTTTTGAATATAAGGCTCTCTGCTCCAGCTACCAAATTGACGACCTGAATATTTCAGAGGAATACAGATTTCATGAAAGAAAAGATGTAGTTGGCAATTCCATCTTCTATAGTATTGAGGCAAAGGATGGCTTAAAAGAGAACTTCTCATTAACAGTAGCTATATGCAAAAAAGTCTTTATCTAAAAGCATTTTAAAATAAGTTGAGTAAAAAAATAAAGTTAATCAGGCAAGCGAAATATCATACATAAAAGATATGATTTCGTAAAGAGATTCAATTCAATACTACTTATTTTTAATTAATTCCAAAAAGAGATATTATGAACAAAATTAATTCTAACTATTTAAAAATACCACTCTTGATGGGATTCGCATTTCTTTTAATTGCCTCGATACCAATTCAGCAAAAAGAACATTGGGAAGCGCCAAAAGAGGCAGATTTAATAAAAAATCCTTTCCGAGATAACCCCGGAGCTACTCTAGCAGGTCAAAAATTGTATACCAATATGTGTGTGGTATGTCATGGAAATAAAGGGAAAGGAGATGGTACAGCAGGGGTATATCTGAAACCCCGACCTACAAATCTTATCTCTACTAAAACACAGGAACATTCAGATGGGGCTATTTATTGGAAAATTACTGAGGGAAAGGCTCCTATGCCTTCTCACAAAAGTCTTCTAACTGAAGAGCAGCGTTGGCAACTGGTTAATTACATTCGAAAATTAGCAAAGTAGTCACACTCAAATAAAACAGCTATGATATCAACTCTTCTTAAATATCTATCAGCGGTGCTATTATTGACCGTGTCAATTGGCTCCGCTAACGGTCAGGAGGACACTTCTGATAATCCTCAAACCTTAAGGCAATTGATAGATCAGTATAAACCTGGTCAAAGTCGTTTTCTTTTACGAGGGTATGCAGATGCTACATTTTTCGCAAAAAAGGAAGAAACTTCATTCGGAAATGCGCGTTTGGTGCCAGTGTTTGTTTATAAGCAATCCGACAAGTTACTTTTTGAAGGAGAGCTGGAATTTGAGGTAGAAAATGGTGAGGTAAAAGTTGTCCTTGAATATGCAAATATGTATTATCAACTGGGCAACAATGTCACTTTGAGAATGGGTAAAATTTTGGTGCCATTCGGTATCTTTTTCGACCGTCTTCACCCTTCCTGGATCAACAGACTCCCTACACTTCCAATGGGTTATGGTCATGACGGTATTATTCCTACAAGTGACCTCGGAGTAGAGTTGAGAAGTGGAATATATTTAGGGAACATGAAAGCTAATTATTCTATTTACGTGTTAAACGGGCCGACCATTAATAACGGTGAGCACGAAGCTGAGGAAGTGGGCATGCTCGTTAATAAAGCTGGAGTAGATAATAATAATAACAAAGCAGTTGGAGGTAGGTTTGGTGCTTTTCCATTCAGGGATCAGTCTCTTGAATTAGGGTTCTCAGCTCAGAGCGGGAAACTAGGCAACCGTGGTTCCCAATTTGAAGATGTATCGGCATTTCTTTATGCAATTGATTGGACTTATGTTAAAAATATCAGTTTTCTCAAAGGTATAATTGATGTTAAGGGTCAGCTTAATTTCATCAATATAGAAGATCAAACCTATGTGATTGATGAAGATGGCGTAATAGAGGAATTCAATTTTGACAACTCCTCCAAATCAACATTTTTTCAATTGGCGTATCGGCCTACCATGTCAGCAAACGCTTTGATTAGTAGCTTGGAGCTAGTCGGCCGTTATTCTACACTTAATACTCCTGATGAGGCTCCATGGGCGACTAAAAATACGCAATTGACACTTGGACTAAACTACTGGATTGACTGGAGAACGGCTATAAAATTTGCTTACCAAAAAGACAAAATAGATAGTCAGGAAGCAGGTAAAACCGATTCAGGTGTATTCTTTTTACAATGGACCCTAGGTTTTTAAAATAAAATAACATGAAAAATAGAATCCTCTATACTACGACTGTAATGTTCATTGCAGTAGTTATACTTCAGGTGAGTTGCGCTACCCCCAAATATGTGACCGAAAAAAGCGGAGCTCAGCTATGGGGTGAATCCTGCGTAAGATGCCATAATATAGCGTCACCTGCCACCTTTAGTGATGTGCAGTGGGATGTAGCTGTTAAACACATGGAATTCCGGGCACAACTAACCAAAGAAGAGGCTGAAAAGATTGTTGAGTTTTTAAAGTCAGCGAACTAAGAAACAAGTGTCCTATTAGATGTTTTTCTCTCAAAAATTTTACGTTTTCATTAATAATAGAATATGAAACACCAAAGACAAGATTTCAAAAATAGAGAGTTTGACCATATGCTAATCTTGGTTAGAGGTAAATCACTAATGGTTTAGCAAGGTCATTTTACGAAAATTAAAAATTTAAAACATACATATTATGCATTGGTTTGAAGGACAATATTGGGGTATGCACACCATTTGGTGGGTGATCTGGGTAGTATTTATGATTTGGGTTTTTTTTACACCCTGGGACATCCCCGGACAAAAAACCAAAAAGGAAACGCCACTAGATCTTTTGAAAAAGAGATACGCAAGAGGAGAAATTAGTAAGGAGGAGTATAATAGCATTAGAGAAGATTTACAAAAATGAAAAACATATTAGTACCCACCGACTTTTCTGAGACTGCTAATCGGGCGGCAGATATTGCCATTGCAATAGCTGAGAAATCCGGTGCTGAAGTCCATTTTTTACATCTTCTTATCACCCCGGTTCCCTGGGTGAAGTTGGATAAAGAAATGGAGGAGCGATTTCCGGAAACCCTAAAAGAAATAGGCCATGCCAAAAGCGAACTCAATAAACTGCTAAAGAAAGCTGAGAGGAAAGGACTGAAGGCTGAAAAATTCCTTGTTTTTGATGAAGGAAGAGAGGAAATACTAAAACACATTCCCTTTCACCATCACGATTTTGTAGTGATGGGTTCACATGGAGCATCCGGCGCAAAAGAACTATTCGTTGGGTCGAATGCTCAGAAGGTATTGAGAGACTCTACCGTACCCGTGCTAATCATCAAAGAAAAATCTAAATGGCCTGTTAAGAATGTGGTTTTTGCATCAATTTTGAAGGAGATGTGAAAGAACATTTCCATACAATGGTGAAGTTTGCAGATCTAAATGAATCGAGCATTCACCTTTTATATGTTAATGTCCCATTTCTATTCGAGGAGACCGACAAGAGCATGGAAAAAATGCATGCTTTTCATGAAATCTGTCCCCGAGGAGGAACCTGCACTACCAACATTTATAATTCGCTGAATGAAGAGCGAGGGATTTTAAAATTTGCCAGCTCTATAGAGGCCGACCTCATTGCACTGACTACGCATGGGAAAACTGGAATCCTGAGCCTTATGAGTAAGAGTATTACTGAAAGCCTGGCAAATCATTCAGAAATACCCATTCTAAGTATCAACCTTAACAAATAATATCATGAAAAATAAATTGAAAACAGCAGCGGTATTCTCCTTATTGATATTAGCCTTTTCGGCATGTGAGCAACAGGGGGATGTAGGCAAAATGTTGGAAAATGAAGAATCCCGAAATCAGATATATGAAGCTATCATTTCCGATAATGAACATTCAAAACAACTGATGCAGGCTATGATGGAAGATGATCATACGCTAATGATGATGAAAGGTAATGGTGAATTGATGAGTATGATGATGTCTGACAATGAAAATATGATGGGCATGATGAAGAATAATCCTGAGATGACGCAAGGCATGATGAGCAATATGATGAATATGGCTGAGTCGGATTCCTCTGTGTGCACGCACATGATGACCCTGATGAAAGATAGGCCCAATATGATGGGGCAAATGATGGAAATGATGCACAATGAAGGTATGATTGATAAAGAATCGATGATGAGAAACAGAGAAAAGATGGGGATAGGAAAGCATTGAGACCAACACTAAAAATCATCCATTATGAATGGTAGATATATAGCATCCCGATATCTGTGGCTGATTATAGGTATCAGCTTCACACTAATGATTATGGCATCATGTGCTACCGGCCGAATGCCCGATTCCACAGCGATTGACAAGTACTCCGACCCGGTTTGTGGAATGAAGGCAGATATCGGAACACAATACCAGAGTACCTATGAGGGAACTACCTTTTATTTTGATTCCGAGGAATGCCTTCAGGTATTCAATCGGAATCCTGGGAAGTTTGCCCAAGGTACAAATGCAACAAGGCGAATGGGAATGAGCAATGGCCACATGGGTTCGTGGGGGCTGGTAATTGGTGGCATTATGGTAGTGGGAATGACAGTCGCCATGATCATTGGGCTTAACCATTAAACCTACAGGCTTATGATGTTTGGATGGATCATAATACCGGTATGGCTCATTCATGCAGTTTGGTATTTCAGCAGCAGTTTCTTCCAGTGGGGTTGAACGAGCGATAGCGTTAGTGAATGATGATGTGGTATTTCGGCAGGGGTAGTTTCCACTGGCCCCGAAAACAACCAGGGCCTTTGTCTCCGCACGAAGGTCTGAAAAAGCGCTTTGTCTGGGGTGTGATCGTTAAAGAGGAATACAATGAGCAGAAAAAGCTCCTGGAAGAATAAACAATACTTCGAAACGAACAAACTATGTGGCACATGCATGACGGAGGACATTTTTGGGGAATGCACTGGGTATGGTGGATCCTCTGGATATTAATTCTTATCTGGATATGTTTTACCCCTTGGTCACCGCAAAGCAAACCAAAGGATTCGGCCGTTGACATTTTGCGTGACAAGGATGCGAAAGGCGAGATCAGTAAGGAGGAATTTGAAGAACGAAAAAAGGTATTGTTCAACTAACCAGTAATGAAAAAGCAGTGGAAAATAAGCAGGTTGGCCTTGCGGCACTACAGTTTATATATGCAGTTTTGCCGACAATGCCTACCCGGATTTGAAAAAGGCGGGTGGGCAGATGGTTACCTGCAAGACCATCCCCCACGAAAGCAACCGGATCCCGGCCACCATTAAAAAACTAAAACTATGAGAAATAATCACATGACATGGATGCTAGTCGGATGCTTGATTATATTCCTGATGCTGTTCTTTTTGCCAGTTTTTGGCTTCAATGGTAGCAACTCGCTTTTCATTTTCATCATCATCTTTTTCGTAGGTCACTTCTTTATGATGGGAAGCCATGGGGGGCATGGTGGGTACGGAAGCCATTCTGGACATGACGGTAATCAAGAAAATCAATCCAAAAACCAAAACGATCATGCAACACATCAACATTAAAAAATTCGCTTTGGCTTGGGGAGTAGCAGGAGTTGTTTTCTACTTGGGCTGTATTATGCTGATGGCCACAGTAGGCCGTGATGGCACCATTCTGTTTTTTAACAGTCTATTGCATGGACTGGACACCAGTGCTATCATCAGAATGGATCTACCCTGGACCGAAGCATTAATAGGACTGGTGGAAATGTTTATCCTGGGTTGGCTGTTTGGAGCGCTGATAGCAGCGGTCTACAATATATCTTTTAACAAAAAGCACCAATGATAGTGTAAGGGTGATAGTGGATAAAAAATAAATAAATTAAAAATCATGGAAAATTCAATTAAGCATACTTATCACATAGATGGTATGAGTTGCGGAGGATGCGCAGCAACAGTTAAAAATAAATTGTCTGCTGCTCCCGGTGTAACATCCGTATCAGTGGACCTTGCAAAGAAAGAGGCTGAGATTACTTCTTCTATAATAATTAAAGCCGATACACTTCAGGATGCATTAAAGAATACGCATTACACCATTGCGGAACTTAAGGAATCTTAGTTAATCTTTAAAAATGAAAAATATGAAAAAGTTAGAAAATAAAATAGCAATTATTACTGGAGGGGCAGGTAGTATTGGGAAAATTACGGCTAAATTATTTTTAGATGAAGGTGCAAAAGTAATGTTGGTTGACCTTTCTGAAGACGCACTGAAAAAAGCTGTAATAGAATTAAATACTGCGAATGTAAAATTTTGTGTTGCTGATGTCTCAAAAGCAATTGAAGTTGAAAACTACATTAATGAAACAGTAAAGGTGCTTGGAAAAATTGATGTATTTTTTAACAATGCTGGTATTGAAGGCGTTGTAAAGCCTATTTCAGATTACCCTGAAGAAGTTTTTGATAAAGTAATTTCCGTAAATGTAAAGGGTATATGGTTGGGGAATAAATATGCTTTACCCCACATGAAGGATGGCGGTAGCATAATCATGACTTCATCTGTAGCAGGCATTTTAGGTTTTGCTAATTTAAGTGCCTATGTAACCAGCAAACATGCTGTTGTGGGTATTATGAGAACAACAGCTATTGAAGCTGCTCCACGCAAAATTAGAGTAAATTCTGTTCATCCTGCACCTGTAAATAATAGAATGATGAGGTCAATTGAAGAAAGTGCGTCGCCTGGACACGCCGAAGAAGTACAAAAACAATTTGAGGCCACAATTCCATTGGAACGCTATGCAGAACCCATTGAAATTGCAAAACTAGTTTTATTTCTTGCGAGCGATGATAGCCAATACATTACTGGTACAACACAGGTAATTGACGGAGGAATGTCTGCCCAATAATTTAATTGTAAAATTATAAGATGAAAGATAAAACCGAAGTAATAATTGTAACGGGAAGCAGTGGAATGATAGGCTCTGCCTTAATTCATAAGCTTGCTGAGAAATACCAAGTCGTTGGATTTGACCAAGATGGTTCTCCTTTTCCGCCAGTAGAAGCAGAATGTATATGTGTGGATCTCACCGACGATGACCGAATGGCCTTTGCATTCAAAAGAATCCGCTACGCCTATGGTAACAAAATAGCCTCGGTTGTGCATCTGGCGGCTTATTATGATTTTTTAGGCGAACCCTCTGATCTGTATGATAAAGTGACTGTGAAAGGCACGGAACGGATGCTGAAATACTTACAGGATTTTGAAGTAGAGCAATTCATTTTTTCAAGCAGCATGCTGGTTTATAAACCTTCCTCTCCGGGCGTTCTCATCACTGAAGAATCACCTTTGGAACCTAAATGGGATTATCCGAAATCTAAAGTCACGACCGAAAAAGTAATGCACGATAAACGGGGGAAAATCCCTGTAGTGATGATGCGTATTGCAGGGGTATATAGTGAAGATGGCAATTCAATCCCCATCACAAATCAGATTCAGCGTATTTATGAAAAGCAAATTTCAGCACGACTTTATCCAGCAAATACGGCACACGGCAGCACCTTTGTACATCGAGATGATGTCATCAATGCGATAGCTCTTGCTGTTGAAAAAAGGAATGACCTTCCAAAGGAAATCTTATTGAATATTGGAGATGACGAAACCCTGACCTATCGGGAACTCCAAGACATTATCAGCACAGAAATTCATGGAAAAAAAATGCCCATTATCGCAATACCAATTTGGTTTGCCAAAGCTGGGGCATTTATGCAAAACCTATTTGGAAAAGCCTTTATAAAACCCTGGATGATCGACTTGGCCGATGACCATTTTGAAATGGACAGTTCCAAGGCTAAAAAGTTGTTGGGCTGGAGACCCAAACACGGTTTACGAGATACCCTGCCCAAGATGGTTAAAAACTTAAAGACCAATCCAAAGAAATTTTATGAGGTAAATAAATTGGAGAAGTAGAAATGTTACAATAATATAACCATGCATTTAATCGCAAATTTTCATGAAAGCTAAACGGATAGTACTCGTTTTACTTGCTTTAATTCTACTGCCAATAGCAGTATTTTTTGCCTTGCAATTTTATCATTATTCAAAAAATGAAAGCCCTTACCGCACCTTATTAATTCCCCGTCTAGAGATAGTAGTTATTGAAATAGATGATTTGAGTTCGGATGAAATCAACATGCACGAAAAATTACTTATTCATAATCCACTGCCTTTTAATTTTACAGCCGATAGTCTTCAATACAAACTATTTATCGGTGACGTGGAAGTGATAAAAAGTACGTATACAAAATCTCTCATTATACGAAAATGGAATAGCACTTGGATTGACCTGCCTGTAACTATTAATAACGATAAACTTCTCGCTACACTCAACAAAGCAGATAAACAGGGAAAAGACAGTGTGATGTACCGCATTCAAACTACTTTTCATACACACATACCGTTCAAAAAGAAATTTGATATAGATGCAGAGAAACTGCTTCCCCTATTTTATATCCCCACTGCACAGCTAAAAGAGGTATATCACGATTCGCTCAGCCTGAAGGGTGTTACCCTGTTTTTAAAGGTGATGATAGGAAACAGGAATAAATTTCCTTTCAAGGTGAAAGATTTGAAATACAAATTTTCGCTCGCTGACAATGAATGGGTAACTGGAGCTGAATTGGGAGAAATTGATATTAAACAACAGGACAGCACAGAACTACTATTGCCTCTGCGCATTTCGTTTTCCGACATTTTTAAAAGTATAGGTCCGCTTATTCGCAAAGGAGGAAAAGTGGAATATAAATTCAGTATGGATTTGAACTTAGTATCGGAGAGTAATTCTATAAAAAATAGCAAAGTGACTATAAATGACACCGGTACTCTAAAAGAATTAATTAAGCTAGCAAAAGACGAGAAGAAGAAAGAAAAGGAGAAAAAGTAAAATAAACTGTCTCTGGAAAGGATTATCGCCTACGCAAGGAAGCATAAATAAAATAGGGTTATGGAAAACATGAATGATGAAATGCACGGTCACGGTCATCCTATGAAGGGTGACAAAAAACAAGGCACACAATATACGTGCACAATGCATCCTGAAATTATCAGGGATAAGCCAGGCAAATGTCCTAAGTGCAGGATGAAGCTTGTACCCAAAGGAGAAGAACAATCTCACAAAATGGAAGGCATGGGCTCACGAGGCGTCACCCGTCCAATGATGGACATGAAAGAGGACAAACCCAAAAAAGGCCATGAGCAAATGGATTTGGACATGGGCACCATGAAAATGAGTCCAGCTGATCGTATGAAAATGCTGAAAGATCACCACAAACAAACACTCTGGGTCTATTGGGTTATCGTATTGCTGGGATTTTGGATGATCGCTTCTCCGCTCACTTTTGATTATGGAAAGAATGTGGTAGCACCTGCCGGAGGAAGACCTGTCTGGTTGTCGCTTATTGATCGTATCGCCGCCATGTACTGGAGCGATATCATCAGTGGATTGTTACTGGTTGTTTTTGGTTGGCGATCCCTTAAGCCTAACCGTCCTTACAGCGTTTGGATCATATGTTTTATCGGAATATGGATCAGTATGGCACCTCTCATTTTTTGGGCGCCAACTGCTGTAGCTTATTATAACGGTACCATGGTCGGAGCCTTGATTATAGCCTTATCTGTTCTCATTCCCGGAATGCCCAATATGATTATGTTTATGAAAATGGGGGGCAATGTGCCTACCGGTTGGAGTTACAACCCCTCCAGCTGGCCACAGCGCGCTACTATGATTGGACTGGCATTTATTGGGTGGCTGGCTTCCCGCTATTTGGGAGCATTTCAATTGGGCTATGTAAATACTGCCTGGGACCCATTTTTTGGGGAAGGCACCTTAAACGTTTTGAACTCCGACATGTCGCATAGCTGGCCCATTTCAGATGCGGCACTAGGCACGCTCGCCTATACTCTGGAATTTCTGATGGGATTTATGGGAGGTACTTCCCGATGGCGTACTATGCCCTGGATGGTCACCTTTTTTGGTATTTTGGTTATTCCGCTAGGTTTGGTGAGTATATTCTTGGTGATTTCCCAGCCACTTACTGTAGGCGCCTGGTGTGCCCTTTGCCTATTTTCTGCCATTATTATGCTTCCCATGATTCCCTTACAAATCGATGAAGTCATTGCTATGTGGCAGCACATGGTGCAAAGAAAACAAAAAGGGGATTCGTTATGGACAGTGTTTTGGAAAGGTGGTGATGCACTTTCCACTGAAAACGATCAACGCTCCCCTGAATTGGCAACATTTGTTGACAACCCGTGGAAGGTTTTTAAATCATCAATATGGGGAATGACTGCCCCTTGGCAATTAACAACTTCAGTAATCATTGGGCTTTGGCTAATGTTTTCCCCCACCATTTTCCGAATGGAAATAGAAACATCCGCGGCCAATTTGAACCATTTGGGAGGAGCACTGGTGATTGTTTTTGCGGTAGTGGCAATGGCCGAAGTGCTTAGAAGTTTTCGCTATTTCAACGTATTGTTAGGCCTGGCACTCGCAGTGCTGCCTTGGTTAATAGAAGATAGCACTATGACGCTCACCATAAGCAGTAGCCTTGCCGGACTTATCATCATGGGACTTTCCTTTTCCAAAGGGGAAATCAAAGAAACGTATGGACTTTGGGATAAATATGTAGTGTAAAAAAAGATTTTTTTGAGATTACGGTAGGGCATTTGTAAGTATCAATAAAGGTTGAAACAGTTTCTGGTATAAGTAAAAAAAAAATCTATGCTTAGGCTAAAACAAGGCTTGAAAAAAGAGGCGCTTGAATAGCTATCTATGTATGATTTTAATTTTCAGATTTGATGTGAATATCATTTAAAATGAATAATCATATTAAATCTAAACTAAGGATATTTTTTGCCATCATAACAACGGTATTCTTTGAGTTATGTAACAATTGTTATAGCATGTTGATTACAAAATAATTAGTATAATATTACTAAACTAAAAAAGAATAATTATGAAATACTATCACGAAAAAACATTGAAAAATATCAGCTTCGATGAGGTTATAATTAAAGTTACTGATGCATTGAAAGAGGAAGGGTTTGGTATCCTTACCGAGATTGACATAAAAGAAACTATCAAGAAAAAACTGGGGGAAGATTTTCGTCCTTACAGAATTTTAGGCGCCTGCAACCCACCTTTTGCCTATAAAGCACTTCTGGCTGAAGATAAAATTGGAGCCATGTTGCCATGCAATGTAATTGTACAGCAAGTGGAGGATGGTGTGGAAGTGGCGGCAGTGGATCCGGTGGCCTCTATGCAGGCGGTAGAGAATAAAGCCTTAAAAGAAATAGCCATTGAAATCAGGGATAAACTGAGATCGGTCATTGATAAACTTTGAACCAAAACATTAGGGTAAATGACTTACTACCTAATACATTTTACAATTAAATATACTTAAACAAAACAGCAAATTATGAAAAATACGAAACAACAAATCGCAAAGATTTTCATCGTATTACTGCTTCCTATTTTCACCCTATCCTGCGGTAATAACAAGAAGAATGAAGAACAAGAACATGGTGATATGATGGAGAATGAACAACAGATGGATGGTGACCAAGAAATGATGCAGGATACTACTTCGATGGAAATGGACGAGAATAGAAGACATATGAAATAAGGCTATTTAAGATCAAGTTTATATTTAATAAATCATTAACCAATAAAATAATAATTATGAAAACGATAACCGGAATAATAACCGCATTTGTATTGACATTATCAATCGTGGGGGTACAAGCCCAAAACGTGGAGAAGATGATGAAAAAGGAGGCAAAGCAGCAGGAGGTTTTTGATGCCATTCTAAACGACAGTGAAATGAGGAATAAGTTCATGAACAATCTTTCGGACAACCCTGAAGCTATGAAAGTCTTGCATCAGCAAATGATGCAAAACCAGGAGCACAGAAAAATGATGATGAAAGACATGATGGGTAACAAGGAGGACAATCAGATGATGATGCAACAGATGATGGCCAATAAAGAAAAAAAGGAGATGATGATGCAGAAAATGATGGAAGATAAAGAGGCCAAAAAGCAAATGATGCAGCAAATGATGGGAGATAAGGAAGCCAAAAAGCAAATGATGGATAAAATGATGGAAGATGAATCCATGAAGAAAATGATGCAGCAGCAGATGATGGATAAAATGATGGAAGACCCTGAAATGATGCAAAAGATGATGCAAAAGATGCACGAGAAAGGCATAATGGATGAAAAGTCGATGAAGAAAGGGAAAGAGATGATGGACAAAGAGAAAAAAGACAAGGAAAACTAGTAGCACAGTATGAGCCTGCCATTCAAAATTTTACCGGAAGCCTCCTATCACGAGTGAGGCTTCCGGCTTTACTTTACACAAATATTCTAAACTATGATACTCGGATGGATTATCGGTATTGTTCTGGTTGGAGTGCTAATAGCCGTTCTCAGCAAGGGCAACCTTTTTAAAACAAACAATCAAAAGTCTCCGAAAACCAGTGTTGGTGTCGGGACAGCAATGGAAACACTCAAAAAGCGCTATGCTAAAGGAGAAATAGATAAGGCTGAGTTTGAAGAGAAAAAAGCTGAACTCGAAAATTGAGTGTAAACTGACATGAAATGATGAATAAGTAGAATCCTATGGGCATGCCCGATATGGATATGATAAATAAATTGAAAATGAGAAACATGAATATTTCGGAAATAAGGACAGATAAAAGGGACCAGAATCATATGATACCCAAAATTATTAAGGAAGGACTGGTGGAGGTCGATACTACTTGGGGAAGTATTCAGCCAATAGAGGCTGCCCTGGGGGTACGAACAGTCGGGGAATTGGAAGTGTACCAACACCAAAAAGGGGGTCGTCCTATTGTAGATGCACGAAAACCAGATACAACCGATGGGATAACCATTCCCGGCTCTGAAAATATCCCTTACGATGAGTTAGTGGCCAGAAAAGTTGAATTAGACGAAAAACAGACTACCATCTTCTTTTGCAATGGTCCGCAATGCCCGCAATCTGCTACAGCTATAAAAAGCCTTGTGGAAGCTGGCTATCCCACCGATAGGATTTTATATTATCGAGGCGGAATGCACGACTGGATAACATTAGGTTTACCTATACAGGAAAATAGTTAGAAAAAGTATGCCCGTAAAAAGGCTTAGTTTACATGATGGTACAATACAAAAAAAATAGCCTAACACTGGTAGGAGCCATCTCTCTTGGTACCGGTGTAATGATAGGAGCAGCCATTTTTGCCTTATTAGGGCAAGTTGCGGAGCTTTCAGGAGCTTTATTTCCTTTCATTTTTTTGATAGGTGCTATTATATCGGGCTTTAGTGCTTATGCCTATATCAAAATGTCGAATGCCTACCCTTCCGCTGGGGGCATCGCTATGTATCTGAAAAAGGCTTATGGAAAAGGATTGATTACAGCCTATGCTGCTCTTTTGATGGCTTTTGCCATGATCATCAACCAGAGTTTAGTAGCACGAACATTCGGATCTTATACCATGCAACTGTTTGACGGAAATCAAAATGGTTTTTGGATCCCCTTATTGGGCGTACTTCTACTAATTGTCACTTTCTTAATCAATATATCTGGAAATAAAGTGGTTGATAAGGTCTCCTTTGTGATGGCTATCTTGAAAATCGGTGGAATTGCCATTTTTGCTATTGGAGGACTTTGGGTGGCAGGCTTTTCATTTTCAGAAGCTGTACCTACAGCGATACCAGATGACTATTCCACTATTAGCTATTTGGGTGCATTAGCCTTAGCTATTCTTGCTTTTGCTGGTTTTACTACGATTACCAATAGCGGTGAAGAAATTGTTAACCCTCATAAGAATGTAGGGAGGGCGATATGGATATCTCTCATTATATGTACGGTTGTTTATCTACTGGTTGCTTTTGCCGTATCTGTTAATCTCTCCGTGCCTAAAATAATCGAAGCAAAAGATTATTCTTTGGCAGAAGCTTCAAAACCGGCATTTGGTAAGTATGGGCTGTGGTTTACAGTAGGGATAGCCATTATTGCTACAGTTTCCAGTGTACTAGCTAATATTTTTGCCATTTCCCGGATGACTGCCATGCTTACCAATATAAAGTTGATGCCGCATAAGCATTTTGGAATGCCAGGCACCTTGCAACAGCATATGCTTGTATACACTGTGGTGATAGCTATTGTGCTGACTATATTTTTTGACCTGAGCCGGATTGCTTCTTTGGGAGCAATTTTCTACCTCATCATGGATATTATCGTTCAATGGGGTGTTTACAAAAAATTACGAAAAGAAATCGAGGCAAAAGGCTTTATACTCTTGACGGTCATTGTACTGGATGTTGTAGTGTTGGGGGCTTTTTTATGGATAAAAGGGAGTACTGATTTAGCCCTGATAGCAGTGGCGGCTATTTCTCTTCTTTTAATTTTCTTTGGGGAAAAGTGGTTTTTGAAAACAAGGAAAAATATTGTTAATGCATAATATTGTGTCAAAATATATTGAAAATATAAAGTAATGGATAAGCTAAGGCTTAGCATTTTTGTCGTGCCTATTATTGCTTTGACCTTGATAATTTCGCTATATTTACATTTCCTTAAAAGGGTAATAGATAGGCGCAATTATCAGTACTTTATAGTTTCCACAGCTATTGTAGCCTTTATGCTAAACTTAGTCTGGGAAGTAGCGCATGGGTCTTTATATGAAGGCTTTCAATATGATTTAGATCATATCTCTTTTTGTGCGCTGGCATCAGTAGCGGATATGTTTATGGTTTTGGTTCTCCTCTTTGCATTTGGGGTTTATACAAAAACGCTTTTTGGATTAGTCCTTTAAGATTTACCAGAAACTTACTATTGATACTGGTTGGTGGTATGGGCGCAATATTGGCAGAGATATGGCATACTTGGCGTGGAGATTGGTCGTATGCGGATACAATGCCGTTGATTCCAATTGTTGAAGTAGGTCTTTCTCCGGTTTTACAGTTTACTATTTTACCGTTGGCCGTTTTTGTACTAAGTAAAAATATATTGAAACTATAAGTACCTTTTATAATTTTTATAGAACATGGATAGTTTTGGATCAGACATTAAACACTATGAAAATAAATTACGAACTAAACGCAAAGAAAAACGAGGCAAAGGGCCAATT
>JAAFGX010000076.1 GCA_010365115.1 Paludibacter sp.
CAATCCCGTTACACGGGATGTTCCATAAGACGAACTTGCCTGCGGCAGGCAGGGTCGAAATTGGACTATATTGTTTGTGCAATCGGTATAAGAGCCACCCCATGCCCCTAAAGGGGGAAATGAAGAATACCATTTTAGGAGTTGGGTTTTAGAAGACAAAAGTAACTTTAGTTCCCCTTTAAGGGCTAGGGGTAAATTAAAAGAGATGCCAATAATAGTAAATTTGGATGTAATGATGGCGCGACGGAAAATATCGTTGAACGAGCTGTCGGCAAGAGTGGACATAACGCCCGCCAACCTGTCCATACTCAAAACCGGCAAAGCTAAAGCCATCCGTTTCAGCACGCTCGAAGCCATTTGCAAAGTGCTGAATTGCCAGCCTTCCGACATTCTGGAATACAGCGAAGAGCCTATCCGATAGTAATCCCACCTATTTGTAACTCAATTTCCCCATTTCATTCCTGGGTTTTGTAACACAATATAATCCCAATCTTTTTAAGCACTGAAAAATCTCATTTCATTGTTCATAACTTTGTGAAAAGCACTTGTATCTTTTTTGTATTTTTATAAGTCTAATGTAAAATAATCTTTATCTTTGTTGACACATGTTTTCTTAAAAACGATTGTGTATTTTTGTAATTGTCTTTTAATACTGTTGTATTGTAGAGTCATTATACTATTGCTACTTTTGCCTCACTAAAAAAGTATAAAATAATTATTAATATAAACTTCTTAAAATTATACAATCATGAGTAAAATTACTTTTTGGAAAAGCTTTATTTTAGCTTTCGCATTGGTGATAGGAGGTGTTAGTATTTGGGGACAAGGAACAGAAACTTTTACTAATTCTGCTTTAACAGCTTCGTATGCTACTGGTTCATTTTCCGGAGATAATAGTGTAACATGGAGTTATATTGATTCTCGTAACGTAGATACTTATGGAATCAATGGAAAAGGGATTATGTTTGAAGGTGCAATAACTGCTAAACTAACATCAGGATCAATTTCTGGAGGAATAAACTCTTTTACTTGTTCATTAAAAAAAGCATTTACAGGAAGTGGAAATCGGCAAGTTGAACTTTTCATAAATGGAGTTTCTAAAGGAATTTCTATTGCGTGGGATAATACAACAGTTCAAACTTTTACGGTTAGCAATATTAATATTTCAGGAAATATAATTATAGAAATTCGAAATAAATTAACAAAGCAAGTTGTGATTGACGATATATCGTGGACAGGTTTAGCCTCCTCTTGCACCTCTTCCACTCTTGGTTTTGCAACTCCAATAGTTGACAAAACGATGGCAAATGTTTCATACTCTCAAGCAGCAACTTCGTTGAATGCTACTACGCCAATTACCTATTCGAGCAGCAATACAGCTGTGGCTTTTAATATGGCTGGTGGTAATTTATTTAACATAGCAACTGCTGGATCAACAGTTATCACTGCCACACAGGCTGCAGGAACACATAATGGTGTAGACTATTGTTCTTCTACAGCCACTTACACATTAAATGTAATTTCAATAACTCCCACAATAATCGTTACAGAAGTTACTATTCCCAATATGACGGCTTATGTAGGAAATACAATTACTGAAACTGTAAATGTAAGTGGCGTGAATCTTACCGGAAACATTACAATCTCCATCATTGATGATACAAATAATCAGTTTGACGAACCTTCAGTAACTTCGATTACTAAACTGGCAGACAATACTGCAACAAGTACAGTTACTGTAACATATAGACCAACTGCATCAGGGAATCACAGTGCAACTTTGAAATTGGAAAGCACAGACGCAACAACTATAACCAGAGCGTTAAGCGGAAATGCAACCTGGACACCTTTGGCAACACCTGTAGCAACAGATGCTTCGGCTTCGAATGCAACTGGATTTACTGCCAACTGGAATGTAGTTGCTGGTGCAACTGAATATCAACTCGATGTTTATACAAAAGCTCCACATTCAGTTTCCGATTTAATTATTTCTGAATATGTGGAAGGCTCAAGTTATAACAAAGCCATTGAAATATATAATGGTACAGGTTCAACTGTTGATTTGTCTAACTATACATTAAAAAAACAAATTAATGGTGCAGGTGCTTATGGAAGTGATTTAGTTTTATCTGGAAATCTTGCTGACAAAGATGTATATGTTATTGCATATGTGTCAGGTGTAAACTCCGCCATTGCAGAGATAATAGTTGTAACAGATTTGCAAACATCCATTTCTGCAATTAATTATAATGGAAATGATGCTGTAGCTTTATTCAAAGGTTCAATTCAAATTGATGAAGTGGGTATTTTTGATCAGGTTGCAAATTGGGGAACAGATTTAACTTTGATACGTAAAAGTTCAGTTGCTGCGCCTCAATCATTATATGTGACTACAGAATGGGTTGAATATCCAAAAGATTATATTGCTAATTTAGGTACACATATTTCGACTGTTGCTACTCCAATTACAGGTTCTCCATTTACAGCAACAGCAACAAGCAAAGCAGTAACTGGTTTGGATGCTGGCACAACCTATTATTATACCGTAACTGCTAAAAACACCAATGTAACTTCGGCAGTTTCTAACGAAATGATCGCTTCCACTTTAGGAACCGGTTTGGGAAATAACAAAAATTCCATACAAGTTACAGTAGCCAACGGCACTATCAATTTCTCGGCTATTGCAGGCGAAGCGGTGAAAGTTTATAATGCAGTAGGTCAAAAACTGGTTTCTAAACTAACAACTGAAGGCATTAACTCTATTCCTGTTTCGGCAAAAGGCGTAGTGCTAGTAAAAGTAGGAAACCGCTTTGCAAAAGTGATTTTATAATTTTTTATCAAAAATAAAAATTGAGAAGAGGTTATCCGGTCGGGTAACCTCTTTTTTATTGTCAAAACGTTCAATATCTTCAATATCAATGCAACCGTTTATAATTTTCTGTTTTTTCCTGTCTGTTTTTTTTGTATTATGACGCTAACGACCACTACTTGACGCTACCGTCTTGCGTCAAACTCATCTGCCTTGGGAATGCTAATTCTCAGAATCAACTACTGGCCACCAGATAACATCATCAATTCCACGAACCACCTGATATGCTTCTACCTTAATCCGGATGATTACAATATTCTCAGAATTCAGCATGTTTACAAGATTGGGGTGCCTTTCCAAATGAGCATGAACAGCTTCTTCCAACTCCGATATCCCAATCTCTTGGGCACGACCATAGGCGGTAAGAGCGAAACCTTTCTGTGGGTTCAAATTATCTTTATCTTCCCCTTGAATAAGAACAGCAATTCTGCCATTATTTAAAATGTTTTCGAACTTCCGAGTATTGCGATATGTAGAAAAAATCAATTGACGGAAACCCTGAACCGGAGTAATCGCTATTAAACTTGCGTGCGGCTGCCCATGAGCTTCAGTAGCCAGTACTGCCAGCCGACAGGACTGAAGAATTCCCTCAATGTATCTTCTTATTTGACTTGAATTTTTCATTTATCAGGTTTTAAATTGGTTTTATATTTAATAATATTTTTAGCCAAACCATTAAATACAAAGTAATGAAAAGGTAATACAGCATACCAATATAATCGACCACCCAAACCTTTTGGTCGAAATGTAGCTGTTTGCTGTAAAATATCTTTGTTGTCTTTTCTAATTAACTCAAACTCCAGCCATGCCTCGCCAGGTAATTTCATTTCGGCATATAGCAGCAAGCGCTTGTTTTGTTTGTCTGCCACCAAAACCCTCCAAAAGTCAAGCGTGTCTCCTGTGTTAATAATATTAGCATTTGTACGACCACGCCTTAAACCAACGCCACCAAATAGCTTATCAATAAATCCGCGACTGTTCCAAAGCCAGTTGCCATAATACCATCCACGTTCGCCACCTATTGACCATATATTTTCGAGTACCTGATTCGAGTCCGTTGTAATTTCTTTTGTCCTTATATCTTTAAAACATCCATTCACAGGGACATTTATATGTTCAAATAATGAATTGTAGCTAGAGCTAGATATTAAAGAGTCTTTCCAACTGGATACAACATCGTTTTGTTCAATTTTCTGAAACGCAAGTTGTACGGCGTCTTTGTATGAAATAGGTTTGACTTTTAGCATCTTTTCGAGACGATTATCTTTGGCTACAACCTCAACCTTCATGCTATTTACCAAATTTACCGCTAACTTATATGAAGTAGAGGTTACAAAATACAGCCAGTATGATGAAATTCGGGGGCTCATAACTGGCACAGTTGCTATATACCGTTTTAGGCCCCGGACCTGTGCAAACTGAAGCAGCATTTCTTTGTATATTAAAACATCGGGGCCACCAATATCGAACGATTGGTTAAATGTTTCTTGATTTAGAATTACTCCTGTTAAATATTCAATTACATTTCTAATGGCTATGGGCTGACATTTTGTATTGAGCCACTTTGGAGTAATCATTACTGGAAGTTTCTCGACCAAATCGCGAATAATTTCGAACGATGAACTTCCAGACCCTACAATTATCCCAGCTTTAATTGAAGTAACGGTTAATCCACTTGCATGCAAAATATCATCTACTTTTTTTCTTGAAGCTAAATGTTTTGAGAGATGTTCATCATTTGTAATGCCACCTAAATAGATAATTTGTTTGACATTTGTATTTAATAGCAGTTTTATAAAATTGTTTACAGATTGTTCTTCGAGTTTATCGAAATTGCTTGCATTGGAACTCATTGAATGAATGAGGTAATAAGCAACATCTATGTCTTTTAAGGTGTCTGTAAACGAAATATCTTTAAGAAAATCGACCTCCAACAACGATATGTTTGGGTGAAAGTATATTCCTTCGGTAGGAAAACGATTTTTATCGCGAACACAGCATATTACTTCATGTCCCAGATTTAATAATACAGGAAGGAGTCTCTTCCCAATATATCCGGTTGCTCCAGTTAAAAGTATTTTCATAAAGCTATGATAATTATAAGGTTAACAGTATTAATTTTTTTATTTTTCTCAGTAACACTATAAATAAAAATTCAGTTGGTATAAAAACCATCATCTTTAAAATAAAACCTATCAAATGGCTAAATTCGGCTTTTCAATTATATATTAATTTTGCATGTATTTGTCACGTTGTACGATCTAGTAAGTTTGAGAATGTGCATTAGCTGTTTCTTAAGACCAATATTCTATTTATGCTTTTCAATCCGTTGGAATGCAAGTTTCGAACTAATTATAGCCATTGGTAAACCTGCTCCGGGAATAGTTGAAGCTCCTACATAATATACATTCTTGAACTTTTCGTCGAAGTTTGATGGCCGGAAAGCACCGATTTGATTCATGCTGTGCGACAAACCCAATCCACTACCACGATGAAGATTAAACTGATCCTGCCATTCGAGAGGAGTGTATATTGTTTTTGACACTATTTCGGGTTCAATATTTTTATCAATGCGTTTCGAGAAATCAGCAATAATACTGTTTACAATTTCATCTTTGTCGTCCCAATTAGGTTTATGTTGCAAGTTGGGAACCGGGCAAACAAAGAACAAGCTTTCGCAGCCTTCGGGAGCGCACTCCAAATTATATTTTGAAAGCACATTTACATAATAATAAGGTTTTTGCAATGAGTCAGGATTTTGCAAGACATTGTTTGCATATTCCTCAAAATTTGACCCCAAATAATAATTGTGGTGATTCACTTGTGGAAGTTTGCATTTTAAACCGACATAAAATGTCAAATATCCCATAGTCCAGTTCATTTTATCCAACTTTTCAAGAGCGTATTTTTCACGCTTAAATACCCTGCTTCTGAACACTGCGGCATCACCGTTTACTAAAATAATATCTGAACTCCATTTCTGCCCTTTTGAATCAATCAGATATTCCAGCTTTTTGCCATTTCCAACAAAATCAACAATTTCGGTATTGTAAGTGATTTTTACATTCTCTTTTAGTAGCTCATTAACAATACCTTCTGTTATTTTATACATACCACCTTCCACATTAAAATAGCCGTCGTGTTTAAATTCGGTGTACGAAAGTAATGTGTAAATAGCCATGGTGTCGAAAGGAGTACGTCCCAAGAAAAAGGCCACCAGCGAAACAATTTGCCGAGCTTCTTTCGAATTAAAATTTCGTTTCACTTCCTGATAGAAAGACCGGAATAACACTGGAATGTGCGTTGGATTAACACGCATCAATGTTACAATGTACGAAAACACAGAATCAAAATTATTCTTGATCACCAAATCAACTGTATCATGAAACAATGCTCCGGAATTTTTAAGATAGTTTGTCATTCGCTCTTCAAAATCGGGTTCAACGTCTTTAAACTGTGCAGCCAGCTTCTTAATATCTTTATATAGATAGAAAGTTTTTGGATTATCGCTAAAATTCACCGTATATAATGGGTCAAGCTCAATATATTTAAAGGGCAAATCTATATTACAGTCTTTGGCAAACTCTTTAAATTCGAAAGACATACTGAAAAAACTGGGACCTGTGTCAAAGGTAAATCCATCCTTTTTAATTTGATTCAATCTTCCTCCCGCTTGAGAATTCTTCTCTATTATTTCAACCTTGTGGCCTTTTTTTGCTAAGCGCAATGCAGTTGCCAATCCGCCAAGTCCGGCACCTACAATCAATACATTTTTGCTCATACTTTTTGGTTTATCTTTTTTAATAATTCAGGAAATAGTTTGTTTTTAACCCATAAATAATTGGGTTCAATGTTTAAAATTTTAGTGTAGTATGCTTTCGCATGTTGATAATCATTCAAATCGGTATATGCTTTTGCAATCATTGTCAGCAGGCTCAAATAATTCCAATCTTCTTTTAGTTGATTTTGATTCAATTCCAAAAGCTTTTCCGCTTTAATATAATACTTTAAAGCTTCCGTTTTTGAACCGCCAAAAGCCGAAGGCATATAGTATTGCGAATTTCCAAATTGAATATATCCGTACGGATTTTTATCATCTTGTTTTATCGCTAACTTCGCACAATCTACACTTTTAGGTCCAATAAAAGGAGCTTTCAGTTTGTTTAGTCCAATCTTGTAACCATAAAAAGCAGATTTGTAGGAATTTATCAATGAAGGTATATGACCTAATTTTTCAAGTACCGCTATGTTTGCTTCTCCCAATTGAATATAATGTTCTGCCGATTCTTTCTTTTTATTCCCAATGCACCAGGCAATATAGCCATATTGGTAATTGAGTAATTCCAATCTTAATTCGTTGCTTTTTATTTTTTGTAGATTCATTTCATCAATAACCTTCTGCCAAAGAGTCATGTTGTTGCTAATATAAGCCTTGTAAATATCGGACTTATGCGAAGCATTGACAACTGAAAAGCTAAAAAGAATTAGTAAAAGCGTTATGAAATATTTCTTCCTTTCCATTGATGTTGTTTTTTTAATTTATTTTCAAAAGCTTTGTAAATAATCAATCCCAATGCAATTTGCTGTGGTACTATATAAAAGCAATTTAATAGCACATTTTGTTTGCTGATAACAGAAATTATTATTCGTGTGGTTAGTACAGTAAACAGATATAATGTCAGCATTGAATTTTCTAAACTGATTAAAACCGGAATAAAACCAAAACTTGTTATTATCCAAAATAAGATTGCAACAACAAATGAATTTCCAAAAAAATTGATAACATTTTTCGAGAAACCATTTACAGCTTCGCCAAAGCTTGAATACATCCTACAACTTATACTGTCATCACCGGTTAAACAACCCACAGCAATGCCTTTTTGTTTGTAATACCTTGCAATTTCAATGTCTTCCACTCTGTTGTTTTTAAACTTTTCGTGTGGATTGGTTTCTGTATATATTTTCGAATTAAAAAGCATAAACTGTCCATTTGCCGCTGCCAACGCTGTAAACTTCGACTTAAGTACCAGTCCAATAGGCAAAAGCGACAATAAAATGTAATTCATATTCGGCACTGTAATTCGTTCACCAATGCTTTCCATTTCTTGTTTCGGAAAAATGGACAATAATCCGAGTGAATGCTTATCGGCAAGTGAAATGGAATTAAGAATAATGTCATTCTTAACCCGCACATCGGCATCCAAAAATAGGATGTATTTGCCTTTAGACTGTTTTGCCAAGTTATAACAACCATAATTTTTCCCCAGCCAGCCTTCGGGCAAACCTTTTGAGCTGATTAGTTTTATTCTTTTGTCGTTTGCAATACTATTGCCAACAATATTTTCAGTATTGTCGGTTGATTGGTCATCAAAAACAATAATTTCAATATTTTCGTAGTCTTGTTTTTGCAAATCATTTAGTAATTTGCCAATGTTATTCTCTTCGTTTCGTACCGGAATTAAAATCGAAACTAAGCTATTAGAATTGCTATTAGAATGTTTCATCTTCTGTTGGAACATTAAATTGGACAGTGCAACCAAAAGCTGAATAACAGAAAATGCGATTATGAACCATGCCAGATATATCATTTATGTGCGTTTTTTTGTTTTTCAATAGAATCGGCGTAAAACAAGTTGTAACTATCATTAATTGATTGAATATCAATGGTATTACCCGTATATTCCTGAACGTAGAAATAAATACCCGGTTTCCGATTCGAAAAATAGTCGACCAGATTTACCAGGAAAACAATTTGAATCGGATTTGTTTGATTTTTCAGTAAGCGTTCAATTCCTTTCTCAAACCGGATGGGTTGATCGTGCATGCTTTGTATCTCACCTTGCGGAAAAATAAGTACAAAATTGTCGGGGTTACTTAATAATTCAGCTGTATAATCCAATGTTTCTACAATGCCTCTCGATTTCTTGTTTACCGAAAAAGCACCGGTATAGTTGAAAAACATGTGTTTACGAAGCTGTTCTTCAAGCATCATAAAATGGAATTTTCGTCGAAAGAGCTTTTGGTTGATATAATTCACCCAGAAGCCATCCCACCAACTTGTATGATTAGAAATGAGTAAAACAGATGCATTTTTAGGCTCTACCGCACCATTTATCTGAATGTTACCGAAATGCTTTTTCATCTTGCTTCGGGAATACCACTCAAAAAATGGAACAACAAAAAAGTTGTGTTTTGCCTTCAGAATCATACTCTCAGCTTATTAGCAATAAGTAAAAATAGAAAAAACAGGAACTGACAGACAATAATAAACGGAGCAAAATTGTTTTGAATTTTGACGTTCAAAATTCTAAGTAAGGTCTGAAATAATAGTGCGAGTATCAGCCATGCCACGTAGTTTTGCAATGGAATAATTCCGTTTTCCCAATGCCACATATCAAGCATAGGCGCAATTTGCTCCATCACTATATCATAGATTAACATAAGTACCGAAGCCAATCCTATTTTTGCAAAAACAGGCATTTTAAACCGTTCCATCACCGAAGCAGTTGTGTAAACCAAAAAAATCCAGTTTACCCCAATCAGTAAAGGCGTTTGAAACAATTTTATTCCCAAGCTGTTGCCATAGTTGTAATTACCGAAAATAAAACCTGTATTCACTCCAATAACTTCAACAAAAAACGACACCAAATATAGTGTGATAAAATAAAAAAATGCATTTCGAGTCACTTTAGTTTCATGGAAAAATAAAAGTCCTGTAAAACTCAATATCAGTGCAAAAGGTATTAATTTAAAAAACAGCGCAGAAGTGTAGGGTATCAGTGTTCCTGCAACTCCCACCAAATAAAAAATAATAAAGAATGCCTTTACAATTTTTTTGTTGTTCAAAATAGAATTGTTTATATTATTACTTTTCTCGGTCATGTCAAATTTTATAGTGATTTATCAAACCAAGTTTTTAGTTTGTTGCGAAACAAAAGAATGAATAAGATTAAACTAAAGGCATAGCCGAAATCTTCAATAGGAATAGTTAAAAAGCGAATGCCCAAATTCTCACCATTGTTGTACCAAACTACAGGTTCGGCTATAAAACTGCCGGTTAAAATTGCGTTTACAGCTATAAAAGGCAATAGAATAATCAAAAAAGTCAGATAAAAGCGACTTGTGGTTTCCGACGAATCGAAAAACGACAGAATTAAAACAGCTATTGTTGTGGTTAGCATATAAACTGTATACGCTTTATCGAAATTGAAAAGCAAAAGCAATACTGATAAAACTAAGAGGAAAACCGACAGAACATTTGCTGATTTTTGTTTTATACGGAATTTGTTGAAATAAAGCACTATAGAATCGTGTAAGAAAATGCTTGCATACGGAATAGCCATAAAAAACAACCATTCTTCAACAGGAAGACCAAACAATGTGTTTTGGGAATAATAACGATTATTAAAGCCCCATACACCAATTTTAGTGAACCATACATCTACGGCAATATACAATATTGCCACAACGATAATTGATGGAAACAAATACTTCCATTGCTTGTAAAACCGTAGTTTTTTGTCGAAACTTAAAGCAAGAGGCACAGCAATAGAGCTCAGTAACAATATGGAGTAAAGTGAATTCATTTATGATTTAAAATATCGCGGTGAAAAAATCAACAACCCATAATTATTAAAATCCTTTTTGTTTTTGGGTTTATGGTGCGCAGTGTGAGCTCTTATAATTGCTTGAATAAAATAGTTGTGTTTTTTATTTAAAAAAGAAATTTTTATACGGTGATGAATGATTATATCGTGAATTGCAAAGTAAGTGAAGCCATAAAGTGTTATGCCAATACCAATAAACACCATTGGTAAATAATGCATTGAAAAGCCAACAATTAGTAATACAATAGCCGGAATGGCATATACAAGAAAAAATAAATCGTTTTTTTCGAAGCGTTGGTCTTCGGTTTTTTTTGGCAAGCCTTGCAAATTATCTTTACGGTGATGGTCTTTGTGCCATTTCCACAAAAAACCATGCATAACATAATTATGGTTGGACCAAGCTACAAATTCCATGAAAAAATAAGCCAGTGCGAGTAAGCTAATATCTATCATTTTATTTCGGTTTTTGAGATCTGTAATTCAACATTTTCGTATATTTTCCGAAACCAAACAGTATAGTTTTCAGGATTTGCCTTGACATCTGTATTTAGTTCAGTAAAACTGATGTATTTATAATCGACTACTTCGTCAGGGTTCAACTGTGGAGCTAAATCAGAAATGCCACTAAAAACGTGGTCGAGTTCGTGCTCTGTCAATTCGTTATCTAAAGCCTCTTTATAGATAAAACTAAACAACTCGGTTAAATCGCTTTGCAATCCCATTTCCTGACTTAACCTTCTATTTGCAGCATCGTTGTTTGTTTCGTTTGGCAAAGGATGTGTGCAACAGGTGTTTGTCCACAAACCGCCCGAATGATATTTACTTAAAGCTCTTCGTTGTAAAAGCCAGTCTCCATTTGTATTAAGTATAAAAACAGAAACTGCCCTGTGCATCAAAGCCTTTTTATGTGCTTCCATTTTTTCCATAAAGCCAGTTTCATGGTCATGTTCATCAACTAAAATCACAAATTCATTTTCCATGTATTCTTTTTTAAATAATATTGAACTGGTATTTAAAGTAGGCTTTTCCTAATAGTAATAATTTTGTTGGATCAGAAACTCTGATTCGTGATTGCATTATTTTATTTGCCGGGGTACGTTTTAAATTTGTCAATAGTTGTTTGTAATAAACAAATGCTATAAATACAGCCAGTTTTGATTTGCCGGGAAGTTCTCTAATACCTTTTCTTGCTTCACAAAAATCAGCTTCTATGTCTGTAATTAATATATTTTTAGTTGCTTCGTCAAACGCACCAATGGTTAATTCGGGAAAGTAACGACGGTCCAGCTGCTCAACATCTTCTTTTAGGTCGCGTAAGAAGTTCACTTTTTGGAAAGCCGAGCCTAATTTCATTGCTGGCTTTTCCAATTTGTTATAAAGTTGTGGGTCGCCATCCACAAATACCATTAAACACATAAGCCCCACCACATCGGCCGAACCATATATGTATTCTTTCAATTCGATATCATTGTTATAATTGAGTTTATCTAAATCGGCTCTCATACTTTTAAAAAAAGACTCTATTAAATGTGCGGGAATGTTGTATTTCTTTACTGTTAATGCATAAGAATGCAAAACAGGGTTCATGCTTATTCCATTGGTTATCGTTTCGTAATAATCTTTTTCGAAATTATCGAATATCATTTTTTTATTGACTTGATGAAATGTATCCACAATCTCATCAGCAAACCTCACGAACCCATAAATGCTATAAATGGCACTTTGCATTTCCAAATTCAAAAAACTTACAGCAATTGAAAATGATGTACTGTAAGCCTTTGTAATTAGTTTACTTGTTTTGAATGATATTTCGTTGTATAATGTCATAAATCAGCTATTTTACTTTAATAAACAGTTTCTAAATCAAAATTGCGATATTTTTTTTGCGGGTCAAATTTAATAAAAAAATCTTTATTTTGATATAAATATGTAAATATATTTCAAATATTTGCTGAGAACAATGGATCGGGTGTGCTTGCAAATGTTTTGCTTCGTGGGTTGGGGTTTCTATTTTTTTGAACATTAGAAGAAATGATAAAATAAATCCGTCTACAAAGCTTCACTCACCTATCAAAAAGCTAAATTCCATATTTCAATTTCTGCCTATTTCAATTAATTCGCTCTTCAAGTATATCCTTTCATATTAGTCCCCAATAAGTCAACATCTATTGTCGGTCGACTTTTTAGTCCTTGCATTGCGTAAATATATGATCCATAAAGTGTTATAATAGAATTATTTTGCTAAATTAGTGCAAGTATTTAATGATAGTACCGAGTTGTATTTTTATTATTCCTTCAAAGTCAAATCGCTAAGAAGCAGTTACAAATTAACGGAATAAATTTAAGATTTCAAGTAGTCAAATTCATGTTTTTCAACATTTTTCGTCAGTTTTCGTGTCGGAAATCAGGTTTTCGTCATTTTTTCTTTTCGTAAAGTTGTCAAACCGCAGAAAATTGTCAAAAAAAATAACGATGAATGTAATCTAATTTAGCCATAATATTTATTTTTGTTCAAGATATTTTTAGCAAAAGTAATAACTTATTTCTTAGTAAGGTTAAGTTAACTACGTGCTTTTTATAATTACTTCCAAGTTTTTAATTATCTGTAAATTTTAAAAAAAAAGAAACCCATTTCTTAGCTTCCTTTTTTATTAATGACTTTAAATTCCTCTTTCCACATAGGTTGTATGTAACAAATGATGCGATTTTTCTCCCAGCGGTTCTTTGAGAAAATCGTTGTAAAGAGCTAAAATTTCTGGGTTTTCGTGCGATTTTCGTAACCCTTTATGAGCATCTTCGTAATAAATAGATTCGGCGCGTATTTTCCGGATTTCATAATTGGTTGGGATGGGCTGTCCGCCACCACCAAGGCAACCTCCAGGGCAAGTCATTACTTCTATAAAGGTGTAAGGCGATGTTCCATTTTCAATTTGTTCGAGCAAAATCCTCGCATTTTTCAAGGTGTGTGCAACGGCAACTTTTATTTTTGTTCCGTCCAGATCAATCTCGGCTTCTTTAATCCCGGCGAGTCCGCGCATAGCCGTAAAATTAATATTAGCCAGTGTTTTTCCGGTAAATACCTCGTAAGCAGTCCGCAAAGCAGCTTCCATAACACCACCCGTAGCACCAAAAATAACGGCCGCACCAGTAGATTCACCCAGCGGATTGTCGAATTGTTCTTCGGGCAAATGGGTGAAATCAATTCCTGTTTCTTTCAACATGCGGGCAAGTTCGCGGGTTGTTAGTACTGCGTCTACATCATAAAACCGTTCGTTTTCCGAAAGATTCATTTTTTCTTTCCAATATCCGAATGCTCCATCCATTTCCGGACGTTTAGCTTCGTACTTTTTAGCGGTGCATGGCATTACCGAAACTACCACGATGTTGCGTGGATCAATGCCTGTTTTTTCTGCATAATAAGTTTTGGCAATGGCACCAAACATTTGTTGTGGCGATTTGCAGGAAGATAAATGTTCCAATGCTGACGGAAAGAAATGTTCAATAAATTTAATCCAACCCGGCGAGCAAGAAGTGATCATTGGCAATGTGCCACCGTTTTTTATTCGGTTCAATAATTCGTTTCCTTCTTCAATAATGGTGAGATCGGCAGCGAAATTGGTGTCAAAAATCTTAGAAAATCCCAACCTGCGTAATCCTGCCACCATTTTTCCAGTGACAAGGCTGCCGTAAGGCATTCCCATGGCTTCGCCAATTCCTACACGAATGGCGGGAGCGGTTTGGACCAATACCACTTTCTCAGGATTTTGAATGGCTTCCCACACTTCGGCCACCGAGCTTTTCTCAGTTATCGCTCCGGTAGGGCAAACCAAAGCACATTGTCCGCAATTGGTACATGCCACCACACCTAAACCCTGATCGAGATAGGTTGATATCTTACTTTTCAAACCTCTTCCTGAGAAATCGATGGCTTTCACGGTTTGCATGTCACTGCAAACGGCTACGCATCGACCACACAAAATGCATTTTTCAGGATCGCGCGTTAGCGACAACGACGAATTGTCTATTTCGAGATACGTTTTTCGGGTACGTACAAACCGTTTTTCGTTAATGCCAAAAGTAAAAGTGAGTTCCTGCAATTCGCAGTTCTGGTTCCGGTCACAAATCAAACAATCCTGTGGGTGGTTAGCCAACAATAATTCAACATTCATTTTGCGGGCTTCCATTACCCGTTGGCTGTTGGTGGTAATTTCCATGCCTTCTGATACTTTGGTTATGCACGACCGCAACAATGATTTTGCCCCTTTCACTTCCACCACACATACTCCGCAGGAGGCATTGCTCGATACATCTTGCAGGTAACACAGTGTTGAAATTTTAAACCCAACTGATTTGCAGGCTTCCAGAATGGTTAACCCTTCCTGTACTTCTAATGACTGATTGTTTATTGTGATTTTCATAATTGTAATATTTAATGACCGACCCTCGACCCCCAAACCCCTAAATGGGGGCTTAAGACTTAGTCTTTGAAGATTAGGATTATTGTGTGATTATATGGTTTTCAGATTTATAGGTTTATATTTGTTGGTTATGGTCTTAGTTCGTTTTTGATTTTTTCTAAAACAGCATTTATATCATTGAAAACTTCTTCATTAGTAAGCCGAATAACTTTATATTCTCTTTCGTTTAATTTCGATGTTCTGTTTTTAGCCTCTTCTTCCTGTTGTTTATGAATACCTCCATCCACTTCAATAATTAGTTTATAAGATAAAGCTACAAAATCTGAAATAAAGTTTCCAATGATATGTTGTCTTCGGAATTCAACCCCCTGCTTTTAACTTTTTATATGCTCCCAAAGAACTGATTCAGCAAGAGTCATATCATCCCGCATTTGCTTACGTTTTTGATTTAAACCGGAATATGTAAGTGGATCAGCAGTATTCCAGAATTCTTTAAAATGATTTTCTGTCATAGTTGATTTTCAATTGTTTTGTTGTTTTTATTGCGCTTTCAGAGACTGAGTCTTAAGCCCCCATTTGGGGGTTTGGGGGCTTTAACATCTCACATCGCACCTCAAGCATCTGTTCACTTCATTACGTGCCTGTTCGCCGGTGAACCCAACTTCAACTTCCCTGAAATTACCAATCCTTTCTTTTACCGGAACTTTATCTGAAATATTCTTCGGACTTACTTTCGGATTTACAGGAACATTATTCTGATATATAAATTCCTTGAAAAGCAGATGGAACCTTTTTTCCTTCATAAGATTGAAATCGATGGATTCTGCTGCTTTCTTAGCCATTCCCATTGCTTCGGCAGCGGTTGAAGGGCCGGTAACGGCATCGCCTCCTGCGTAAACAGTTGGAAGAGAAGTTTGGTATGTGAACGGATTGATAATGAGTCTGCCATCTTCGGTTCTTTCCAATCCGTCTTCCGCAAGAAATTCTGAATCGACACGTTCGCCCACCGCCAGAATAACTGAGTCACACTGAATTTCTTCGAATTTTCCGGTTCGTACCGGTTTTCTTCTGCCCGAAGCATCAATTCCGCCACAAGTCATTACTTCCACTTTTAAACCGATTACTTTTCCTGCTTTATCGGTCAGCACCTCGTGAGGAGCGGACATAAAATAATAGTTGATTTTTTCTGCTTCCGATTCGTAAATTTCGGCAGCATTGGCAGGCATATCACATTTTTCACGACGATAAACCACAGTTACATCTTTGCCTAACCGCCAAATGCTACGGGCAGCATCAATAGCCACATTCCCGGCACCCACTATTACTACCCGTTGCCCGATTTTCGGTATTTTTCCCAATGCCAGTTCTTTCAAAACTTCCGTTCCCGCAAACACGCCTTTTGCATTTTCGCCGGGAATTTTCAAATCAATATCTTTCCATGCGCCAATAGCTAAATACACAGCATTATTTTCTTGTTTCAATGTTTCGAGCGAGAGATTATCTCCCAATTTCTGATTGAAAACAAATTTCACTCCTAGTTTTTTTATAAATTGAACTTCTTTTTGTAGCACCGATTTTGGTAAACGGTATTGTGGAATGCCAAAACGAACTACCCCTCCGGCTTCGGAAAATGCATCGTAAATAACCACATTATGACCCAACCGTACCAGATAATAAGCAGCGGTAAGTCCTGCTGGACCTCCACCAACTATGGCAATGCTTTTTCCTGTTGTAGGAAGTTTTTCTTTTATCAGTTTAGTATAAATTTCGTTTTCTTTTCCAAGTTGATACATGGTGTCGGCCAGATAACGGTGTATCTCACCTTGCGAAACCGGTTCGTCAAGTTGTTCACGGCGACAACGCATTTGGCAATGGAAATGGCAGATACGGCCAATTGTTCCCGGAATAGGATTATCTCGCAAAGTCAGTTCAAAGGCTTCTTCTATACGATCTTCTTTTATCAACTCAATGTAGCCTGGAATATTCATGTGCAGCGGACAACTGTTTTCGCACAATGCCATGTACAATGTATCACAAACCCCGGCATGACATCGTTTTTCCTGAATATGTTCTTCATATTCGTGCCGGAAATAATGCAATGTAGTCAAAATAGGATTCGGAGCAGTTTGCCCTAGTCCGCAAATAGCAGTGTCTTTTATGGTTTTGCTCAACAATTCGAGCATCGTTAAATCGGCAAAAGTTCCCTGTCCTTTGGTTATTTTGGTAAGAATAGCCAATGCCTGTGCCAATCCTTCGCGGCAAGGTGTACATTTTCCGCACGATTCGTTCGAATTGAATTCAAGAAAATAGCGTGCCACATCCACCATGCAATTATCCTGATCCATCACTACCATTCCGCCCGAGCCCATAATGGCGCCAAGTCCAGCCAACGACTCGTAATCCACCGGTGTATTGAAATGTTCCAGCGGAATGCAACCGCCCGATGGACCGCCGGTTTGAACTGCTTTCACACGTTTGTTTGTACCGGTTCCTTCGCCGATGCCAAAAATAACATGTTCTAATGTAGAGCCTAATGGAAGTTCCACCAATCCTGTATTTTTTACTTTCCCAACTAATGAAAATACTTTTGTACCGGGACTTTTATCAGTACCAGTTTCTTTGAACCATGCACTACCTTTCTCAATAATCACCGGAATATTACACCATGTTTCAACGTTGTTGATATTGGTTGGTTTCCCGTACAATCCACGTCCAGCAGGGTAAGGCGGGCGGGGCATTGGTCGTCCTGCTTTTCCTTCGATGGAAGCGATCAACGCAGTTTCCTCACCACAAACAAATGCTCCGGCACCTTCCACTACATCAAGTTTAAAATTAAAATCAGAACCAAGAATATTATTACCCAATAATCCTTTCTTTTCAGCTTGTTCGATGGCCATTTTTAACCGCTTGAGCGCCAATGGATATTCGGCTCGCATGTATACGATTCCTTCGGAAGCTCCCATGGCGTAACCACCAATCAACATGCCTTCGATAACCGAATGCGGATCACTTTCAATTTCGTTTCGGTTCATATACGCTCCCGGGTCACCTTCGTCGGCATTGCAAATTAGGTATTTTTGGTCGGCAACTGCAGCTTGCATAATTGCCCACTTTCTGCCGGTAGGATAACCCGCTCCGCCACGTCCTCTGAGTCCGGCATCCAACACTTCATTAATCACTTCAGTAGGCTGCATATTTCCAAGTGATTTTTCAAGCGCTTTGTAACCGCCAACGGCAATGTAATCGTCAATCAATTCAGGATTAATTATTCCTGCATTGCGCAACACTATTTTTTTCTGTCCTTTGAAAAAAGGAATTTCATCCCAAAGAGGAATATTTTCATACCCTTTTCCAAATTCCGCTTTCGATGTTTGAAAATCCCATGAATCGATGCGGCAGAGGAGTTTTTTTGTATATATTTTTCCTTTTGTAAGTCCATCCAGTATTTTTACCGCATCTTTTTCATCCACCTTGCTGTAAACCAACATTGGTTTTCCGGGTTGGTAAAGGGTAAGGAGTGGTTCTTCGGCACAAAAACCAAAACAACCCACAGGTTTTAATATACAATTAATGTTGTTTTCTTCTATTTGCTTTTGAAGTCGGTTGTGTACCAAATCGGCTCCATTGCCAATGCCGCAAGTACCCATGCCAACAAGAATCATGGGAGTTGCTGGAGTTATTTCGGAAATACTCCGTTCTCTTAATATATTAAATTCGTGTGGATTCATATTTTTTTAGTTTGAAAGGTTCGAGAAGTTTGAAAGGTTTGAAAGGTTTGAAAAGTTTGAAAAGCTCAAATGGGTTTAAAAAATGCTTAGATATTCAGACTTTTTGTTTTACTTTTCTGTGGATATTTTCTTTTTATTTTTAACCTTCTGGATAATTCTCAGCAATTTTTGTGAATTGACATTGCTGTGGATTACGCCATCAACAGCTACCACAGGCGATTGCGCACATTGTCCAAAACAGGCGACTGTCTTTATAGTAAATTCATTGTCGGGAGTAGTGACGGATTGTTCGGAATCGATTTCACCACTTTTGATACCAAATGCCGGCCCTATTTCGTCGAGCAGGGCTTTGGAACCTTTGGTGTGGCAGGCCGTACCACGACAAACCACAATGGAATGTTTCCCTTGGGGTTTTAAATTGAAAAACGAATAAAAGGTGACGACGCTGAAAACCTGCGTGTAGGGAATTTTTAATTTTTGAGAAACGGACGTTAAAGTCTCGTAGGGCAGGAATTTAAAAGGATGTTTTTCCTGTACTTCTTCTAGTGTGCTGAGTAGCAGACCGGGTTTGCATTTGTGTTTCCCAATGATTTCATCGAGAACGATTTCGGAGATAGTTGAATGCTGAGATCTTTCCATAACCATTTATATTAATAAGTTAGAAGTATCAGAACAAAAATTAAAGAAACAAAAAGTTCAAATTGTAAAAAAATGATTGCTCATTGAGATGAACTTATTGTGTGGGCAAATATAATAAATTATTACGGAAAAATTTCTTTAATGAGAGAATATTTCATATTTATACCGGATTTTAAACCTATAAAATGAGGCACAATCGGGGTTGTAGCGATTATATTTGTATTA
>JAAFGX010000077.1 GCA_010365115.1 Paludibacter sp.
CTTGGTTCTTGGTTCTTGATTCTTGATTCTTGGTTCTTGATTCTTGATTCTTGGTTCTTGGTTCTTGGTTCTTGGTTCTTGGTTCTTGGTTCTTGGTTCTTGGTTCTTGATTCTTGATTCTTGATTCTTGGTTCTTGGTTCTTGGTTCTACTTCACATAAAGTATACTACAAGATGACGGCGCTACTACAAAAGTGGTGGAATTAACGACAGAAATGCCACTCAAATTGATTACTCCATCGTGACAAACCAAATTCCAGTCTCCTTCGGGGATTTGAACGGTCACTGCTTTCCGGTTTCCATTGTAAATAACAAGAATATCTTTCCAAACATCACCATTTACATGATCGGAAAGTATATACGAAATAACATTTGGAGTCAATAGATCCAAAAACTTCAAATGTTTCTGAATCATTTCCTGAGTTGGAATTCTGAACGCAGCATGATTTTTACGCAACGTAATCAACCCTTTATAATAGTCGAATATGTCTTTGTGAGTCGTTTTAAAATTCCAATCAATTTGGTTTATAGAATCGGGTGATTGATAGGTATTATGCATCCCTTTTTTATTCCGGTATAATTCTTCACCTGCATAAATAAACGGTACACCTTGAGAAGTATAAACTATAGTCTGAGCAAGTTTGTTAAACCGAATCAATTCTTCATCGGTTGCATCTGCCGGTTTCGATTCCTTTAACTTGTCCACCAAACACATGTCATCATGACACGAAACATAATTTATAATCTGAGTGGGGTTATTTACATAAGGAGCTTTTGAATATATCAGTTTTTTGTAATCTACCTGTGGATGTTGTGTTCCACCAACAATTCCAAATTTCACACTTTCTTCCAAACTATCCGTTCCCGATACAAATCCAGGGATTTCTGCGTGCATCCAGCTACCTTTCAATGCATCACGGATATCATCACTAAATACTGCAATATTGTCGAGCATTTTAGCATTCTTTTTTACGGCTCGTTTTTCTTCAGCAAGTGGCGATGGAGCAGCAGTCCAGCCTTCACCATAGACAAATATTGAAGGGTCAATTTTATCCAACGCTGCACGAATTTCATTCATAGTCTCAATATCGTGAATTCCCATCAAGTCGAAACGGAAACCATCTACATGATATTCTGTTGCCCAGTAAACAACAGATTCTATCATGAATTTGCGCATCATGGCTCTTTCCGAAGCAGTTTCATTTCCGCAACCTGAAGCATTGGACCAAGTACTATCAGCATTTATTCTATAAAAATATCCTGGTGCTAAAAGATTTAGATGGGAGTTTTCACTTGCTGCTGTATGGTTGTAAACCACATCCATAATAACCCTGATTCCACTCTGGTGTAATGATTGAACCATTTGTTTAAATTCGCGAATTCGAACTACCGGATCGTAAGGATTGGTAGAATAACTTCCTTCCGGAACATTATAATTCACCGGATCATAACCCCAGTTGTATTTGTTTTCTTTGAGTTTAGTTTCATCAACCGAAGCAAAATCAAACGAAGGAAGCAAATGCACATGTGTTACTCCCAACTCTTTTAAATGATCAATACCAGTAGCTTCTCCGGCAGAATTTTTAGTTCCACGTTCGGTAAAAGCCAGGAATTTTCCTTTGTTTTTCATTCCTGAATTTGGAGAAACTGAAAAATCGCGAACATGTACCTCGTACAACATAATGTCGGTGAAGTTCTCTAACATGGGTCGCTTATCATTTTCCCAGCCCTCTGGATTAGTTTCGGCAAAATCAATAATTGCCGCTCGTTTACCATTTACCCCAGTGGCTTTCACCCACATTCCGGGCGTTTCATCCATCCATTCCTCATTTATTTTAATTTGAAATGTATAGAATTTCCCTTTTAAATTTTCATTCACAGTCAGTGTCCAAGTTCCTTGGTCTGACCTATTCATATCCAGAGTTTTATAAGCACCGCCTTCAGTTCCATTATCGTACAGTAACAATTTAACTTCCGATGCAGTAGGAGCCCAAACTCTGAATGCTGAGGATTGTGGAAAATACGTTAATTCCAAATCGTTACCATCGTATACAGGATATTCGTCGAAAGTAGCATATTTTGGAGTAGTATTGCATGCACTTAATAATACTGAAAAAAGAAACATATACAATGAGTGAATTTTCATATGATAATAATTGTTTTTAAGTTGTCGAATGGAACTCGCATGACACCATTTTCTTACTCTTTAGTATTTGAAAACATGCTCGTTTTATCTGATTTTTATACGTAAAAATACTGAAAAGAAAATTACAAAAAATTCATCCTATCAAATAACCAATTCTGTTTATAATTGATTATAGTGTTATTCCGTTACGTCTGAGCAAAGCATCAATTGTAGGCTCCTGACTTCGGAATTTTTTATATAAAACCATAGGATGTTCAGTACCGCCTTTCATTAAAATATTTTTACGGAACGAATCGGCTGTTTTTTTATCAAAAATGCCATTTTTAACAAATACGGAGTAAGCATCCGCATCCAACACTTCTGCCCATTTATAACTATAATAACCTGCAGCATATCCACCGGAGAAAATATGGCTAAATGTAGTGCTCATAGCTGTATTTTCGGTCTTAGGCAGAATTTGTGTTGAAGCCATTGCATCTTTTTCGTAGGCAAACACATCTCCTTCAAAAGGTTTTTCAATGCCGTGCCATCCCATATCGAGGTAACCAAAACTTAACTGTCGCAAACAAAAATAGGCGATATTGAAATTTTCGGAAGATTTGATTTTTTGTATCAGTTCTGCAGGAATTTTTTCACCTGTTTGATAATGAACAGCAAAACCATCTAAAAATTCTTTTTCAGAACCCCAGTTTTCCATAATTTGCGATGGAAGTTCTACAAAATCACGATATACATTTGTTCCTGAGAGCGATTGGTATGTACATTTGGTTAACATACCATGGAGCGAATGTCCGAATTCATGCAAAAAGGTAGTGAGTTCATCAAAAGTCAATAGTGCTGGTTTTGTATCAGTAGGACGTGTAAAATTCATTACAATAGTGATTTGCGGGCGACTATCGGTTTTTCCATCCATATATTGTCCTTTGAATTCACTCATCCAGGCACCTGCACGTTTTCCGTCGCGTGGGTGAAAATCGGTATAAAGAACCGATAAAAATTTACCATTTTCGTCGGTTACATCATACGCATCCACTTCGGGATTATATACTGGTATTTTTGTATTTTTGGTGAATTTGAGACCATACAAACGGGTAGCCAAACCGAAAACACCTTTTTTTACATTTTCAAGTTCAAAATAGGGCTTCAACATTTCATCATTCACCGCATATTTTTCATCTTTCAATTTTTCAGAATAATAAGACCAATCCCAAGTCTGAAGTTTAAAGTAAGCACCATTTTTGTCTGCAAATTCCTGTACATCTGCCAATTCTTTTTCTGCTGCAGGTTTATAGGCTACCAATAATTTATCGAGCAAATCGAAAACCTTTTCTTTAGTTTCGGCCATACGACGCACCAAAACATAATCAGCATATGATTTATACCCAAGCAAGTTAGCAATTTTAAGTCTTATGTTGGCAATTTTAATTACATTCTCGCGGTTATCATAATCACCACCCAGCGTACATTTTGTTGTACTAGCCATGTACAATTCACGACGCAAATCCCTGTTATCTGCATATTTCAATAATGGAACATAACAAGTTGCTTTCAAATTCAGCAGCCAACCTGTTTTATCAGCTTTTTTAGAATTTCCGGCTAACATTTCCAACATATCTTCCGGTAAACCTGCCAATAATGCTTTATCTGTAATTAGCAAACTGTATTTATTAGTTTCTTTCAACACATTTTGTCCGTATTGCAATTCTAACAAATTCAAATCTTTCGATAATTTGCGATAAATTACTTTATCCGCATCCGAGAGATTTGCTCCATTGTTTGCAAAACCTTCATAAGTATCCTTCAATAACATTTGTTGTTCGGTAGTAAGTTTCAGTTTGTTTTTTTGTTCAAAAACCGTTTTTATACGAGTGAATAGTTTTTCGTTCAACCGAATCGAATTATTGTGTTCAGTCATTACTGGGGAAACTTTTTCAGCAATATCCTGTAAAGCATCATTTGTTTCAGCACTTAATAAATTAAAAAATGGTGAACTAACTTTTGTCAATAATGAACCGGAATGATCCAACGCTACAATTGTATTTTCGAAAGTCGGAGCTTGGGAATTATTTGCAATTGCATCTATTTCTAATGCGTGCTGTTTCATTGCTTCCATAAAAGCAGGTTCATAATGTTCCGTTTTAATTAATTCAAACGGAATAGTCTGATGCGGTGTTTTGTACGTTTCCAAAAGTGGATTTCCTGCAAAAGTCGCTGAAGCCGAAGATATTGCGATCATAAAAATTATAATTTTATTTTTTTTCATTTTTCTAAAAAGTTTATATGATTTTTCAATTTTATTGTTCTATATCAATGTGACATTTTTTTTACTATTCTTTTATCAATTTTTGAATGATCTGTTGGTTTTCGCAATTTACGCTAAGGACATAAATGCCTTTCGACAAATCAGTTATATCAATAATACCTGATTTAAAAGATACATCTTGATTCTTTAAAATCCGTCCATTTAAATCCATAACTGTCCAGGAAATTATTTTGAAATCCTGAGTATTCAGATAATAAACTCCATTGGACGGATTAGGATAAACAGGAAATTTGCGTTTCAAATTAAGAAATTCAATTGTTGCAGAATATGTATCCACCACCGGCAAATAGTTTAATTTTATGCTTTGCCCTTTTCGTATTTCCAGTTCGCCATTAAAAACAAAGGGAATAAATGAAGAAGTATAATCACCGGTAATTCCACCCCAGAAATCGAATTGAGACTCAATCAGGTTTGCATTATTTTCATTGAAATCAGAGTAATTGATAGAGATTATATTGCGCCACTTATGATAAATCGGCAAAGAGAGAGCCTTTTTAACCAGATTATTATTTTCATAGATGTAATCATATCTGATATCAATATCCCAAAACATCATTTTCCAGCGTTGATAGGTTTCCGAAATAATCCTATTCGAATTATCATACTGATAATCTACTCTTTGTACATTTTCCCAGTTGGAATATTCATTATTCCATTTTTTTGTTCGCTGCGAATACAAATTTGATGAGCCCAAGGGGTAATAATAATTTACAAGTTCAGAATTAATCCATTCATTGGTACCATTCTTTATTTTAGTAATCAGATTTTCAATTGCTCCATTTTCATAGTACGTTTTTACAAAAAGATATTGATTATTAACTGCTCCTTCAAGGATAACTAGTGTCGTTACTGAATCGGATTTTCCTGAAAGTGTATAGGTAAAGTTGGTTTGTGAGGTTAAAATCCATTGGTCTTCCATTCTTTTATATTCCTTTTTCAAAGCAAGAATGTTTGAAGTATATGAGAAGTCAATTTTTTTTACTGGTGAGGCAATTTTGTTAGCATAGGTCTGATGAAGTTCGGTAGCAATTTTACCATTTATATATTGGTAGTCAATATCATAATTTATTTCCCATTTCGTATTAACCCAGATGTTTTCACGTTGTAAAACGCATTTAACGCCCTCATAAAACCATTCGGTTTGTGAGATTCGAAGCCATTGATTATTTTTTTTGATCGATTTTGTTTCAACAACTTTATTCCCATTATTATCATATAAATACAGATAACGGTAAATTGAATGATTATCGGTTACAATCAGCTCTGTAATCAATTGATTGTTTCCGGCTGAAAGTTTCAAATCCGGAAGCATTAATGCAAATAAAATAAGAAAATATAAAGCTGTTCTAATTTCCTTCATGTAAAATCATAGCTGTAAAAAATCTGTCAAAAATACAAATAATTATTCAATACTACAAACAGATAAAATCATAAATTACGACCTATAAATGGACTAATTTGCTTGTATTTATGTAAAACTTAAAAGAAAAAACAGATTTCAATTTTCCTGAATTAAAATGCATCAGAAATGGTCCAAAACATGAAACACGCCACCGGTTTAAGATATAAAAGTGTGTAAAAAAAAAATCCACCTAAATATCTATCTTGTAAATTTAATATATCGTGGTTCGCTTGGAAGGTAATCAATTTTATCCCACAAACTGCTTGTAATCATCAAATCAGCACTATATCTGTTGCACGCAATTGGCACATTATGGATTCTGCATTGGCGAAGCAGCATTTGAATATCGGCTTCGTGGGGCTGTGCACTCAAGTCATCAATGAGAAAGACTGCCAAATTTATCTGCTTACGAACGACCAATGCTGCAATTTCTGCATCACCACCCAGTGGTCCGGAATTCATGCACGTAATATCAACTTCCACGCCTTTATCCTTAAATGCTTGTTCGATTAAGCCTCCTGTTGTACCGGTGCAAATCAACTTATGTCTCGACAACATGTCTGCATTAAATACAGCCCATTCCACCATGTCGGCTTTACGATTATCATGAGCAACCAGAGCTATTGTCAATTGCTTATTCATATTACTTATATTTTCATTTATCATTGTGCAAAATTAGTATTTTTTATTTAAAACAATCGTTGGCATTGGTATGTTCACGAAAATTTAATAACAGGGTTGTCGTATCTAAAAATATTTTCTACTTTTGTAAATCAATGCAAACGTTTGCATTAAAATTATTATCATACACATATTCTTATGAAAAAAATCATTCTATTAATCGTAATTGCCTTTTCTACAAGTATTTCAGCTAAATTAGTCAAAACTGGAATTGAAGTTTTACGTGATCAGAATTTCAAAATTCTGGAAGGTAAGCGTGTAGGGTTAATCACAAATCCAACTGGTGTGGATAATCGTTTAAAATCGACAATTGACATTCTGTTTGAAGCAAAAAAGGTAAAGCTTGTTGCTCTTTTCGGACCGGAACATGGTGTAAGAGGCAATGCCTATGCCGGTGATAAAGTGGAAAATGTAAACGACACAAAAACAAACTTGCCCGTATTTTCGCTTTATGGAAATACACGCAAAGCCACGACGGAAATGCTTAAAGATATTGATGTTTTGGTATATGACATACAAGATATCGGATGTCGGTCCTTTACTTATATCAGCACCATGGGACTAGCAATGGAAGCAGCTGCCGAAAATAATATTGAGTTTATAGTGCTTGATCGTCCCAATCCGCTTGGAGGAGAAAAATTAGAAGGAAATCTGACTGAAGAACCCTTCATTTCGTTTGTAAGTCAATTCAAAATTCCTTATCTTTACGGTCAGACTTGCGGAGAGCTGGCATGGATGCTTAACGAAGAGAACATGCTGAAAAAGAAGTGCAAATTGACGGTTATTAAAATGAAAAACTGGAAAAGATGCATGACTTGGGAAAAAACGGGACTTGAATGGGTAGTGGCATCACCGCATATTCCAAATAAAAATTCGTCTTATTTCTATCCAATTACAGGTATTCTGGGTGAATTGGGTTATCTTTCGATAGGGGTTGGTTATACGCTTCCATTTCAGATAGTTGGCGCTCCTTGGATAAAAGCAGAAGAATTAGCAATGGCAATGAATAAACTGGAATTGAAAGGATTTGAGTTTCGTCCCATCTTTTTTAAACCGTTTTATGCCACATTCAAAGATGAAAATTGTCAGGGTGTTCAAATACACATTCTGGATTATAAAAAAACAAAACTTACTGAAGTTCAGTTTTATCTGATGCAGGAATTAAATAAACTTTATCCGGAACGAGCCGTCTTTACTAACGCAAACAAAGATCGTTTCAATATGTTTGACAAAGTAAGCGGCAGTGATCAAATTCGTTTGAAATTTTCAGCAAACAATTCGGTAGACGATATGAAAACCTATTGGAACAAAGATGTTGACAATTATCGGGAATTATCAAAAAAATATTATTTATACAAATAAAATACGATCAACTTTTCCAGGGGTTTGAACTTTGGAAAAATGAAAACGTTTATAATTTATCTATGAAATCATTTCTAAACGAAATAAAAAAACATATTTCTGAAAAACGCATTTATACAGATGATATGCGACGTTTGGCTTGGGGAACTGATGCCGGATTTTACCGGTTGGTACCTCAGATGGTCATACAGTCTTTAAACGAAACGGAAATAATTGAAATACTAAAAGCTGCCGACAAATATAAACTACCTGTTACTTTTCGTGCAGCCGGAACCAGCCTATCGGGGCAAGCCATAAGTAATTCTATTCTAGTTATTGCTGGGAAAAACTGGGAAAAGTTCACTATTGCACCCGATGGCAATTCAATTCGTCTGCAACCAGGAATTGTTGGACAACGTGTAAACGATATATTAAAACCATTTGGTAAAAAATTTCCACCCGATCCTGCTTCACTAAAATCGGCTATGGTGGGTGGAATTATACAAAATAATGCTTCCGGTATGAGTTGTGGAACGCATCAGAACAGCTACCAAATGTTACTTTCCGCCCGACTTATTTTGGCAGACGGAACTTTGCTCGACACGGGCGACGAGGAAAGCAAAAAGAAATTTCGCCATACACATCCTGCATTTATTCGCACTATTTGCGACCTGCGCGACCGCGTTAAAGCCGATGTAAAATTAAGCGAATTGATTCGTAGGAAATATTCCATTAAAAACGTTACCGGATTATCAATCAATCCATTTATTGATTTCGAAGATCCGTTTCAAATCATTACCAATCTAATTGTTGGCTCAGAAGGAACGTTAGCGTTTTTGGCTGAAGCCAATATGAAAACGGTAGTTGAATATTCATTCAAAGCCAGTGCAATACTATATTTTCCTACGGTGCGTTCGGCCTGCGAAGGGGTTCTAAAACTAAAAAAGAGTCCGGTTGCAGCTGTTGAAATGTTTGACAGGCTCGCCATCAAGTCCGTTGAAGATAAATCGATAGATTTGCCGCTACTAAAACTATTGCCTAACGATGGAGCTGTTTTACTCATTAAAACAGAAGCCGATAATGATAAAACATTGCAACAAAATATTAAGGAAATTACAACGGTTATCTCTAAATTCGAGACCCTCTATCCTACCCGATTCACGGATATTGAATCTGAATACAACACTTACTGGACCATGCGTTCCGGTATTTTTCCAACCGTGGGAAGTACTAGACCCATTGGCACAACTTGTTTAATTGAAGATGTGGCTTTTCAAATAGAGGATTTACCAAATGCAACTTCAGATTTGCGCGAAATACTTATTCGTCACAATTATCCAGAGGCAGTAATTTATGGACATGCACTTGAAGGAAATTTTCATTTCATTATAAACCAGTCGTTCGACACTGCTGAATCTATTGCCCAGTATGACAATATGATGAACGAGGTGATTAATTTGGTTGTAGACAAATATCAGGGATCATTAAAAGCTGAACATGGAACTGGTCGCAACATGGCGCCGTTTGTGCGAAAGGAATGGGGCGATAAAGCATTCGAGCTTATGCTTGAAGTCAAGAATCTGTTTGATCCAAAAGGACTTCTGAATCCTGGCGTTATTTTTAATGACGATCCGAAATGTCATTTAAAAAACCTGAAAACACTTCCCATAACCCATCCATTGATTGACAAATGTATCGAATGTGGTTTTTGCGAGATAAATTGTGTTAGCAGTGGTTTCACACTTTCTTCCCGTCAGCGCATTGTTATTCAACGAGAAATTACCAGATTAGAAAATACTAAAGAAAATCCGCAACGATTAAAATCATTACAAGATAGTTTTGTATTTGCTGGCGATCAGAGTTGCGCGGGCGATGGACTTTGCTCCACATCTTGCCCTGTGGAAATAAATGTGGGCGATTATATTCATGTTGTTCGGGAGAATAATATTAAAAAGAGCAAAAGAGCACAACAAATCGGCGAATGGTCAGCGGTAAATTTCGGAACGCTTGCCGGCGGATTAAGAACAATGCTTTGGGTTGCCAATGCCACTCGCACTGTGATAGGAAACAAAGCCATGGGCGCATTTACAAAAGGACTCAGATTTGCAAGTGCTAATAATATTCCGCTTTGGACTCCTGCATTGCCAAAAATGGCAAGAAAAGCCATAAAACAAACGCCAACAGATAATCCGTTGAAAGTGGTTTATTTCCCCAGTTGTTTGAACCAAATGATGGGCACAAGCCCCAATGATCCTGACAAAACACCACTGATTCCTAAAATGGTTGCATTTCTGAACAAAGCCGGTTACGAAGTTATTTTCCCAGAAAAAATGAATAATCTTTGCTGCGGAACTATTTGGGAAAGTAAAGGAATGCCGGAAATTGCCGATCAGAAATCAGCAGAACTGGAGTTGCAGTTGTACCGAGCTACTGAAAATGGAAAATATCCTGTATTGTGCGATCAAAGTCCGTGCTTGTTGCGCATGCGTCACTCCATGCAAAATTTAAAGTTGTACGAACCTGTTGAGTTTATCGATGAATTTTTGCTCGACAGACTTGATTTTATTCCAACTGATGAATCTATAACTGTTCATGCTACCTGCTCCACTATAAAAATGGGTTTGCAACCAGCTTTAGTAAAAATAGCAAAACTATGTAGTACTAATGTACTTGTTCCCGACGAAGTAGGTTGTTGTGGTTTTGCTGGCGACAAAGGATTCACGCTGCCTGAACTGAACGAATATGGTCTGCGAAAACTTCGTCCGCAAGTGGAAAATGCACATGCAAAAATAGGTTACAGTAATAGTCGCACTTGCGAAATTGGCTTGGATACACACAGTGGAATTCCCTATATGTCTATCGTATATCTGGTGGATAAATGCACGAAAAAGAAATGATTAATGCGACAACTTCAAAACGTTTATAGTACTTTTGAACGTTGTAATAAAATTTCGCAGCAAACGTTATTTATCCTTCGGACAACAAAAAGTTTAGAACAACACAATTACAATTGAATTAAAAAAATCATATAAAAAAATGAAAAAAATTCTTGCTTTAGTTCTTTCGTTTATTATTATTTCCAACTTGTCAGCCAGTCAAAAAAAACGTGAAATGCGTGCAGTATGGATTGCTACAGTTGCAAATATCGACTGGCCCAGTCAGAAAAACCTGACATCCAAAGCACAACGCGATGAAATGCGCACGATGCTGGATGGACTTGCAAAAAACAACATCAATGCTGTGGTGATGCAAATAAGGCCAACTGCTGATGCTTTTTATCCTTCAGCGCTTGAGCCATGGTCCAACTGGCTCACCGGAAAACAGGGTGTGAAGCCAAACACATATTACGATCCCTTGCAATTTCTAATTGATGAAGCTCATAAACGGTGCATCGAAGTACATGTGTGGTTAAATCCGTATCGGGTTACAAATTCCGATAAACTTGATATTTTAAGCAAAGACCATTTATATTACAAAAACAAGGATTTATTTGTAAAGTATGGTGGAAAGTATTATTTCAATCCGGGACTTGACGAAACACGCGAATTCCTGAACCGAGTGGTAGAAGATGTAGTGGAACGTTATGATATCGACGCTATTCATTTCGACGACTATTTCTATCCCTATCGTGTTGCAAACGAAGAATTTCCTGATGAAGCATCATTTCGCAATAATCCACGTGGATTTGCACCCAACCAAAAAGACGACTGGCGGCGTAATAATGTGAATCTGGTTATTGCCGAATTGCAACAAACCATAAAAAGTTTGAAACCGTGGGTAGAATTCGGCATTTCTCCTTTCGGAGTCTGGCGCAATGATACTGTTGATCCACGTGGTTCGGCCACACGTGCCGGCGTTCAAAACTACGACGATTTATATGCCGACATCCTAAAATGGCTCAAAGAAGGAACTATCGACTATGTTGTACCGCAACTTTACTGGGAAATTGGCAAAAAGGTAGCCGATTACGAAGTGCTTGTAAAATGGTGGAACGATAATTCATTTGGTAAAAACCTCTACGTAGGCTTATATGCATCACAACTTGGTTCAGCAGAAGCACCTGCAGCATGGCGCAAAGGCAATGAATTAGTTCGTCAGTTAAATATGAATAAACAATATCCGCAAATAGATGGCGAAGTCTATTTTAGTGCTAAAGGATTTCTTAAAAACAAACAAGGGTTGAATGACAGCTTGCAAAACAATTTCTATAAATACCCTGCCATTTGTCCTATTAATAGAAATATTCTTGGCGAAGCCTCGGCGCAACCTCAAAATATCCGCATTATAAAAGACGGCAATGAAGCCTACCTTTTATGGGATGAAGTGAATGAAGAAGGAGGTTGCCAAATAGCATATTACGTAGTGTATGCTTTCAAGGGCAAAAAAGTGGGTGATTTGAATGACCCTGCGAATATATTAATCCGAACAACCGATAACTGTGTGGATTTACGCGATCTTGATAAAAAATTCAAAGGCTACAATGCCTTCGTTGTAACGGCTATAAACCGTTTCAAGTATGAGAGTGTGCCGACACAAGGAGTCACCCGAAAAATGTGATAACGAATTAAATTGAAAATTTCTAATTTACTTTCTTCTCAATTTAACAGTATTTGCCTTTACTAATAAAATATCCCTGCTTCAAAAATTAATGTAGCAGGGATATTTATAATTTATACCGAAACGTGTGCTAATATTTTCTTCTATTCCAATATCGCAATTACAGGTTTCACGATTTGCGCTTTTATTACTTTCGTTTCTTCGTTCAGCTCCATTAATATAGTATCGCCGGCAACAAGTTCACCACCCAAAACAACATCGGCCAATTCATCCTCGAGGTATTTTTGAATAGCTCGCTTCAAAGGACGAGCACCAAATTGCACATCATATCCTTTCTCAGCAATAAAATCTTTGGTTTCAGGTGTCAATTCCAGGTTATAGCCCAACGTTGTTACACGTCCGAAAATGCCCTTCAATTCCAAATCAATAATCGACTTAATAGAATCTTTGCTCAATTGATCAAACATAACCACATCATCTACTCGGTTCAAAAACTCAGGAGCAAAAGCTTTGTTCAATGCTTTTTGAATAACACCACGTGAAAATTCAGAATCCATTGCAATTTCAGCTGATGTATTAAATCCTACACCTTTACCAAAATCCTTCAATTGACGAGTTCCCACGTTGGAAGTCATTATGATAATCGTATTTTTAAAGTCGATTCTGCGACCCAAACTATCCGTCAATCGTCCTTCGTCCATCACCTGCAAAAGGATATTAAATACATCTGGATGTGCTTTTTCAATTTCGTCCAATAAAATGATAGAATACGGTTTACGTCTCACTTTTTCGGTCAATTGTCCACCCTCTTCGTATCCAACGTATCCTGGAGGTGCTCCAATAAGACGAGAAACACTGAATTTCTCCATATATTCGCTCATATCCACCCGAATTAAAGCATCAGAACTGTCGAACATAAATTCAGCCAGAATTTTTGCAAGGTGCGTTTTTCCAACTCCGGTAGGTCCGATAAAAATAAATGAACCAATGGGTTTGCTCGGGTCTTTCAATCCGATACGATTGCGTTGAATGGCTTTTACAATCTTATTCACAGCTTCGTCCTGTCCAATCACTTTGTTTTGCAACACTTCCTTCATTTGACGGAGTTTGAATCCTTCAGCTTGAGCAATTCGTTGTACAGGAATACCTGACATCATAGCCACTACTTCAGCCACTTGTTCTTCGTCAACGGTTTCCGGATGTTGTTGTGCTTCTTCTTCCCAACGTTTTACAGCATCTTCCAACTGGTATTGTGTTTGCTTTTCCCTGTCGCGTATCGGTCCTGCCAACTCGTATTTTTGTTCAGAAAGCACTCTTAGTTTTTCTTTTTTGAGTTCTTCAATTTTCTTTTCAAGATCCTCTATTTCAACGGGAACAGAAACGGTACCAATATGAACCCGCGAACCCGCTTCATCCAATGCATCTATGGCTTTATCTGGAAAACAACGGTCAGTGATATAACGGTCGGTAAGTTTCACACACGCTTTAATTGCATCGGGTGTGTAACGAACATTGTGATGATATTCATATCTATCCTGAATGTTTTCAAGGATTTGTAGAGTTTCTTCAGCTGTTGTCGGATCAACCATAATTTTTTGAAAACGACGTTCTAATGCACCATCTTTTTCAATACTTTGGCGGTATTCGTCCAAAGTAGTTGCTCCTACACATTGAATTTCACCACGTGCCAACGCAGGTTTCAGCATATTGGCAGCATCCAGCGAACCAGGTGCTCCACCCGCTCCAACTATAGTGTGAATTTCATCGATAAACAAAATAACATCAGGATTTTTCGATAATTCATTTAAAATTGCTTTTATGCGTTCCTCAAATTGTCCACGGTATTTTGTTCCAGCTACAATAGAAGCCATATCCAATGATACTACCCTTTTATCGAACAATACACGTGATACGCGATGTTGTATAATCCGTAAAGCCAATCCTTCTACAATTGCTGATTTACCAACTCCCGGATCACCAATAAGAACTGGATTGTTCTTTTTACGGCGACTCAGAATTTGTGCCAGACGTTCAATTTCTTTATTGCGTCCGACAATTGGGTCCAATCGATCTTCGAGAGCTGCTTTTGTTATATCAGTTCCAAAAGTATCAAGTGCTGGTGTATCGCTCTGTTTTGAGCCCGCCGATGGATTAGATTTTTGTTTCTTTCTTGGATCGTCATCCTCATCATCTTCATCTTGAAAACTTGAGCCCATCAATGGAGAGTCTAAAGGTGCATCAATAATTGTTTTAACCTGTTCATAAGTTAAATGTTCAGCTAATAAAATATCACCGGCCAGATTATTTTTCTCCTTAAGAATGGCTAGCAGCAAGTGTTCTGTATCTGCTGTTTCTGCTGATAATGAGCGTGTTTCCAGTTCCATAATTTTCTTGATACGTTCTGTGCTTTTTAAATTTGGAATTTCTTCACCTGTAGGTTCAATATCAGTACGTATCTGGCTTTCAATAGATTGTTTTATTTTCGATAAATTAACATGTGAAACGTTTAGGATATCAATCGCTTTTCCGTTTCCATTTCTTAAAATTCCTAAAAGCAAATGTTCAGGACCCACATAATTGTTTCCTAAACGCTCAGCTTCCTGAGAGCTATAAAGCAGCACATTGTGCAATTGTTCCGAATAATTGACTGTCATATATTGGTTCTCCTTTTTTAATATGTTATTTGATTAATCAGTTAATTTATTATCGTTAAATTTTAAAACAATAAAATTAGGTTTTACTGACTCTTTAAAAACAATACAAATATTTATTAGTTTACAAAAATAGTAAATAAATCAACAATGAAAATTTAAAAATGAATAATTAAAAATGTTATACTCAAAAATAGTACCTAAGTATAAAAACTCGATTTTTATCTGTTATTTTGGCAGTTTTTGACATATAACATATTTTTTTTCTGTAGTTTTGCGTACTAAAACACAAATCTATTTTTTAAGAAAACAAATTAATAAAACAAATAGTTTATGACAGACAAAATTTCTTCTTCACTTCGCGAATCATCTGCCGCCAGATGGACTGCACTGGGCATAGTTTCGTTTACTATGTTCTGCGGTTATTTCATTGCTGACGCCATGAGCCCACTCAAACCGATGCTCGAAAGTCAATTAAAATGGGATAACATGGATTACGGCATTTTTACAAGTGCCTACGGTTGGTTCAATGTATTTCTTTTAATGCTAATTTTTGGAGGAATCATTCTTGATAAAACCGGAGTTCGGTTCACAGGAATTCTTTCAACTTCCATAATGATTATTGGTGCGGGAATGAAATTCTTTGCCATTTCACATTTCTTTCCAGAAGGAATGGCTCCCATATTTGGAATAAAAGCACAAGTAATGTTTGCAGCTTTGGGTTATGCCATTTTTGCAGTAGGAGTTGAAACAGCTGGTATTACAGTGTCGCGAATCATTGTAAAATGGTTTAAAGGCAAAGAAATGGCTTTGGCAATGGGTTTGCAGGTTTCTTTTGCCCGTTTGGGAACATTATTGGCAATAGCCATTCCTCTTCCTATTGCAAATTATTTTGGGGATGTTGCAATACCAATTTTGTTTGGTGCTTTGTTACTCTGTATTGGTTTAATTGCCTACATTGTATATGTGAGAATGGATATAAAATTAGAAGCATCCGAAGCTCATATTGTGAAAGAAGCTGAAGAACCATTTAAACTTAGTGATATAGTAAGTATTATTTCAAATAAGGGTTTTTGGTTAATAGCTATTTTATGTGTTTTATTTTATTCAGCAGTTTTCCCATGGATAAAATTTGCGACCGATCTTGTAATTAATAAATATCAAGTAAATCCTGATTTGGCTGGTTTAATTCCAAGCGTGTTGCCATTAGGCACACTTTTCCTGACACCATTTTTCGGTAATTTATATGACAAAAAAGGAAAAGGTGCTACCATAATGATTGTAGGAGCTGTATTGTTGATTTTTGTACATGGTATCTTCTCCATTCCATTTTTAAACAACTGGATATTGGCAATGGCAGTAACCGTTGTACTTGGAATCGCCTTGTCGTTAGTTCCATCGGCCATGTGGCCATCCGTTCCAAAAATTATTCCAGAAAAACAACTTGGAACTGCTTATGCTTTGATTTTCTGGATTCAAAACTGGGGTTTAATGGGTGTTCCACTTTTAATAGGTTTTGTACTAAGTACTTCAAATCCAACTGTATCACAAGCTAAAGTAGCAGTAAGAGAAGCAATTACTGCAACTTACACTCAAATGCAACCACAACTCAATTTAAATAAAATTGAATTTGACAAAGCAGTTGATAAAACTACCACAAGACTGATTAATGAGGTACTTGTACATACTGAATATGAAGGTGTTCAGGACACTACCGGTTTTGCAAGTTTCAAAAACCAGTTGGTTAGTGTTAATCTTCAGGCAGTACAATTACTTCCAATTGTCAATGGTAAAGAAAAAAATCAACAACAAATTGAAGATGCTTGTGTAAAAGCCGGATACAATGAAATTGACAGACAAAAAATTGCATTGCGTTACGATTATACAAAGGCTAATATGATCTTTATGATTTTTGGTGTTTTGGCATTTTTAGTTGCCTTCATGCTGAAAGCCGAAGACAAGAAAAAAGGGTACGGATTGGAATTGCCAAATATGAAGAAATAAATTTTCGTATATTATACTAAAAAAGGACGTTTCGTTTGATACGTCCTTTTTTATTGAACTACTTCTCGTTTATAAATGTTTTACTTATTGAAAAAAAAGATGTATTTTTAGGCTCCAAAAGAAAAAAAAACAAACTATTAATAAACAATATGGAAACCAATACTTTACAACAAGAAGTAATGTCCAAAGCACAAAGCTGGTTGGATGGAAATTACAATGATGATACCAAAAGCGACATTCGCCGTATGCTGAATGCTGACGATAAAACTGAATTAATCGATTCGTTTTACCGCGACTTAGAGTTTGGAACTGGTGGTTTACGTGGCATTATGGGTGTAGGAACTAATCGCATGAATATCTATACAGTTGGTGCAGCTACACAAGGGTTGAGTAATTACCTGAAAGCGCAATTCCCTGATGTTCCACAAATAAGTGTAGTTATTGGACACGACTGCCGTAATAATAGTCGTTTATTTGCTGAAATCTCTGCAAATATCTTCTCGGCAAACGGAATTAAAGTTTATCTATTTGAAGACCTTCGCCCAACTCCTGAAGTATCTTTTGCCATACGTCATTTGGGCTGCCAAAGTGGAATTATACTTACTGCATCGCACAACCCAAAAGAATATAACGGTTACAAAGCCTATTGGGATGACGGTGCTCAAATGATTGCTCCTCATGACGAAAATGTAATTACTGAAGTCACAAAAATCACGAATGTAGACGACATAAAATTCGAAGGAAATCCGGCTTTAATCGAAATTATTGGCGAAGAAATTGACAAATTATTTATCGAAAACATCAAATCTCTATCGCTATCTCCCGATTCAATAAAACGTAACAGTGATCTGAAAATAGTTTATACACCCATTCACGGTACCGGTGTCATGCTAGTTCCCAGAGCTTTAAAAGAATACGGCTTCACAAATATCATTCCCGTACCGGAACAAAACGTTGTAAGCGGTGATTTCCCAACCGTTATCTCTCCAAATCCTGAAGAACCAGCTGCATTGGATATGGCAGTAAAAAAAGCAATTGAAACAGATGCTGATATTGTAATGGCTTCCGATCCTGATGCCGACCGCCTTGGAATTGCAGTAAAAAATGACAAAGGTGAATGGATATTGGTAAACGGTAACCAAACTGCTTTGTTGTTTATTTATTACCTTATTCGCCGTTGGAAAGAATTAGGAAAACTAACAGGCAATCAATACATTGTAAAAACCATTGTTACCACAGAAATTATCAAACAAATTGCTGAAAGTAATAAAGTTGAAATGTTTGATTGTTACACCGGATTTAAATGGATTGCAGCTGTTATCAGAGAAAATGAAGGTAAAAAAGAATACATTGGTGGTGGCGAAGAAAGTTACGGGTTCCTACCCGAAGAATTCGCACGCGACAAAGATGCAGTTTCTTCTTGTGCAGTGATGGCTGAAATAGCTGCTTGGGCAAAGGACAATGGCAAAACTTTGTTTGAATTATTGCAAGATATTTATATAGAATACGGTTACGGAAAAGAAAAAGGAATTTCTGTGGTTCGCAAAGGTAAATCAGGCGCCGAAGAAATTACTCAAATGATGCGCGATTTCCGCACTAATCCTCCAAAGGAAATTGCAGGTTCGAAAGTTTCGATTATTAAAGACTATGAAACTTTGAAAATGAAAAATGTAACTACCGGCGAAGAATCGGTATTGGAATTCCCAACCACTTCAAATGTTCTGCAATATTTTACCGAAGATGGAACTAAAATTTCAGTTCGTCCTTCGGGAACTGAACCTAAAATAAAGTTCTATATCGAAGTTCGTGGCGAAATGAAAAGTCGTTCCGAATATAATGCTGCTGATGCCGCAGCAAATAAAAAAATCGATGCAGTAAGAGCTTCGCTGGGTGTTTAAAAAAAATCCTGCGAATTATGGCACAAGCATATCGAGTTTGAAAATAATCAACCACTTTTAATTTATCTGAAAGATTGCGCTTCTTATTTTCAAGGAATCTGCACATAAAACAAACCCCAAATGTTTTTTTCAAACTTTTGGGGTTGTTCATTTTCAAACCAAAGAAATTTTTTATTTCTGTGTCAAAAATTTACAATCAACTTATACCGATTGCACAAACAATATAGTCCAATTTCGACCCTGCCTGCCGCAGGCAAGTTCGTTTTATTGTCCAATTTGTTTGAAAGCCTTCCGCAGGCGGAATTTGCAATCGGCATTAACAACAGTATACATTTAAAACAGATTGGACTGTTTTAAATG
>JAAFGX010000078.1 GCA_010365115.1 Paludibacter sp.
GGGTAAAATATTTTCTAATATTTACTCCGTAGGAGTTTTCAATGCATATGGCACATTCCGTTTTTTTTTCGGAAACCCCCAGATTCATCTGGGGAAAGTGAAATAAATGATTACAAAACCTCATAGAGGTTTCCCACTATTATATGACTTAAGTTACTGATGGCAAAATCCTCTTGAGTTTCTCTCTTACTTTGAACAAAATAAATCAAATCAGTGAATAAGGAAAAATTGATTACCCACCTTATTCGTTATAGAGCCAAAAAATCTATAGTTTTATAACGAAATACTAATTTAAAATTAAATTTAATACATATTTATTAAAATAAATTCATACATTTGTTACCGTTTAATTCAAACTTGATGAATATTCCAATTAGGGCATGTAAGATATTAGTATACAACGAAATACGATTTAATTATTACAATAACATTCACATACTGTAATCTTCTAATATTTCGTTTTTTTGAAAATAGTCTTTTAATGAGAAAATTTATAATAACTCTATATCAACATCTTTTGAAATATGGGAATTACTTTTCTTATTAGTTTACACACTACCACTACTCTTGCCACTGTTGGTATACTGACAGGGGTTCTTTTTTTATATTAGCCCTTACTAAACAAATTAATTTTAACATTAAATAATATACTTGCACTGCAGCAAAATTAACAATAAGTTAAACAATTAATTTTACTGCCGATATACAAGTGTAGGTATTAACAAACTTTTAGAACATGAAAAGGCTATTATTTTTAATTTTTCTCCTATTGACTGTCATTACAGTCTATAGTCAATCTTATCTTGGTTGGGCAACAAAGCAAGTAAATTTTCGACAAGGCCCTAGTACGGAATATGAAGTAATTTCTTCACTTAAGGCTGGAACACAAATTTTTATAATTTCTCTTGTATTAGAGAACGATTATTACAACATAATTGATATTGCGACCAATAGAGAAGGTTATATTTATAAGTCGTTTGTCAAGTTCGGACAGATGATTGAGAAAAATGAACAAGGAGTGTTCACCCCAAGTGGTAAGACAGACACATATAACCCAGAAATTGAAATCTTCAATAATACTATACATACATTAACTTTAAAACTTAATAGTGAAATATATTCATTCTCTCCAAAAGAAAGAAAAACAATTATTTTAACTCCAGGCTCATGCGACTATAGAGCTTCTGCGCCAGGAGTAATTCCTAATATTGGGACTGAATATATGGAAAGTAATATGGGATATACTTGGCAATTTTATATTGTAACTAAAAGAAGATAAAAAAATACAAATTTGAATACTGAAATATGAAGCTGCTAATTTTAACAAAATAAGTAATTTTAGCATTTTAATTTTACATTTCGATATCTGACAAATAACACTAATGAAACATAAATCACTTATAATAATATACTTGCTTTTTCTCGCAGCAGGCTTGTTTGCTCAAAATACATTGTTTGTTGAAAAACAGATATGTTGTTTTAATCAATCAGTTGAGATAAGAAGCGAAATAGGCAATATTGCTGAATACACTTTAAACTGGCAGTTTAAAACGAGTAATACAGACTGGGATGTTATTCAGAATATGCCTTGTACAGTAACCCCAATTGAAAAAACTATTTTATTAAGTGCATTTATAAATCCATCTTCATTTGAAATTAGATGTATTTATAATAACAAGACGACCTTTAAAGATTCCATTTCGAATACAGTATCGATTAATATTTTACCGGATATCGTTGCACCACTGATATCTGCTATTAGCCAACCAATATGTTATAATACTGGACCTTCAGCAATAACTATAACCCAGCAAGCAAGCGGTAGTGATGGAAATTTCACTTACCAATGGCAGGTTTCAACTGATAATACTAACTTTAGCAACATTCAGGGAGCTACATTACAAAGTTATCAACCCAGTTCTCTCATACAAACTTCTTATTATCGTGTTCGAGCAACTTCAACCTATGGTTGTGGAACGATTAATTCTGCAAATACTAAAGTAGAAGTTTATACTGAACTAAAACCCAGCACAATTGGTAATGCTCAAACTATTTGTTACAATACAACTCCACTATTGCTTCAACAAGCTACTTTACCAACTGGAGGAAACGGCACATATTCTTACCAATGGCAAACATCAACAGACGATCTTACTTTCTCAAATATATCAAATCAAATTTCAATTCAATATCAAGCAGGAAATCTCACAAATTCAACAATTTACAGATTACAGGTAACTAGTAGCTGTGGAATAGTTTATACACCTTCAATAAAAGTTACAGTTCTACCCAATATTGTCAGCCCACAGATATCTTCTATCTCTCAACCGATTTGCTATAATACAAACCCATCATTGTTATCAATTATCTCACAAGCAACCGGAGGAGATGGCAATTTTAGTTACCAATGGCAGCAATCAATAAATAATACAACGTTTATTGACATTAATGGAGCCACCTCTCTGACATATCAGGCAGGAAATCTAACCCAAACCACTTATTATAGAGTAGTTGCAACATCCACTGTTGGTTGTGGTACATTGAAATCTGCAAGCAGTAAGGTTGAAGTTTATGCTCCACTTACGGTGGATAATTTTGCAAATCAAACTATTTGTTACAATACTCAACCTACAATACTAACAACTGTACCATCTGGCGGTGGAGGTTCTTACATTTATCAATGGCAGGAATCTACAAATGGAACAATTTTTTCTGATATCTCCGGTGCCAACTTAATAACATATCAACCAACAACGCTGTTAGCAGACAGATACTTCCGAGTTTATGTAGTTTCGCAAAAAGGGTGCACACCTTCTTATTCAAACGCAATGAAAGTGACTGTTTTCACTGAACTTAAACCGGGTTCCATAGGAAGTGCTCAAACCATTTGTTATAATACTATTCCAGCAGTACTTCAACAATCAAGTTTACCAACTGGAGGAAACGGCACATATTCTTACCAATGGCAAACATCAACAGACGATCTCACTTTCTCAAATATATCAAATCAAATTTCAATTCAATATCAAGCAGTAAATCTCACAAATTCAACAATTTACAGATTACAGTTAACTAGTAGTTGTGGTATTGTTTATACACCTTCAATAAAAGTGACTGTTCTCCCAAACATTGTCGCTCCGGGAATAAGTGCTATCACACCACCTATTTGTTATAATACTGCACCAACTGTCCTGTCAGTGACAACTCCTGCAACAGGTAGTGATGGTGTATTTACTTATCAATGGCAACAGTCTACTAATAATATTTCTTTTACGAATATTAATGACGAAACTTCACTTGCTTATCAGGCAGGCTCATTAATTCAAACTACCTACTATCGGGTTGTTGCAACATCCACTTTTGGATGTGGTTCTGCAACTTCTATAAGCAGTAAAGTGGAAGTTTATACCCCTTTAACGGTTGATAATCTGGCAAATCAAACAATATGTTATAACACTCAACCCACAATCATAATAGCGGTTCCCCATGGCGGAGGTGATGTGTACACCTATCAATGGCAAGAGTCTACTAATGGAACGGATTTCTCTGACATTGCAAGTGCTAACAATATCAGCTATCAACCAAAAATTTTAGCAGCAGATAGACATTATCGTGTTTTGGTTGTATCCCAGAAGGGTTGCTCGTCAGTTTATTCTAATAGTACAAAAGTTACTGTTTATGGCGAATTAAAACCCGGAACAATTTCAGGAGATCAAGTCTTATGTTATGGAGAAAGCAATCAGCCTTTTTTGACAATAATTTATCCAATAGGCAGCAATGGTTTATATACATATCAATGGCAAAATTCAAACGACAACTTAAACTGGACTGATATTTCAGGAGAAACGAGTAAAGATTTTAGTGTAAGAAGTATGTTGACTTCAAAATACTATAGATTAAAAACAAACAGTTTGTGTGGTAGCGTATATACTAATGGAATTTATGTTTTAGTTAATCTATTACCTGAAGCCGTAACTATTTTGGGTGATACATGTGTTTGTTCTAACCAATATGCAGATTATAGTATTAATAGAATTTTAAACCCAAGCAACACCTATGAGTGGTTTATTGAAGGGGGAGTAATACTCAACAATACTACAATTGATGTGAATACAATCTCAGTGAAATGGGACAAAACCAGTTTGACAAATAAACTATCAATTCTTCAAACCATAAATTCTACTGGTTGTAAATTAAATCAAGATTTTGTAATAAGAAAACTTTCATCTCAATCACTTGATAGAACTGAAATTATTCGCAAGTCTACATCAAATATATTAATTAGCACAGAAAAAACTCCAAATACACATTATCAATGGGGTTATACTTCTTTATCAAACAATAAATCAATATTTATTGATGATTCAGATAGAAGATTTGTACAATACCCAATGGGTATTGACACAACTTCTAACAGTTATTGGGTAAAAGCATCAGTGTTTTATCAAAACAAAGACACTTGTACTGTAATTTCAACTTATCATGAAACGATTAGATCACAAATCCAATCAGATGAAATTAAATTTGATTTATATCCAAATCCTGCTAGAAACTATTTTAATATAACAGCTGACTTAAAAGATAAAACAGATATAAATATCAAAATAATTTCACTGGATGGGACAGTTCTGTATAAAAAAACAATCAATGAAGTATATATATTAAATACTCAACTTGAATTGAATTTACCAAGAGGTATTTATTTGATACACATTAGTAATATAGACATTCAATCCACTCAAAAACTTATTATTGAATAGTCTATGAGAAAAATATTGATTTTGGCATTTATAGCCTTAGTAGCACCGAATACTTATTCTCAGCAGGAAATTTCTCCTGATTTATTTAGGCGGATTAATTATAATGTTATTCGATTAATTGAGAACTATGAATCATATTGCACCTTTACTGGATTTAACAGTGATATATCCTTTTATTCTTTATTCTCAGATAATGCAATCATTTATAATGATTATTTGCCTAAAAATGACAAACAAGAATTATCTCCTTTAGAGTATTATAATCTGACTCAAGATGATTTGTCTAAATCAACAATTGGGGTTGAGATTTCAAATTTAAGTTTTATTGACTCGTTAGAAGTTAGAGGGAGAAGTAATTACGGAATAAAACTAAAATTAACTAAAGGAATTTATTTTAGAAACTGGAATAATTTCAGATATCCAGACAGAAAATTTATACTAAATTTCAAAATTCTGATTAATGTAATTAATTCTAACAAAATTGATTGTAAGATAGAATCAATTACATCTGAAACTCAAATTACTGAGTTTTGCGTTGCTAAATTTAGTCTTAAAGATGTTGATCTAATTAATGATCCCATAAAAATAAAAGATGAGATATTAGAAATAGAAGGAAAAAATAATGAAATAACAGTATTTATACCGAATATCACAAATCCAAAAGGGATAATTAAAATTGAATCCTATGATGCGTATTTAAATATAAAGTCTGATACTGCAAAACTACCAGACAAGAATATTTATTTTGTTGATGTCCGCAATTATAAATATGATATCGGTTTAAATTTACAATACAATATTACTTCGAATTATCAATTAAATTCGATTGAAGATATTACAAACAGTTTACTCAAAAATATTAGCTCAACAACTTACGGGTATGGAATAGGTATTGATTTTAATAGAAAAATTGCTAAATTAGGGAGAACTAACTTTTATTTAAACACAGGAATTGGTTTGGAGAAAACAGGAATTGAGTTCTCCGGCAGTAACTATAACGAATACTCTGCATTAGATGTTGATGGAGATAGCTATTTGAGACAAGTACAACTAAATAATATTAAAGAAAAAATAGATTTGAATTATTTATATCTACCTATCGGAATTAAATTTAAATACTTACTGAACAAGAAATTCAGTTTAGAAGCCGGAGGTGGAGCTAAAGTATATTATCTCGTTAGTAATAGCTATTCAGCGTCAACTAGTACCTCATACAAAGGCTATTATGATCAGTATGATAAATTGACTATGGATCATTATTACGATTATGGATACTTTGATTTGTCGATGCAAGATAAAACTATAGAGCTACCGAAATTGAATTACGGTGTATTTGCTAATTTTGGGGCAAGTTACAGAATAAATCAAAAATATACTGCATCTATAAAATGTGGATATGATTATACTTTTGTTAATATGGCAAATTACAAAGGAGCATATATTCTAAGTGAAAATCAACACGATTATACAAGTTTATATTATGCTTACCAATCAATACTAAAAAATAATCTGAATATAAAAATAGGTATTAATTATAATTTTTAAATAATTGAATATATGGCAAAATGGAAATGTAATAACCCTGCATGTTTAAATGAGTGGTCAGAAAAGGATCCTACATGTTGCCCCCAATGTGGTTCAACTGATTTTGAACAAATTGGAAGTGTTTGCTGTGCAACTGGCTGGACTAAAATCGCAAAAATTGCAGGTGGAGTAGTAGCTGTAATAATCTTTCTTTTATTATTAAAAAATTGTGGAGACACAAAAGATGTTACGGCAACTATAACTTTTAAAGCAAGTGCCGGAAGTATTAAGGTTGAACTAAATGTTGATAATGATAATAAGAATGATTTCGTGATTGAAATATTACGAAGTGGAACACCTTATGAAAGTGCAAAAGGACTAAAATCAAAAACTTTTGTCGGTTTAATGCCTGGCTCTTATTATGTAAATGTTCAATATATTGGAAAGAAGACAGGATCTGACAGACCGAATATTACATATGATAAAACTAAAGGTCCATATATTATTGACACTCCTCCTCCATCACCTCCACCTCCTCCTTCTATTGTGAGTGTGACTCCAGTTCCAAACAAAAAAACATTAAAATACACACTTACTATTAAAATACACCCAGATTCAATAAGTAAATTATGTGAGTTCTCTATAGATGGTAAGGATTTCTTTCCTAGTAATATATTTAATAATGTTTCAGCGGGCACTTATAACAATATTATTGAAGTAAGACTGATTGATGATAATTCAATACATGACATTTATCAATTATTAATATTGCCGCCAATTGTAAATACTCCACCACCTTCTCAGACAGTCATACAAGCTCTTTTAAATAAAATATCTAATAGTGATGACAATGCCTTTAATCAACTATCTGATTTATTATCAACGGGTAATATTAAAGTTAGTGGTGCTGGTGGTAGTATCAATACCTTATATGATTTAATGGTTGATTGTAATAGCGAAAATAATTATACAATTCAAAATATGACTGTTGTTAATAACGAAATAATTTCTATCAATGTTAGAAAAACTTACTAAATATCTATTACTCTTATCAATCATATTGTTAATCAATAATTATGCAATATCTCAAGAGAAAAAAGTGATTGATTATCATTTTGTTTACATTGCATTATGTCAAGATGACAACACTGATTATCAAAAGTTAATTGTCGAACTTAAAAAACTAAATTCGGAACTTGTTGATAAAAATCAAGATTGTATTTTATACTTTACGAAAGGGATGACTCAGTTTAGTACAAATGATTTGAAGGAATGGGTCAACTTATATCCCTTAATTAATGGTAACAATATAACAAATCTATATGCAAGTGATGAAGTTGATAATATTTTAAAAGTTTTTAGCAAGTATGAATTTTCTAAATTAAAGAACAGCCTTCTGACAACTAATAAATATAACACAGTAATATGGCACACCTTTACTGGTAAGGGGTTTTGGCAGGCTGAGAACAACAAGAATATTCTAGGAATTTTAATCGCAAGCTGTGGCATTAATGATAATTTTGGTTCAAATTTCCAATTATTTATTTGTCATGATTCAAACGACCCTTTACCTAATCTCAGAACTGAAAGTGCTTTGGGTAAATACTATAGCTTTATAACTAATGAAAATACAAAATTAAATGAATACTAAAGATATGAAGAAAATAATAACAGTATCGTTTTTAGCAATATGCTTTGCTTTACAATCACAAACAACATTGCCTGATAATGTTAAGGTTTATTTACCAAGCTTTCTAAAATCGCCCAATGAAAAAGATAATACTGAGTGGAATGATTTGATTATGAAAGATAGATATGGTAAAGATACAAAGACCTATTGGGAAGTATATAGTGATAAGGATGGTAATCAGACATATACATCGCCTAGTGGAGGAAACTTTTACAAAAGGTTAAGTTTCGGACAAAAACTAATTATCGCGGATATTCAGAATAATTATGCATTGGTTTATAAAGAAAGTGAATACAATCAAACCTATCCAGTTGTCAAAGGTGAATCGATGGGTTGGGTGAGCTTGGATAATTTATTATTATGGGATAGATGTCCAATGGATAAAAATCAGGTTTTTAGAAAAGCAGTTGTTTTGATTAATTTGGATGCAAATAATAGAGGTGAAATTGCTCCTAACTTTTTGTCAAATCCATTTACTGGAGCCAAATCAGGAAAAGCGGCAAATAAACTAGAGTTTTATTTTATAATGAAAACGGCCAATATAAATGGTAAATTATTTTATTTATTGTCAAAGAATTGGACTATTAGTTCTTCCATTGGACGAGAAAATAATTTATATGGTTGGCTCGGGGAAGGAAACGTGAATACATGGGACAATCGTCTTTGCTTTGAAACTACATGGGATAGTAAAGCTGTAAATAATTTCAAAAGCAGTGAAATACTACCAATGGTATTAAAGTCGGAGGAATTTGCAAAGCAATATAAAAAGGAAGGTGTAGTTACTGAAGATAAAGCTTATTGGATAGGTCAGAAATTGTCAACTCAAAGAACAGATCCACAGTTAGTTCGATTACCGTTAATTGCAAGTGAATCGAAATTGACAGCTGGGATTTATCGGGTAGCAAGTATCGGGCAAATTGGAGGTTCCAATGGACCAATAATTGATGCAGATAGTAAAGCTAAACTTCAAAGAGAATATCAGGACCTATTAAATAAGATTAATCATGTCAATATTATATTCGTTGTTGATGGTACAATTAGTATGGGTAAATACTTTAAACCAATTGCCAATGCTATTGATAAAAGTATGCGAAAAGATGTAAAAAACAGTTACAAATTTGGTGCTGTTGTTTATCGGGATTATACAGATGGAGACAAACAAATTGAGAAAATGTTACTTACTGATAATTATGAAACTGTTAGCAATTTTTTAAATACACGTGAGGCTAAACAACCTAATGGTGGAGATAAGAACTACGAAGAAGCAATGTTTTCTGGGCTCGAAACAGCATTAAAAACAATGGTTAGAAAAAATGAAAGTAATTTTATTTTTTTAATCGGAGACTGTGGAAATCACAACCCTGACCCACAGGGAAAGAATATAACTACTATAATTGATAATCTTATTGATTACCGAGTAAATATGCTTGCTTTTCAGGCAAATAATGGCAATAACAAAGCATACAACGCTTTTACATTACAAGCGAAACAAATGATATCAAAAACAATCGATGGTGTTACAAAATTAGCAGGTTCGTATGGCAGTGTAGATATCAAATTGAATAGCAGAGGTCTTTATAAAACATACAGAGTAGGTGGAAAACAAAATGAATTGACACCTATTGTTGGAGCTTATACTTTTTGTAATCCAAATGAACGAAAAGAACCACAATATTTAGAATCACTTGTTGAAGATATGATAAAAGAATATGGGAAAACAGTAAGTGATAGAATTAATGAACTTCAAAACTTCCTTGCAGATGGCTCAACATCAATCGGGACCATACCTGCTGCTGTTAAAGAAGAATTGAAATTAAGGGGTTGGAGCAATGATGAAATTGAATCATTGATTGATAAAGAAGTGAAAATAGCAGGTTATACGTGTGATAATCCTGGGAATATGAATTATGAAATGTTTGTTCCTGTGCTATTTATTTCTCATGAAGAATATATTTCTCTTCTCACTCAACTAAATAAATTAAGATCAAATGAATTTGTAAATAATAGAACGGCTTATTATCAAGCATTAAGAAGTTTGGCTCTTACTTTCTTTGGTAACATTAATGTAGAAAACATTGAGGTTGAAACACTTATGGCGCAAATGTATGGAGTACCCGCAAAATTTAAACCAAGTACACTTGGCGGAATTAAAATTGTTGACGTACTAGAACCAAAAAGAGTATCACAAGATAAGCTAAGAGAATATATCGATAATTTCAATAGTAGACTACCTCGGTTTGAAAAAATTCAAAATGATAAGAGTTATATTTTTCTATCTAACGGAATAAAATACTATTGGATACCAATAGCAGAATTGCCATAAAAAAAACAAATTTTGATGAACTATATATTTGACATTAAGAACTTAAAATGCGCTTATCAAACTGATAAAGTAGTATTGGATGTAAAACAGCTGCAAATACCTTTTGGGAAAATCGTGTTCGTAGTTGGGGAATCAGGCATTGGTAAAAGTACAATTTTGGAAACCTTAGGGTTAATGAATAATACTATTATCTCTGAACCTGATACTCTTTTAAATTATCGAGCAACACCAGTGTCGGAAGATGTAAATATACTTGACTTGTGGGGCGAAAAAGGAGATAAAAGATTATCTAGATTTCGTCTCAATAACTTTAGTTTTATTTTCCAGCAAACAAATCTAATGCGAAACTTTACTGCTTATGAAAATATAGCTATCACACGTATGCTGCAAGGTAAGTCAAGAGGTGAAAGTATAACTCGAACAAAAGAAGCATTGACCGCATTAGGATTAAGCCAAATCGACCATAAAAGGGAGGTATTTGAATTGTCTGGAGGTCAACAGCAACGGTTGGCGTTTGCAAGAGCAATTGTTCCTGATTTCTCAGTCCTTTTTGGTGATGAACCTACTGGGAATCTGGATCCGGTTACAGCTGAAAAAGTGATGACAATTCTTAAAAATCAATTGAAAGATGAAAAGAGTAATCATAGAGATGCAACGGCGATTATAGTCTCTCATTCTATTGATTTGGCGATTGAGTTTGGTGATTTAATAGTAAAGATACATTCAGTACCACGTGAAAATAATCCGGATAGATACTATGGAGTAATTGATGAAAAATCAATTTATGATAAAAGAGATGGCGTTTGGTTTTCTCATGCTGGAAAACATAGTGACAATGAATTACAATTAGTCTTGAAGTATAATGGTAAATAACAAAATGAATAAAGAAAGCTTTAAATTATTTTTCAAAAAAGAGCTCAAAGTAATACTCGGTAAGAGTAAAACCAATTGGTGGATATTGTTCGCCATGTTTTTGGTTACAATATTAAGCATTAGTTTTAGCAAAAGCAGTCTGAGCTATTTAGATAAGAAAATGAATGACCCATTTATTAATTGGGTAAATGTTCAAAACCGGAATGATGCTCCCATAAGTAAGTTGATTGCTGAGTTATCCAGTACGGGAACCGCACAAGTTATTTCAAAACGTTTTGGGTTTCGCAATGTAGAGGAAAATCTTTATAGAAATCTTAACTTCATTACATCTAAATCCAAGATAACTCCCTTCGAAGGCCGAACAATAAAGACAACTAGTCCAATATTGAATCGTATATTGGGCGAAGACAACTTGATTGAAGGAAGAAATTTGTTGATGAACTCCAAAAGTGTTAGATTAATTGTAACTAAAGACATGCTTATACGTATGGGATATGATGACACTCCTCTTTTTATTGATATTGCATATCCTTTTGTCGATGAAAATACTGACGTTGTAAAAGACCTTAACCTACAAACAAGTAATGGATATTTTGGAGCTCCCCTTCCGGTTATTGCAGTTGTAAAACAACTGCCAGGTATGATGTCGTTTCTTTGTACTGAATACTTTGTACAACAAAAAGATAATCAAGATGATGCATTTGATTTGACTAAACCTGAATATATAAACTCATTAGAATTTGCAAGTGTTGATGAAGCTTTTACGAAAAAAAAACTAAATTTATTATTGCAATCCCTTACTCCAAAAACATATCAAATTGATCAATCAATAGAGATTAACTCATTTAAAGATTATAATTTGTTGAAAGTGAATTTCAACATGGGTGATTCAATTTCAACACACGAAATTGGCATACTTGCAAAAGAAATAGAGAAACACTTTAATTCGAGTAATATATATAGAGTGTTCTCTTATAATACAACAAATCAACAAATCACAATTTCTACTGATTACTTGTCAATTGATTTTCAAAGGTTAGATAGTATTCAATCTTTTGCTAAATGGGCAAACGAGGAATGTGGTGTTAAGATTGATATGACTCAAATCGATGCCAAAAATAATTTTAGCATTATCAGCCGTTTAGGAAATTTATTATCTATGGTTATAGTGGCTATTTCAATAGCTTTTATTGTGATATTTCTGATCAACCTTTTCCGAAGTCATTTTGAAAAGGTAAAGAAAAATATTGGTACGTTTAAAGCTTTCGGGATGAGTAACAATTGGCTAATTAAAGTATATATGATGGTTATGTCCGTCATGATTCTATCTGCTTTATTTATAGCATTTGCATTTTCATTAATTGTTCAATATACTACCGCCTTTATTGGCATTCTAAACGAAGGTGAACCTATATTTAATGTTTATAGTAACATCACAATTCTTTCAATGGTGGCAACAATAATCTTCGCATTAGGAGCAATATATTACACAGTAAGCAGATTACTTAAATCTACCCCAGGAGATTTAATATACGAACGCGATTAATTTAAAGAAAATATGAACAACAACTGGTTTGAACAACTCAAGTATTACTATTCTAACTTTGGAGTAAGCGAATATACTTATTATATTCCATTGGGAACTTTGGCATTATTCACTTTAATATTTGCAATTCATTTACGACAGTTCAAAAACAAAGAAAAGAAAGTAACGGACAATCTAAATCGGTCGGCTTTTTATGCAAGTACAATTACAACTGTTATTTACTTGACGACCGTTTTTGTATTAAAAAGGTTCACCGAGATTATAGCTATCCAACAGTGCGAACTAATTTGTTTGTTGGTATTATTGGTTTTATGTTTAATAACAATCTTCCTTATTGTTAATGGAAAAGGTCTGTTTTCAAAAACAAAGGATCATTTAATTGTTGGGTTTCCAATTTCGAGCCGAATACGAATCGAGGATTTGAATAATCTGAGAAAACAATTTAACAGGAGAAAGTTCTATTGGTTGCTTACTTTGTTACCATTCCTGCTTTTGTTAATCGCACCCAACACTAAGTATCTCTATTCCATTGTTATAGACAACAGTCTATCTATGGAGAATAATTTAATTTGGAGTGTTAATTCATTTTCTGAATCATTGTCATATTCTCCAAAGGAAGCGCAATATATTTTGTCATATTTTCCAATGTGCAATAATGAGGCTGATTGTATTAGAAAAGCTGCTAGACTTAAGACTAATTTGAAAAAAATATCAATTGTCAATAATCCAGACAGCTTGGGAACTACAACCTATTCATTCGATAACTCACAAAATGTTATCAATGCAATTGGTCAGGATATACAAATATCCGGCATTGGTTCCCCAATATCAGAAGCAATATGGCAAAATTTTCTAACTGCAAAGAAATCGACAACCGATTTTAAAGAAAAAAGGTTGATTATACTTACTGACGGTGCAGAAAATTTATACTATCAAAATCAAAAAGAAGTACAGAAAATAGGAGGTTCAATTTTGGATTCAAAGTCTAAAGATAAAATATCACCACGTGAATTCTATGATAAAATATTCTTTGTAAATCAAGGCGGTGATCCAAGTATGTATCTATTTGGAGAGTCAGATTCGGAAATTTTAGATGGTTCAGATGCCTCTTCATATTACATTTCCGTTCAATCAGTCATGTCACTTTTAACTTTCGACTTAATTTTTGTTTATATCTCATTATGTCTTGTTTTATTGACATTTTTAGTGATATTTCTTATTAATCCCCATGTAACAAATTAAATTATAATAGTATGGAAAACTTGTTTTTATTTGAATTCGTGTCGCCATTGTGGCTGCTCTTTCGTTTTCTTTCATTAATTGGAGCTTCAGTAGTTCTAATTTGGCTTTTTAACACGGCATATATGCATTTTTTTTATAAGTCGGACAAAGATGTATTTACGCTAACATTGAAATTTTCACTACTCAAAAGTTTTATTGCTTTAGTCTTATTTATTTCGGTGTATTTGTTTTTCTTGATTAAAGTAAATGGATTACACTGGTTTCTCTGGAAACAATTTCCATTAAGTATATTCAATATCTATTTCTTGTTAGCTCCTGAGATTTTTCTTCTCATAGGAGTAATCTCACTATTTTATTATCAGAAATCTCAAATCAATAAACTTATAAAATAATACGACTATGGCATCAGCATTAATTATAGGCATCGGAAGTAGCGGACTTCATATCATCGAAGAAGCTCAACAATTTTATTATGAATTGACAGGTAAGAATAAACCGGATGGTGTAGAGTATTTTTATATTGAGACGGATAAAGATCAGATGTCTAAGTACACAGCAACAGGCAAATCAGATATTGATAGACTATTCATATCTTTGAAAAATAACCAAGCTACAATAAATAATTTAAAAAACTCAGACAATCCTGATACTGGATGGATACCAAGTCCAGCAACAGTATTAAATAATGAACAAGGTGCTGGAGGTATGAGTGCTTATGGTCGTTTAGCATTATGGGGGAATTTCACTAATGTTAGAAACTTTATTCAGCAAAAGTATGGAAAAATCAATGGAAATAATAACACAAATATTTTTATTGTAGGGACTCTAACAGGAGGAACAGGTTCGGGTTTATGTGTTGACATTCCTTATCTGGTTAAACAGGTGACACAAAACGCTAATGTTTATGGTCTTTTTTTGACACCAGATCGAGCATCAATATCCGATGCTACGAAAAGACCATTATTTATAAATTACATAAATTCAATAGCAGCAATTTCAAAATACAGTAATAAATCTAATACGTTCACAATTCAATGGCCAGGTTCAGGACCATTTTCAGATATGCGTCCTCCGTATTATCAGGTTCAATTAATTTCACAAGATTTTGATAACGCAAATGCACCGATATCCGATGTAAATGGTCTTTATAGAATCGCAGGATTAAACTTAATGACCCGTTTTTTAGGCATTGATAAAACCAATATTATGAATCAACCAATCGATACATATACAGCTCTTTATAATAGGAGAATGGTTGATGCAAAAGCAAATATTTCAGATGAGTTTAAATACTCAACTTTGGGAATAAGTTTAATTCAATATCCTAAGTCTCAATTAGAAGAACTATTTGCAATTGATTTGTCAGAAGAAATAATTAATCGTTGGTTGGATACAGAGAATTATTTTGACAATACAAATAAAAGATTCACAATTGAAAGCTATCTGCCACAATTATCAAAATTAACAACGAAAGAATTTGATGAAGATATTGAAAGTTGCTTTAATATCTTAAACGGGAAAAATGCTCCTGATGGAAGTATATTTGAAAAATCTATACCTGCAATAGCTGATAATATTTTCCAAAAAAATTTTGAAGGGAAACCCAATGCGAGTGCTTATATTATGGATAAATTTAGCAATAATAATTCTTATAATTATTATAAAGCTATTGCAAATTACAACATCGATATAAGAGATTCAATTATAAGTCTATTACAAAACAGGATAGTTCGGTTTATGAATGAATTTCAGAGTATTGAACTTGCAAAATGTAAAATTAAAAATGTAATCGAATCTATTGATATTATTATTAAATATTGGAGTGATAAATTTCAAATCACTTCTGATGCAAGTACTTGGAATGTTAAGCTGAATAAACAAATAAAAATTATGTTTGAATCAACTTCAATATATACAATAACCAATCAAAAAATAAATTATACAGAAGAGCAACTGAAGAACATATTTACTTTATTGAAAATGCACATCTCAATTGATGTTTTAAATGAGATAAAAATCTCATTAACAAGTCCATCAGCTTTTTTAATTTCAAATGATACTCGCAAGGAATTACCTTCATTAAGAAGATTAGAAGAATTTAGAAATAAATTAAAAAATTCAATACATAATCAAACAAATAGCCCTTCATTGACAAGTAGAAAATCATCATTGGAAGCAGATTTAAATAATAATACAAATCAGATTATAAGAATCTTTGAACATGGTAGTGTGTCTGATGATTTGATATCTGCAAAAGCAAAATATGAAACAGGTGGTACAAGAATCCAATTATCAGATTTTACAAATAACAGTAATTTATGGGATTATTTGCTAAACAATAATGATAACACTTATAACGATTTCGTTTCAAGAAGTAAAAATTTTGTGGAAAACAAAAAGCTAGTTTCAAATATTAATATAATTAATTTAATAGCTAGCATTAATCCAACGAATTCTCAATACTCTAAAATTGAAGTTTTTATTTCACGGAATCAAGATAATATTGTTTCTGAGCTGCCTTCAATGATCCATTTAGATAGAAATAATCATCAATTTCAACCTCATAATTGCTTAAAAACAGTTATACTATCAAGTAATATTAATGCTCTTAGGCCCTTATTGCAAAATTATAAAGCAACTGGTACTGATGAATTTGTCGATTTACCAGAATTACAAAATGCTATTATTTATCAACAAGAATATGGATATATGGGAGCAATGAATGAAAATGCATTACTACCAATTAAACATATTGGATATAATAAGACTATTGTAACTAATGTGCTTAAACCCGAAATTAAAAGAGAAGGAGATGGTTTTTTTGAAAAGAGAGTTCCTTATCTTTCTAAGCAAGAATTTGAAGATATTCAAAACGAAATAATGAAAAACTAATGTTATGATAAACAAAATAGTAACACCTTCGGCAAAATTAGATTTGGCAAAGAAGACCCGAAATCAATTGAAATGGCATAATGTTGTCTTTATTATTTCATTGTTGGTTTTTCCCATATTAAGTTATTTTGCTTTTCAACTTAAATGGGTAAATAGTAAACCAGAATTTTCGAATGATATTGAAGCTCCGGTAGCAAAGTTAGTAGTTGATGGAACAGTTGGTACAGCATTTCTTGTAAATTCTACTACGTTACTAACCGCACGTCACATGATTATGAATAAAAATATTGGAGATAAAGTAGATTTGTTCTTTGAAAAATCAAAAACACAATTGCAAACCACTGCAACAATAAAATTCATAACCAAAACAAATGTGCAAGTTCAAGCACAAGGTGTTCCATTCGAATATTTTTTAACTGATTTTGCATTATTATCAGTTCCAGAGATAACAGATATTCAACCATTGAATCTAGGTAGTTCTGCAAATGCCAAAAATTTAGATGAGGTTATTCTTGTAGGATACCCACAAGGTGATTATTCAATCACTAAGGGCAATATTAATAGTGATAAATATCAAGGGTTTAATCTTTTTAAGTTAGATGCAACAGCCAACCCAGGTAATAGTGGTGGTCCGTGTATATCAAAGGCAGACAATACAGTTATTGGAATTCTTGTTGGTGGTAGTGGTAGATTTGCTCAAGGTGAGAATGTTGCTGTGAAAATTGATGACGTTATTAAAATTTTAAAACAAGCAGGGATTAAATTCTAAGTGTGTTTGGTTCTTCGAAATCGGTAAAATAGAAAGTGAGCCATACAATTATTTTGTAGGCTTATTTTTCAACTTAATAAAATATTATTATGTCAATCTAGTGAGTTATCCTCTGTATTATTTCTCTGTTGAGCGTAGTGTGGCAAATGATGTTCGGCATAGCGTCTCGCTATGTCGCAGTTAAAAGGAAGTCTCTAGACTTTCCTATTAAAATACACAAGGCACAGCCTTGTTTCTAACACGTTGTAGTCTGGAGACAACGCCGAAAGTAGTTACAACTGACAATTAAAAAAACAATTACAAACAGATGAAAAACTATCCTATCATTTTATTATCCCTTCTAATATCTACATGCTATTCATATTCTCAAAAAATTTATTCTGTTCAATATGAGAATCAAGCTAATGTAAAAGTCTTTGTTGTAAAATATGAAAACCAAGCCGACTTAAAGGTTTTCAAAGTACAATATGAAAACCAGGCCGGCGACAATGATGGTAAATGGTTTTTTGTCAACTATGAAAATCAAGCTCAGAAAAAGATTTTCTTTGTCGAGTATGAAAATCAGGCAGATTTGAAGGTGTTCTTTGTCGAATACCAAAACCAAGCAGGTTGGAGAAATAAATCAAAAATACATTTACTATATTAAGCCCTGTCTGGGAAAAACAACAAAAATTCACAATGGAATCCTCTAACCATTTAAAAACTGAGGGGCGTCACCGAAAAGCCATAAGAGTAGGAAAATCAACTAAAAAATCTAATGTTATGAATTACTATTTAAGTGTTTTGAAAAACTACGCAAAATTTGAAGGTAGGGCTAGACGCAGCGAATATTGGTATTTCGCTTTATTTAATTTTATCTTTATGATTGTTGCTGTTATTTTGGACAATGTGTTGGGTACGACTATTGAGCCATTGCCTTATGGGGTTTTTTATTTTTTCTACATATTAGTTGTATTTATCCCTAGTATATCTGTGCTTGTTAGACGTTTACACGATGTGGGAAAAAGTGGTTGGTTTTATTTTATTCTTTTAATTCCATTAGTTGGCTTAATTTGGCTTTTAGTACTTATGTTTACCGACAGCGCTCCGGGTGAAAACGAATACGGTGCGAATCCAAAGGAAATAGCATAATGCTGACAGTGAAGATGTAGATTGTCATCCAATAACGGCTTTACGCTTTGTGAAGCTGTTATTAAAAACACTAAAACATTAACCAAATCATATACCACCGTGAAGAAATTTTCCTTTCTGTTATCTGTCCTTTTTTGCACTACGGTTTTTACTTTTTCCCAAAAGGATAATGTAAAGACCCGCCTCGAAATTCCCGAACTAAAACCAAACGAGTGCGTAATAAATCACAGCGGATTTTCTTTATCCTATAACGAACCAAACGAGCAAGCCAACTGGGTAGCTTATGAACTTAGCGCAGAAGAAACCAGTTCGGAAGTGGGTAGGACCAATAAGTTTATGATGGACCCTGCTGTAAAAACCGGAAGTGCCGGTAATGATGATTACGCCGGAAGTGGTTACGATAGAGGTCATTTAGCTC
>JAAFGX010000006.1 GCA_010365115.1 Paludibacter sp.
TCACACCGGCCTCTTCCACAGAATTATAGGAAACCCCAATACTGCGAAACAATTCCCAGCGGGCAGCTTCATAATATTTTACATAATTGGCATGGTGCATGGTTCCCATTTTATCCGTATCCGGATACGTCACTCTGAATTTATATTCGTGTGTTATCATATTTATATCTTTTATTCCCCTTTAGGGGTTATTAGTGGTTGCAAACATGACCTTCATCACCATCATGACTTGCATGAGCTGCACAACTGGAACCACCATCGTTAATGTTACCTGCCAGATATTCACTTACAATTTCATCGTCATTGCCTTTACAATTCCGAATTACTTCTATATTCTGCGATGCCAGTTTATTGATTGCTCCTTCACCAATTCCTCCGGCAAGCATAATGCTAACGCCCATTTCAGCCAAATCATAGGCTATATTGGACTTACAACCACAACCTTGTGGCGATTCAAGACGTTCTTTTGTTAGGATTACATTCTGATCTGAAATTGTGTAAATTGTGTAAAATTCGCAATGTCCGAAATGATCGTCAATGTGATTGTTTTCTTTAGTTGGTACTGCAATTTTCATATACATTTTTTATTTGATTTTTGTTAGTACTAATCCTGCTTTGCGACGCTTTCCCATTCCTTGTCCAAGATGAAATTTTTGAATGGTCAAATCTTTATTTCTAAAGCATTTTCCTAAACCTCTGCCTGCTTCAGAACCTTTATCATCTGGTCCTTTACCATTTAATTGTGCCATAATATCATATTTTAGTTACTTTAAATATTGAAAGTATAGCCAGTATAAAACCAGTTTAATTTCTTATCCAATTTTTGTTTTATCATACTATACACTTTATCGCCGGTACAGTGTCCTGTATAAAAATGAGTTTCAGGAAAATCGGTTGTCAATCGCTCTACAATTTCATTTATTTCCTTTTCCGTTTCATATTGCCCTTCATTACTATCCAATAAATGAAAGCCTCCAATTAATGCTGAAATAGGTTTATTTACAGTCTTCTTCACTGAATCAAGGATATTCAAAATGCCGCAATGGGCACAACCGGTATAAACAATTAAGTGTTCTGCTCCGAAACATATTATCAGTTCATGATTAAAATCATCGTAAACTAATTCATTGCCTTCTATTTTCATCAATGTTTTATTCGCTTTCGGCATTGGAAAACTGCAGCAAAGGCAAGGGAAAACATGTATATCAGTTTCGAAAACAGTATCGGAGTCAACAAATACAAACCGATGTTTGAAAGGACGAATATCAAGTTCTGAACTGATATCTCTCAACCCTTTTCGAACAGAGAAAAACTGTTGTGAGAGGGCGTTTTTCGAAATGATTATTTTTGCTTTAGAGTTTTGGTTGAGAAATGCCATTAAACCGCCAATGTGATCGGAATGACCATGTGAAACAAACACATAATCAATATCTTCAATATCCACTTCCATTTTAGCTGCATTTTGAATAAAATTATCTGATGCACCTGTATCTAGCAAACATTTATATTTTTCAGTTTCAACATAAATACACAATCCGTGTTCTTTTTCAAGTGCATTGAGTAAAATTCTATTATCAGATAGTACTTTTAATCTCATCTTTTATTTATTTAGTGGAATCAATTCGTCGGAACTATAATTTTTACACTCTTTGCATCGTATATGATTTTCTATCCCATCAATCAACTTATAACATTTTCTGCAGCGAAACCAGGTACTTTCAAATTGTACATTTCCGCCTTTAATCAAAATCATTTTACCCTCCATTAATGCTTTTGCAATTGTTCTGCGTGCATTTTCATATATACGTGTCAGCGTTGGACGAGAAACTTTCATTCTTTCGGAAGCTTGTTCCTGATTCAATCCTTCATAATCCAATAAACGTATTGTTTCAAATTCGTCATACTGTAAAATTACTGATTCTAAAGCACTTCTGGGAATTCCGAAAGGCTTAAAACCCTGCATGAGAGGAGGCGAAACCATTTTACGAAATTGCTTTGGACGTGGCATATTTTATATTTTTGATGCAAAGATAATAAATATAACGAACATATGTTCACTACTATTATAAATATATATAAAATAATTAATTGGTATAAGGCGCTTAGAGCGCAGGGACTCCATTATTCAAAACCGAAAAAAGCTTGTTTGATTATTTCTAGATTGTATAAAAAAGTTTAAGGTCGGTCTGGTGTAATAAGTCTACTAAGGTGAAAATTTAAAAATAAGGTTTTTAAATAAAAAGCACTAATCGATAGATATTCTGATGTTTATATTATCTTAAAACCTTGTTTTTTATTAAACCTTAGTAAAAGTCCGATATGTCACCACCCCCAACCTTATTACCTTATTAAAAAAAAACAGCATTCTGTAATCTATTCTAATCCAATTATACGACCCTTCTTAAACGTTATAAATCGAATATATCCCTAAATATTAGTATCAGGAATGAATATAAGTCAATAAAAATGCTGGTTTCAGAGTGCACTCTAAACGCCTATATCAATAAATTAATATAGTAATTGAAAAGAGAAATTACCACAAAATTTATTTTATTCTCATTAAATAGTATGACTACAATGTTGGTAACTTTTAAAAATTGAAAAGAAAAAAATCATTTCAAAAATTGAGTATATAAAGACTCAAGAACAAAAATTTCAGACTCATCAAAATTTAAAAGAGCTGTCCGGTAAATCCGAACAGCTCGCTTAATAGATTGCAAAAGATATATTTTATTTACTTGTCTCCTTTTCGAAGCTTCTATTAAAGTACAACAATTGATAATTGATAGAATTTGTCCAATATTCCCAGTTATGGATTCCTGGACGTTCTATAAAATCGTGATCGATATTAAGGGCGATTAACCTGCGATGCAATGCTGCATTTATCTGATAAAAAAAGTCGGAAACACCGCAATCGATAATAAGATTTAATTCTTTATTTTTCAAACTGCTCACCATATTTACTACCGAACGATTGTTCCATTCATCAGGATGGGCTTCATAACTTCCAATGCGCTTCGCCAAATCATACTTTTTAGTTGATGTTCTTAAGTCTACCCCACCGCTCATACTTCCAGCATTTGCAAATAAATCTTTGTTGCGAATGGCAATGTATAAAGCTCCATGACCACCCATGCTCAAACCGGTTATGGCCCGCGCTGTACGGTTGGCGATAGTGGAGTAATGACCGTCAATATAAGCGAGCAAGTCTTTTGTTATGTAACTTTCGTACTGAAAAGTAGAATCGATAGGACTGTCGAAAAACCATGAACTGTTACCTCCATCAGGACACACTATGATCATTTGATGTTCGGTAGAAAGATTTTTAATAAATGGAACAGTGTTCACCCATTTTGCAAAATTATCGCTGTAACCATGAAGCAAATACACAACCGGATAATGTTTGTTTTTTGAGTAATTCTCAGGAACAATAACAACCGTTTTAATTTCCTTATTCATTTTGGTGGAATGAACAGAAATTGTATCAACCTGAACACGGGCAAAAATGAAAGGAGAAATTAAAAGGGCGAAACACAGATAAAACAATCGCTTCATAAAAAAATTCTTTTGAGTCATTAAATTTACTATCCTTATATAAATCAAGCACAAAAGTAATATTTATTATGTAAGAATATTCTGATTGCATGTATTCATTTCTATTTTTTAAGTTATACCGATTGCATATTCGATTAAAAAAAGACTAAGTCAAACCTGGCAGATGGTTTTTAATGAATTACCGATAAGATGTAGTAACTCCTTTGTTTGAAGTGAGTCCAATTGTTTTGCTTCTGTCAACTCTGCAAATTTGAAAGGGATGTACTTTACACCCTGAATCATACAAAATGTTTTATCGGCTGAGTAAGCAATTTCTAATTTGGCATTGTATTTTGAAGATTTTTGTAAGTTATTCAAATTTTCAAACCGTCCCGAATCTATGATATTTTTGAGCTGACGAAAATCTTTTTTATCAAAAAATATTTCGTAAAAATATATTTTTGTCCCTGAATGTAAATGTTTGAAGTACGTTTTATCAACTATTCCGGATAAAAAACCCCATAGAATCAAAGCAATACTCAACAGTATCAACAAAGAAAATAATATGCTTTTATGAGTTTGCCACATATGTGATGTAAAATCGAGAATACTTACACCTGCAATAAAAAGTAAATAAGCTCCAATTGGTATATGTATGTGTTTTTTGACGATTGACCGATCCATCGTCTCCAAAATCTGTTTGATTGATGCATTACGTTCCATAATGTTCTGTTTTAATAGGGTGTCCAAATAAGCTTTTAATATTGACTTATTCAGACACCACTGATTATAAATGATTTTAATACTTTGTTGTTTTGATATTTTCTAAAAATTCCTTCGCCTCTTTATCTTTATGCATCTGAACAGTAGTGATTTTCACAAATTCGTAAGGCACATACGAAATTACCTGCGAAAAACAAAGAGAGCCATCTTTTGTGGTCATATATCTCAATTTCAAGCTGTCCTGATTTGAAAGTTTTAGATTTTTAAGTTCGTTGTAGTTACGACTATTCATGATTTTCACCAATTTATCACGTTCTTTTGCATCGACTAGTACTTCTAAAGTTTTAAGTTTCTGCTTTGTTTGCGAATTGAAATAATATTTTTTTCGAAACAATAAACTTAGAATTCCCCAGATAAATAATCCAAAGGCAAGTATAAGAAACATTGGCGGGAAAACACTCCCTGTGTCAAAATTGAAGAAAAAATTTAATTGGAGAAAAACAAAACCTGCGATTAATATTGAAATTGATTCTACAGGAGATTTAACTTGTTTTTTTATTGTAGCAATATCCATTTTATCCAGAACTTGCTCTATTGATTCTATATTTTCCATTTTAATGTAATTGATTAGATTGCAAACACATAAGTAATTAATAATGCACAATTAATAATTAAATATAAAACTGGCAATCAGTCACATACTGACTTAACAATAAGACTTTTTACATGCCAATAAAGTGTTTTACAATACGGAATTGTAAATAATTAAAATATTACAGTAATAAATTCTCGTCAGAAATAGACGAAAACGAGGAAAATCAAATCAGTAATTTCCGGAGTTGGAAAAGATAATAACCGCTCTTTTGTAATAAAGCACGATGAGATGAATAAAAATGAAACGAAGAAATGTAATTTTGATGCGTTAATTGTGTTGAGCGTATAATTCTAAACAAATAGAATTGAGAATTTTGAAATGAGAAAGTTGTTTGCAAACCAACTTCAACTTTTACATTTTCGTTAGCAACTGACTGAAAGGGCAATTCGGCTGCTGATAAATAAAACTGATCGGTGATGCGAACATCATAATTACCCGAGTTTTCTTTAGAAAAATCAGGTGTTGAATATGTACTTATTGTAACGAATGCTACAAAAAGTGATAAACAAACTAAACTATATGATAATAAGCGTTTCACGCTGCAAATGTAATACGTTTTATAGAAAAATATTCTTTACTTATGAATTATTTTTTTATCAGAATGAATATTTGTTTTACAAAGGAAATACAATTACTTTTGTCGAAATAAATACTTTGAATAAAAATAAATATCAAACAATAAATCAACAACTTATGTTTAAAACAAATCAGTATTTCGATGGAAAAGTGGTTTCTATTGGATTGGAATCGGTAGAAGGAACAGCCACAGTAGGAGTAATGGCAGCAGGCGAATACGAATTCGGAACTGGATCTATTGAAGTGATGACTATTATTTCCGGTCAACTCACTATTCAACAACCCGGCGAAACGGAATGGAAAACGTATAAAAAATTCGAAAGCTTTGTGGTTGCAAAGGATGTAAAGTTCAAAGTGAAATGTACTGAGAACACACCGTATTTGTGTTTGTATAAGTAATATGAAATTCTGAATATCAGTTTTCCAAAAAAACAAAAGCAGAATATCTTTAGAAAGACATTCTGCTTTTACTTATTGAATTGATTTTTTTACTTAAAATCTATAACCCAATGACAGACCGAAGCCCGTATTGTTTGTTATTGATTTGTCGTTGGTCGATCCTTCAGGATTGATATTCAGCATTCCGAATTGCGATTCCAACTGAAGAAAAATACCACTTGCCATTTCGTAACCAAAAAAGATATTGGCACCTGCATCAAATGCTTTGTAAGAATAAGCTAATTCTAAAGGGTTATCAACGCTGTTCTGAAACATAACGTTTTTTGTTACACCTATATTTCCGATAGCATCTTTCATTTTACCACTAATTCCATAAGCAACATAAGGTCCAAAGCCAAGCATCACAAATCCATTTCCCAAGGCAGCTTTGTAAACCATATTCAAAGGTAATTCAATGTAATTGAGTGTTGTTGAGCTTTTATCTGAAATGATTGTGTTTTTTGCTCCTTTTGTAGCATACATTAATCCTGGTTGAAAATAAAACTCAGGTGCAATGGCTATTTGTACATTTACTCCAGCATGATATCCCAACAACATATCATTGTTAAGTTTGTCACCGCTATAAGCTATTCCATTTAGATTCTGGAAATTTACTCCACCTAAAATTGCAAAAGATATTTTTGATTGTTCTTGTGCAATCGTAAATGATGCTGAGAGTAAGACAATCAATAAGATAGAAAATTTTTTGTTTTTCATATTCTTGTTTTTTTTTAATTTACTGCTAATAATTAGTTTATTATTTATCGAAATTGATTTATTGACCAGCTTCTTTTTGAGCTTCATTTTTCATCTTTTCATTGGCTGTAATCAAAAACTCAACACGGCGATTCTGTGACCTTCCATTTTCTGTGTTATTATTATATTTTGGTACACTTTCACCAAATCCTTTTGTTCTGATTCTGCTTCTTGCAATACCATTACTAAATAGGTAAGCTGAAACTTCCTGAGCCCTTGATTCCGATAAGTTTTGATTGTACGACACACTACCTTTACTGTCGGTATGACCTTGTATTTCAATATCGGTATCAGGATATACATTCAAGACTTTAACCAGTTTGTCGAGATTTGTTTTTGCTTCCTGAGAGAGGCTTTTACTATCAAATCCAAACAGCACATTACTACTGAATTCCACAACGATACCTTCACCTACACGTTCTACTTTAGCATCAGGAACGGTATTTTTTATTTCCTGAGCTTGTTTGTCCATTTTATTTCCAATAACTGCACCTGTTGCACCACCAACAGCCGCACCAATAATTGCACCCAGTCCGGTATTGCCCGCTGCCTTACCAATAACAGCACCCATTGCTCCGCCAGCTACAGTTCCTATTGCACCACCTTTTTGGGTTTTATTTAAAGATGCACAACTTGAGATTAGTAAAACTGAACATAAAACCATGATCATTTTAAATCGATTTCTTTTCATAATTGTTGTTTTAATAATTAATATTGATTTCTTAAATGAATTTTACTTGTCCAAATTTATAAACCAATAAGATTTAAACTATCAGATCAGTTACTCTTCATTATTATTTTGATGCAAAGTTCGGTTATCATTATCATTAAACTATTACATAACTTTTTATAAATATTACATAATTCACTCTTAATGAACATACGAAAAAGTTATAAGAAAATTTCAGCAAATGAAATTATAGAATGGACAAGGCAATAAATGCTTGTCACGAATAGGACTACATTAATCAAGTTAGGAATTCGGAAAATTAAAATTGGGAAATAAAATTCTAAAGATATATGTATAAGATCAATCGTCCCTTAACCTATAGCGATTGCAGAAATAATTCAGTCCAATGTCAACCCTGCCTGCGGCAGGCAAGTGCGTCAAATGGAACATCCCGTGTAACGGGATTGTACTGTTTATTTCTCCCGTTTGACGGGATCTCCGATATGCTACGATATGCCTTCCGCAAGCGGAATCTCGAAATACTCGATCGGCATTATATCAAAGTTGACTTTGGGCTGAAATAAAAATTCATTTGGTATTAGTTTCAATCCGTAAAATGGAACAACACATCTGTCAGTCGCTTATCTGAAAAATATTGTATGCAACCCAAATAGGCAACAAACGCTCTGACGATGTTCCATAGCAAACTCTTGAATGTGCAACATTAGAAATCTGAGTGGCTAATGTAAGCGAAGATTTTCGCCACCATGCCGATTTTATGGTGGCTTTGAACAACAACGTAGGAGTTGCAGAAGTGGTGGAACGGTTTATCATGAATTAATTCATAATTTAATAAGTCAGCATAGTAATTCATTAACAAAAAAGCTTATTCCAACTAAGGAACAAGCTTTTCTTTTTTAAATTGAGATTGCAAATCTTAAATACTATATACTTCTTTTTACTACCGAATACCAACTACTTTCTACCGACTTTTTCAAAATCGTTTAAATCCAATAATTTCACGCACTTCACGTATCGTTTTAGCAGCGCTTTCCTGGGCTTTTTCTTTTCCGATGCGTGCAACCTTCGAAACATATGCTTCATCGGCCGAGATAGCCTTAATTTTCTCTCTCATGGGTTCTGTAAAAGAGATCATATCCACAGCCAATTGTTTTTTCATATCTCCGTACCGAATTTGGCAGGTATTATACATTTCGTCGAAGAAATTGAATGTTTCAGGAGTTGAAACCACTTTCATTAATTGGAATATATTCTGAATTGCTTCCGGTTTTGGTTGGTTAGGTTCTGTTGGTCCACTATCGGTCACTGCTTTCATCACTTTTTTGCGAATAGCCTCCGGTTCGTCAACAAAATAAATGGCATTACCTTCCCCTTCCGATTTTCCCATTTTTCCTGTCCCATTCAATCCTGGAATTTTTACCAGTTCGTTTCCAAAATTGAAAGCTTGCGGTTCTGGGAAGTATTCTACATTATACATACGATTAAAACGATTTCCAAACGTACGGGTCATTTCTAAATGCTGTTCCTGATCTTTTCCTACCGGAACTTTGGTAGCACGATGAATCAGAATATCGGCAGCCATCAAAGTAGGATAAGTAAGTAGACCAGCATTCACATTTTCGGGTTGTTGACGAATTTTATCTTTAAACGAAGTGCAACGCTCTAATTCTCCCATATAAGCGTTCATATTAAGGTAAAGATAAAGTTCAGCAGTTTCAGGAACATCACTCTGAACATATAAAGTTGCTTTTTCGGGATCAAGTCCGGCTGCCAGGTATTCTACCAAAATCTGACGAACATTTCCATGCAAATCTCCCGGAGTAGGATGCGTGGTCAATGAATGGTAATCGGCAATAAAAAAGTAGCAATTATGCTCGTTTTGCATGCTGATAAAATTGCGCAATGCGCCAAAATAATTACCTAAGTGAAGGTTTCCGGTTGGCCGTATGCCGCTTACTACTGTTTCCATATATGAATTAAACTTGCCCCCTAGCCCCCTAAAGGGGGAAAGCAGACAGTTGAGTTTCTCTGTTATGAATAATTATATTTAGTAAAAATTACCCCTTTAAGGGGCTAGGGGGCAACATCATTCTATCGGCACCGATCTTCTAATCCGTTGATCCAACGAAGTAAGTGTTTCGGTGGTTGCCACACCCGGAATTTCCTGAATGCGCGAGTTGAGCAATTCCATTAAATGCTCATCATTTTTGGCATACAATTTAATCAGAATGGTATAATTTCCAAGCGTATATTGCGATTCAACAATTTCAGGAATTTTTTCCAATTCAAGCACCACTTGCTTATACATGGAGCCTCGTTCAAGCGTAATGCCAATATAAACACACATTTGAAATCCCAACATTTTTGGATTCACATTGTAACCTGAACCTGTGATTACATTTATATCAATTAAGCGCTGAACGCGTTGATGAATTGCTGCACGGGAAACTCCACATTCTTCGGCAACATCTTTAAAAGGCATGCGGGCATTCTGAGTTATGATGCGTAAAATCTTACGATCTAGTTGATCTATTTTTTCCATGATTCAAAGGGTAACAAATATTTTGATACTAAAAAATGATTTAAAACGTATACTCAATAAACTGACAAATAAGCTTTTTCTATTACAAGAATAATTATAAGTAATTGAAAATGACTTTCACATAGTTAGCCTTGTAACTCTTAACTAATCCCGATAGCTATCGGGATGTAATACCAACTGTACATTTAAAACAGTCCAATCTGTTTTAAATGTCTACTGTTGTTAATGCCGATTGCAAATTCCGCTTGCGGAAGGCTTATGGAACATCCCGTTTACGGGGCAAACAAATTGGACAATAAGACGAACTTGCCTGCGGCAGGCAGGGTCGAAAATGGACTATATTGTTTGTGCAATCGGTATAACTACTTATATTGTCATTAAGGCAGCAAAATTATATAAAATAAATGATAAAGTAAAAATTACATCTATAAAAAATTGAAATTAATAGATAAATGATATACTTATGATATTTTACCCTTTCATTTTGACAAAAAAAGCCGAAGTGATACTCACTCCGGCTTTTTTTTTAATTTGTAACAAAACTATTGTTGTTGTTGTTGTTGCATTTGTTGTTGCATTTGTTGCATTTGCTCTGCGCTCATTTGAGGAGCTGGAGCATCTTTTTCAATAGAAAGTAGTTCTACATCAAAAATAAGCATTGAAAAGGGTTTGATAGCACCACGATCAGCATTACCATAAGCCAGGTCCTGAGGAACATACACTTTATATTTTGATCCTACCGGCATTAATTTCAATACTTCGGTCCATCCTTTGATTACACCATTTACAGGGAAAACAGCTGGTTCCTTTCGATCAACAGAGCTATCAAATACAGTTCCATCGATCAACGTTCCATGATAATGAACTTTCACGTTGCTTGTTTCTGTTGGAATCGGACCGTTTCCTTTTTTAATGATTTCATATTGTAGTCCGCTTGGAGTAGTAATTACTCCCGGTTTCTTTGCATTTTCGGCAAGGAACATTTCTCCGGCTGTTTTATTAGGACCAAAAGAAGCTTCCATCTTTTTTGCCTGAAGATTCTGCATGGTGGTTTGTAAGTAAGTTTGAGCTTCTGTAGCTGTCATCTGTACTTTTGAACCTCTTAATCCGTTTACCAATCCTTGTTTAATAAGATCAATATCAACTTTCAAGGTTGAGTCACCCATTAACCCTGATTTTTTTTGATCTTTCAAAGAACTTCCAATTTTTATTCCTAAATCAACAAGTTCAGCATTGTCTTTATCTACTGTGCCCTTCATGCCTTCTTTTATACCTTCTAATAAAGATTTGATAGCTTTGTCAGTTGAGTCACCTTTCAGATAATAGCTTTTAATTCCATCGCCATTGGCTAAACCAAAAGCATAATTCAAACTATCAATTTGTGTTTTTAAAGTCGGCAATTTTGCTTTGTTACTTTCGCACGAAGAAAACGCAAATGCGGCCACTAATGCCACCGCGATGAATATATTCAGTTTTTTCATTTTTCTGTATATTATTAATTTGTTGAATTGTTATTTTACTTCAGGTTGTTGTGCTTCTGGTGCTGCTTCAAGTGAAGGAGGAGCTTGTTGTCCCATTTTTTCTGCCTGAATTTTAGCCATTGCTTTTTGAATGTACTCTTGTGCTTCCTGAGCAGTCATACCTTCTTTAAATCCATTCAACGCATTTACTAATCCTTGTTTCACCAGTTTGTCATCAAAAACAAGTGTAGAATCTCCCATCAAACCTTTTGCTTTTTGTTGTTTAAAAGAGCTTCCGATTTCAAGACCCAGTTTGTACATTTCATCTTTATCAGCACCCGATTTGTAAGCTTTATCAAGAGCATTCATCAAGGCAATAATTGGTTTCTCTGATGAATCTTTTTGCATGTAATAGTTTTTAATACCATCACCGTTGGCCAAGCCCAATGCATAATTCAAACTGTCAGTTTGTGTTTTTAAATCTGCTGTTTTCGCTTCGTATTTATTACACGAAGTAAGCATTAATATGGCAACCAAGGCTACCAATGATAAAATCGATTGTTTTTTCATTTTGATTTATAATTTTTAAATATTACTTTATTTTACTTACTTTTTCTTTGTGCTTTTTGATGATGCAGCAACTTTTCCGGTTTTTTTAACTGAGGGAACAGGTTTAACTTCTAGAACCGGCGCCGTTTCTATAAGTGGCTTAATGTCAAGTAGTTCTATTTCAAAAATCAATGTAGCAAAAGGAGGTATCACACCACCTGCCCCTTTTTCACCGTATCCTATTTCAGAAGGAACAAAGAATTTATATTTTGAACCTACCGACATCAACTGAACACCTTCTGTCCATCCCGGAATAACCTGATTCAATGGGAATACAATGGGTTCGCCACGATCCACTGAACTGTCGAATTTTGTTCCATCCAACAAAAATCCCTGATAATGTACTTTTACACTGTCGGTGGCTATTGGTTTTGGTCCTTCGGCTGGAACTAACACCTGATATTGCAATCCGCTTTCAGTAGTTGTTACGCCATCTTTGTTTTTATTTTCAGATAAAAATTTTGCACCTGCTGATTTTTTTTCATCTGCTTCTTTTGTTTGAGCTGCAGAAATATAATTACGGAAATACTCAGTTGCAAATTCAGCTGTCATTAATGCAGAATCACCTTTCATTGCAGTAGTAAAACCTTTTATCAATAAATCGACATTTGATTTTCCGCCCGGAATGGCTTTAATGTTTTTAGCAAAGTCTGCTCCAACATTCATTCCCAGTGCATAACTCATTGAGTCAACCTCATTGTTAAACACTTTAACACAACAAGCCGATACCGGCGCATCTTTCGATTTTTTTGTCTTTTTATCTTTAGCATCTGCTGACGCAAATACCAAAGCAATAGCTGCTAGAATTAATACTGTTTTTTTCATTTTTTTAATTGATTAATATTTTAAGATTTCTTACTCGGGATGGTGGAATTCCGATTCCGCCATTTTCGATTAACATAATAATTTCATTTACTAATGATGTAGCAGAATCGGAAATCCGCCATCTCTATCGACTAAACTATTTCAAGTAATTCTACTTCAAAAATGAGTGCAGAATGTGGGGCGATAGCTTGTCCGGCTCCTTGAGCACCATAAGCCAGTTCCGATGGAATAAACAATTTCCATTTAGAACCGATTGGCATCAACTGCAAAGCTTCCACCCAACCGCTTATAACTTGTGTAACGCCGAACGAAGCAGGTTCACCACGATTAACAGAACTATCGAAAACGGTTCCATCAATCAATGATCCATGATAATGCACTTTTACTGTATCTGATGCTTTTGGAGTTTCTCCTTCGCCTTTTGTCATTATTTCGTATTGCAATCCGCTGGCAAGTGTCAACACTTCTGCACGTTTTGCATTTTCTGTCAAAAATGCTTTTCCTTCTCCTTCTGCTTTCTCACTAACTTTTGCTTGGAGTGTCTGAAAAAAATCATTGATTACCGACTGAGCTTCTTCATAACTCATTTCAGGCTTGTTTTGTTCCATTACATCCTGAATTCCTTTGGCAAGTTTTACATAATCTAATGTTGCAACGCCGCTTCCCATCAAATTGTTACCTAAACTTAAACCCAATGCATAACTTACTTTTTCCATAATAAAATAACCCCTAACCCCTAAAAGGGAACTTAATTAGTATTAATTGTATTTTTTACGTTTTGAAATTCCCCTTTAGGGGTTAGGGGTTTCAAAAAACGCTGCAAAGATAGCTGATTTGTTGGACAATAGGGTGTTAATAATTCAAAATTATCTAGATGAAACTACAATTGGGAGTTTTTGTTGCCTCCTATTGCTATTTTCAGGATTAAACATTTCAAAATAAAGAACATAAATACCTACATTTACATTCTTTCCGCTATCCGTTTTTCCATCCCAAACTAAAAAACCTTCGCTCGAAAGCAATATGTTGGTGGCTAAGTGATATATTTTTACTCCCGATGCATTTAATATCAATGCATTAGCTATATATCCGTTCGAATCCGTTTTATATTTTATAAAACACACATCATCAATTCCATCATTATCCGGCGAAAAGGCTTCGGGTTCTATCCACACTAATTTTTCAACATTTGCCTCAGAATCAATTTCTCGATACTGCGAATTTTGATATCCAGGCGTTCCGTAGTATACATCCGAAGCAGCCGAATGCCACGATTCAGCACTTTGAGTAGGGAGTTCAGGGTTTATTCGTTCCAATGCCACTCCTTTTGGGTTTTTCACCAATGCATGATGCCATTTTACATTGTAAGTTAATTCATCATAAATGGTATCTTTAGCAGAATTTGTCAAAACCAACGTGCTTGCTTCATTGTTGAGTGTTGACCAACTAGTAGAAAGAATATTACTTTCTGCAGGGCAATGGTGATATTTTCTGATAGAATCAGCATCCGAACTAAGCGCCAAATAACCGTTGGGGATTAACAATGTTTGTGGTGGAATTTTGTTTCCGGTGTTCAACGATCCATCTGTTTTTCGGGTAGTAAAAATAAGTCCAGATACATCCAATAATTTATCCGACCGATTAAAAATCTCAATATATTCCAATGAATTAGTAGGATTTTCAAACATTACTTCGTTAAATACCAAATCATCCAGACCGATGGGTTCTGGAATTCCAATGGTCCTTTGGGTTTCTAGCAAAGTATTACCTGCCAAATCTTTCAATCCTGAAATTTCCAACTTATAAATTTTACCGGTTTCAAAATTTGAACCGAAAGTTAATGTAATGGATTTTTTGTCAGAAGAGATAATTTGCGAAGTAGGACTTCCTGTTTCGTGATTGACAGCATACGCACCCTCCGAAAAATCCATCATTTCCGAAAAACCGAGCACAAGTTTATTGGGAAGTTCCAAATTCAGATTTGTCCATTCTGGAGCTTCCTTATCTATTGCTTTACTTCCGGTTACCACTATATTATCGAAATAATAAGCTGAACCTGTAGTAGAGGTGTTAGAAAACAACAATCCGAAATATAAACTTTGTTTTACTGCATTATTCTGAACCGTACCTTCCGTAACAAATTCGCTTTCTGTTGCCATTTTGCTATATAAACAGAAGTTACCAAGCAAATCACGCGTAACCTTTATTCTCAATTCTACCGTGCTGCCATCGGTTCTTTTATCGGTTCCGTCAATAATTTTAGTCTTTTTTGTTCCTTCCTGCACGAACAAAGAAACTTCATCGTTAGTTCCACCTATCTGAACGTAATACCCATTACAGCCAGTTGCAATATCGTTTTTATCCGAGGCAATATAAATAGAAGCGTAATTGGAGGAGGAAGTAGAATAAGTGATTTTTACCCAACACTCCCAAACCGCATCTTCGAAAGATTCGGAAGCTGTAAACAAGAAAGAAGTAGAAGTTGCTATAGCCTTCGACTGCAGTTGAAGGGCATTATTCACAGTAAAATTGGAGGTTGTGCCTGTCCAAAAAGGGTTATTTATAAAGTTTCCATCCAAAAAACTTTCATTCACCTGCCCGAAACAAAAAAAAGGCAGTATTATCATAAAAAATAGACCTAAATTCTTCATAGTGTGCGACTGTTCTATTAAAATGAATTACTTTTGCAAAAATTTAAAAGAAAAGACCCCTAACCCCAAAAGAGGAATTTAGCAGGTTTAGTCTTTTGAAGTACAAATATATAAATAATTTTACAAATAGTTTAACAACGTAATTATTTTGTAAAAATACATTTCAAATCACTCTTATCTCTCTTTTAGGGGATGGGAGTCTTAATTTATTATCACAATGAGAGTAGCAATTGTAGGTACCAGTGGTGCCGTAGGCCAGGAATTTTTGCGTGTGTTGGCCGAACGCAATTTCCCATTGACAGAACTGAGTCTTTTCGGTTCGTCGCGCAGTGCGGGTAGTGTTTATGATTTCAAAGGTGAAAAGCTCACCGTGAAAGAACTGAAACATGGCGACGATTTTAAAGGAATCGATATTGTATTTACATCTGCAGGTGCAAGCATCTCGAAAGAATATGCCGAAGATATCACTAAATTCGGAGCAGTTATGATCGACAACTCTTCTGCATTCCGCATGGACACTGATATTCCATTAGTAGTACCGGAAGTTAACCCAACTGATGCAAAAGATCGTCCACGGGGTATTATTGCCAACCCGAACTGTACCACCATTCAAATGGTAGTTGCTTTGAAAGCTATCGAAAACCTTTCGCATATCAAACGTGTTCACGTATCTACTTATCAGGCAGCTTCGGGAGCAGGTGCAGCGGCTATGGACGAACTTGAACTACAATACAAACAAGTGCTTGCTGGCGAAGAGGCCACAGTAAGTAAATTTGCATACCAATTAGCATATAACCTCATTCCGCAGATTGATGTATTTACCGACAACGGTTACACCAAAGAAGAAATGAAAATGTACCACGAAACGCGCAAAATAATGCACTCCGATGTGGAAGTAAGTGCAATGTGTGTACGTGTGCCAGCCTTGCGTGCTCACTCAGAAAGTGTATGGGTGGAAACGGAAGCTCCTGTAAGCGTGGAAGCTGCTCGTGCTGCTTTCGAAAGTGCTCCTGGTATAGTAATGATTGACAATCCTGCCGAAAAGAAATACCCGATGCCATTGTTCCTTTCAGGAAAAGATCCTGTTCACGTAGGACGACTCCGCAAAGACATTTCTAATCCAAACGGTCTGACATTCTGGTGTGTTAGCGATCAGATTAAAAAGGGTGCTGCATTGAATGCTGTTCAGATAGCTGAATATCTAATTGCTGAAGGTGATATAAAATAAATCAAAAACGTACGGATAAATTTTGAACGTTTTCTAAAAAAAGGTCTGCACTTGATTAAAGTGTAGACCTTTTAAATTTGTGATTTTGATTTATGTATTTCATTTCCAGTTCCTTAATTTTCAGGATAAGCCGTTGAAAAATAATTAACTTGATTTGCAAAATCTCATAGTAGCATTGGGAATTAATTTCCGATCACATTAAACAGCGAGAGGGTACCCTTGCGGACACCCTCTCTGAACATAAAGTATTTCTGTAAAATATTCGAATACTGAATATACCACACTGAGTCTGATTTGGATATGTTTACTAAGTTAGATTTTATCATACTTAATTGCCGCCCGCCTTCCGTTTCGAAGTCATTTTCCCGTCCGTTTTACCGGTCTGTCGGAAAGTTCCCGCAATGGATAGTAGCTGACAGCCACATCGGTCTTTTCATCGTTTTTACTTTAGCAATTTCAGGCTTTTTGCAAGAAGAATATTTTATAAAACTTCCTATCCATAATCACCGATTAGCTTGGGACTGTGTTTCAGATGATTTCTCATCGAGTTTTCTGTCCTGAGCTTTTGCAAAGTTTGTGTTTCTGTACAGTTCCTTTTACAGACTTGCACTTCATCCACTCCAATGTAAAGAACTCAAAATCAACAGTCATTAGTAATTGAAAAATTTGTATATACAGTTTCATTGTTTTGCAATGCAACTATCTTCGGATTAAAGCTAAACTTTCCCTCTCCGACCTTTATGGGTTTCCGCAATTTTACTCGCTTCGATTGGCGGAAATGATGGTGACTTTTCAGTCTCCTTCATCATTCCGACTTTCCCATGAAAGTTTTTTTTTATCATATGCTTTTACAGTTTCGCTGCTGCGCATAGTATCTATGCGCTTTTACTGGCTGTTAATTGTCCGTTACAACCGTATTGTTCCTTCGTCTCCCCGCCCCGTGAAGGGTTAGGTGAATCAGGTTCATCCGCTGTCCGGTTTCAATTTCTGCATTCCGATGGGTTGATCTGTTTCGATTATTCTATAGTACCTTCTTCATATTGCTACAAATACGTACTTCTACAAATCGCTTCTACTCCTGACCGATTTACTCTGCGGGTACGTTGACCTACAAAATTTCGTTCAGTTACAAACTCATTTCCATACCTAAACATTGAATTCCCTGACTTTTAATTTTTTTGTACTGCATCATCCGGAACTTTAAGTCACAATTTTTAAGAACAGGACTGCTCTTTGCTTTTGCGGCCGGAAATGAATATTGGTAACGAATTACTTGTATTGAATTCCCTTTTCCCCGACTACCCGGCTTTCCTGTCTACGGGAGACAGGATGCGTTTTATGCAAAACGCTCCATAATTATATTTATATAGTCAAATACATTGGTACCAACAGATCGGTAAAAACCTTAAAGCCATATAAGTTGTTATTCATCGCATTGCATGTTTACACATACAATATAGGAGATAACATTTCTTCGCAGCCAGTTCGTTATTCACACAAAATATCAGTTGCTTTTGCATTCTGGTTCAATATTTAACTATTGATTTTTTTGGTGTATCAGTATTTCAAAGATCGTTCTACATAGTATTTTATGTTTTGAGTCGAAACTCATGCTGCAAATATAATACATGCGATATACGATATGCAAGTTTTTTTACCTGTAGTTACGAACAACTTTTCAACAGCAGTTATGAACATGCTAATGTATTGATTATCTGATACACAAAAATCATTTTGTTGATAACTATTGTTTTGTTGATTTTAATTTTTGATAAATTACGGCATGAAAAGAGTCAGTTCATCGTTCTAACTTGAGCAAATACTTATGTAACATATTGTATTTGATATTATTTTCCCCTGAAAAACAAAGAATCGATTATAATTTGTCAGACAGGATTATTGGGCAATTACAATTTGACTTTAAGAAAGTTAGAAAACAACAATCGGAGGAATACTTTATAATTTGTGATTCTTTCTAATATCTTTTACCTAAATTTACCTGCATTTTAAAAATAACAATTAATTGGCAGAATTGAATGTCTTCTTGTCCAGCCAGTATATATTTAATTGCCACCCTTCTATTTAATTGTTAATTGTGCTTATTAATTATTAACTACTTACTTAAATGTATGCAACTCCTGAAAAAAACCTATATTAAAAAATACCTGAAATACGTTGTTATTGTCTTATCTTCTCTCATTTTTTTATTTGTGCTGTTCTTTTTTTCAGTGTACACAGGCATCTTTGGACCCTTACCCGATAAAGCAACATTGGCCGCAATAAAGAATGAAGAAGCTTCACAAGTAATTTCTTCTGACAGCATTATTATTGGAAAGTATTTTGCCGAGAACCGCACCAATATTTCTTGGAATGAAGTACCCAATCATCTTAAGAATGCTTTAATTGCGACTGAAGACAAACGGTTTTTTACCCACAAAGGCTACGACCTTCAAAGTTATTTTCGGGTTTTCTTTAAAAGTATTCTTTGGGGTAACAGCAAAGGAGGCGGTGGAAGTACATTGACACAACAACTGATTAAAAATTTATACGGTCGAAATGATTTCAGTGTCCTAAGTATGCCGGTAAACAAAGTGAAGGAAATTATTATTGCCGCACGTATTGAGGATGTGTTCACCAAAGAGGAAATCTTATTACTGTATCTGAACTCCGTGCCCTTTGGAGAAGATCTTTACGGGGTGGAAACTGCTTCGCATCGGTATTTCAACAAGCCTGCCCGCAAATTAAAGGTGGAAGAATCGGCAGTTTTAGTGGGTTTGTTAAAAGCGAATACGTATTTTAATCCTCGTCTTAATCCCGAAAAATCACTTGAACGCAGAAATATGGTGTTAAGTTTAATGGAGCAAGAACAGTATTTGTCAGTTGCTGAAGCCGACAGTCTGCGTAAATTGCCACTCAACCTCAACTACGAAAACATTAATCTAGAAGCTCCTGCCGGTTACTTTGTATATCAGGTTAAGAAAAAAACACAGGAAATTCTGGAGGATATCAAAAGCAAAGATGGTAGTGAATATAACCTGGAAAAGGACGGACTCAAAATATACACTACCCTGAATATGCAGGTTCAGAAAATGACCACGGAAGGCATACGCAACCATTTGCCTGGAATGCAAAAAGTGCTGGATAATCAACTTCAAAGCCGTAATTTTAAAAAAAATTGGTATAGCAAACAAAAAAAACAGCCCAAAGCCACTCCTAAAGATTTTGAAAAAAGAGAAATTGAGGTGTTTGATTGGAAAGGGACAGAAACAAAAAGAATGAGTAAAACAGACAGCTTATGGCATTATTATAAAATGTTGAATGCTGCCGTGCTTATTACCAATCCCAAAGACGGATCCGTAATAAGCTGGATAGGAGGCAATGATTACAGGAGACTTCCTTTTGATATGGTGCTTTCTCACCGGCAAATTGCTTCAGCTTTTAAACCTATTCTATATGCTACGGCACTTGAAGGCAATTTTAACCCTTGCACCTATCTAGAAAATGTTCAAAAAGTATATCCTGAATACGAAAACTGGGAGCCTCAAAATTTTGATCACAAATTCACGAAAGACAGCACTGTGGCTTTGTGGTATGCATTGGTCAACTCGATGAACCTGGCAACTGTTGATCTGTACTTCAAAGTTGGACGGGAAAACCTCATCAATACATGCAACAAACTACATTTTCCGCGTACCAAGAATGATGCGCCTTCAATTGCATTAGGAACGCTCGATTTATCCCTTTTTGAAATTGTACGCGCTTATGGCTCTTTCGCCAATAAGGGTCTTATTACAGAACCGGTAATGATCAATAAGATAACCGATGCCAAAGGGACTATATTGTATAAAAGAAAAGCTGCAGAATTCGAAGAAGTATTCAGCCGGGAAACCAGTGAAATGATAACAGCCATTTTACAAAAAGCCATCAATCAGGGAACGGGAACCCGTATCCGAAACCAATATGGAATCAGAGCTGATCTGGCTGGAAAAACGGGTACTGCCCAAAACTATTCAAATGCATGGTTTATTGCCTATACGCCCAATTTAGTTGTGGGTACATGGGTTGGCGCCAGCTCACCGGAAGTTCATTTTTACAACGGTATTGGATCGGGATCTTCACTTGCATTACCCATTTCTGCAAATGTGCTTCGGGGCATTGAAAATAATTCGGTATTGAGAAAACAGTTCCTCACTCCTTTTTCAATACCAGCATCTGTTTATAATGATCTGAATTGTGAACCGTACCACGAAACTGGGGTCAAAGGATTTTTCAAACGCTTATTTCACCGTAAAACCAAACGCTGAAATAAAAAGATTGGTATAGGCGCTTAGACCGTCCAAATTTTAAATTATTTGCCTCCTGCTTTAGCTGGAGGTTGACTGGATAAAATAATTAAAGTTTTAGCCAAATTGTATTTGATTAATAAGGACTTATATCTATAAATGTTTTGGCTAAAGCCCCTTAATTATTTATTTTCATCCTCCAGCTAAAGCTGGAGGCAATTGAAATATTGAAGGTTTAATTCAAAGGATTTGCAGAATTGAACCACAAATGTGATTTTCATAATACACTTTATAACAATTATATAAACAGTGCTATCTAAGCGCCTATACCAATTAAAACATTTACAACTAAGGGATTTAATACACTGAGATGCTCTTAAAAAAAATAGCTCACTAGAATTACCTTGTGAGCTATTTTAATTTTTTATCGTTTGCACATCCCGAACTTTTATTCTTCAAAAGTTACTACAAATTCCACACGTCTGTTCTTGGCTTTACCAGCGGATGTTTTATTACTGGCTACCGGTTTATTATACCCATATCCTTGTGAAGTAATTCTATTCTCAGTTACACCATTTTCAATAAGATAGGTACGAACTGCAGCAGCACGACTTTGTGACAACCCAATGTTATAATCATATCCCCCAACATTATCGGTATGACCCTGTACTTCGATCAGATATGTTGGATTAAGAATAAGAACATTTGCAATTTGGTTTAATAAAGGAAACGAGAATGGTTTAATATTGGCTTTCCCAGATTCGAATTGAATTCCCTGTAATGCTTTTTTAAATAATGTTTTTGCTTCTTCTTTGACCTCTGGGCAACCATCGTTCTTTAATAAGCCTGCTGTTTTCGGACATTTATCCAGATAATCAGCTACACCATCACCATCAGTATCAAGCGGACAACCATTAGCATCCACTAATATGTTTTTAGGTGTGTTAGAACATTTATCAAATTCATCGGCAATGCCATCGCCATCAGCATCAAACTTAAGAACACAACCTGTTGCATCTACTTTCGAACCAGCGGGAGTGTCCGGACATTTATCCAGATAATCGGCTACACCATCACCATCAGTATCAAGAGAACAGCCGGCTGCGTCGACTTTCACTCCAGCAGGTGTATTTGGGCATTTATCCAGATAATCGGCAACACCATCACCATCTAAATCCCTTGGACAACCTTGTTCATCAACATTCACACCTTTAGGCGTATTCGGACATTTATCCAAATAATCGAAAATACCATCTTTATCTACATCGGTTGGACAACCTTTTGAATCAACATTGGCCCCAGCAGGAGTGTCAGCACATTGATCTAAATAATCAGCTACACCATCTCCATCGGTATCAACCGGACAACCAGATTTGTCAACGACAACATTTACTGGTGTTTCAGGACAGATATCATATTTATCGGCGATTCCATCGTTGTCTGAATCTTTGGCTTTACCAAAACTAAATACAAAACTGAATATATGTTCACCATAAGCATCATAACCTTTTCTGTAAGCAGGATGAGCAGGAGTGTTAAAAACTATATTTTCAACGCCACCACTTCTGTTTTGATCATGAACATCGCTGTTTGTATAATTATAAACATACTGATATTGAATTCCGAAATTATCATTAATTTGATATTTTAAACCAATGCCGACAGGAACAACTAAGTCTATTCCATCAGTAATTATGAGAGGATCAAGACTTGGATTTGTTCCTGATTTATCTATCCTTGAATCAATTGTATAACCAGCTATTCCAACTCCTAAACTAATAAATGGAGACCATTTTGAATTTTCTTTAAAAATATAACCATTGTTAAGTTTATAGCGACCAAATAATGATCCATCTATTTTTATTCCTTCAAATAAATTTACATTACTCTGAAAAAAACCATAACTTCCGTACATTCCTTGTAGACCAATATCGAAAGAAGGTGATAAATAAAAGGCTAAAGACAAACCTCCAGCTGGATACATTGCTTGAGAAAAGTTAAATAGGCCATTTCCATAATCCCCGATGTATTCGGTTCTCGCAACATTTAAGCCTAAAGCAATCTTATTGTTTGCCGTTTGAGTACTTGCAAATTGCGTAGCAATTAACAATGCCATTAGAAATAAATTTCGTTTTTTCATAACATTAATTTTTATTGGTGAATGTATATTTATATAATGCAAAGGTCACCACAATAAAAAATATATATGTTACATAATTTTAAGGAAAAGTTGCATATTTCACACTTTAAGGAATTAATATGTGCCCCTTAAATCACCGAAGGAGGACTAGAAGACGAAGTTTATATATTTTAGAGAAAATCGAGACTAACAAATGAAAATTTCAAATAGTTCTGATTTACGAATTTGTATTTAAAATTCTTTTTTCAAAAAGTTTGTTAGTTAGGAGCTTATAAGAATGGTGATAATAGTCTTAAAATTAAATGAAAAAAGTGTTTCATTTAATCATTTGTGTAATTCGAAGTTTGTTTCTTGAGTTGCGGGGCTTAAGGATATGTAGAGTTAGGAATTCAAACTAACAATTAATTCATCAAAATGAAAACGTAAATGAGGTTGATAAAGATGTTAACTGAAATTATTCAGAAGTGTTAGAATTTGTAACTACATTCATCCATTATTTTACACGCCCGCAGCAAACTAAGCTTTTACGAAAAAAATCTTCTTCCATATCACTTATCATTACGCCTCTGGAAGTGGAAGTATGTAAAAATTTATGATCCTTGAGATATATACCCACATGGTTAATGTTCTTTTTAGTTTTTCTACTGCTACCACTATTAAAAAAAACAAGATCTCCCTCTCTCAGTCGGCTCTTTGATATCGTCCTGCAGTTTTTTTTTAGAATATCCGCTGAGTTTCGCTCAATTTTTCTACCATATACATTTTTATAAATGACATACACTAAACCGGAACAATCGATTCCATTTGGCGACAAACCACCATTCAAATGGCGCACATGCAACCACGAGGCGGCTTCATTGTACAGTGCAAAATTATCATTGTGTTCTTTTTGTAAACCCAACCTGTCATATACTTGCTGAATTTGCCTTTTTTGCAGCTGACGAGTAGAGTTGCAACCTACAAACACCAACGCTAGCACCCAAATATATAAATAATAAGTTTTCATTCTGTGTATGATATTAAATCGATAGAATGGGAGAAAATGCAATCCGAGTTATTCTGAGTAACAATTATTTGCGCATCAGTATCCGAAATGAATCAAATCCTTGATAGAAGTCAGTTGAATACTCTCAATGAAATAGGAGAACACGTTGATGTCAGCAAAAATATTAAATACTACGAACATGAATATTATTCCGAATAAACCACCCGCTATATGCGCAGAATGATTGACATTGCCGTACTGTTTTTTATCCAGATAAATGGAAGTTAGCACAAAAATGATCCCAAAAATAAATGCCGGCAGAAAAATCGGTATAAATATTATGCCCATGAAATTCATTGGATATATGAGGATATAGGCAAAAACAAGGGCTGAAACTGCTCCTGATGCACCAAGACTTCTGTACCTGTAATTGTTTCTTTCTTTTAACCACGTAGGCAGAATGGAGAAAATCAAACCAAACAGGTACAGCAAAATATACAAAAAAATGCCAGCTCCCTCACCAAAAACTGCTTTAAACACCTTTTCTATTTCTGTACCAAAAAGATACAGGGCAAACATATTGAAAAAAAGATGCGATAAATCGGCATGTAAAAACCCGTAGGTTATAAAACGGTACGCTTGTTTGTTTTTTATCGCTTGCGGATAGAAAATATATTTTTCAACAAGGGTGCTGTTATTAAACCCAATATATGAAATAATGGACGTGATAGCTATAATGATAATGGTTATCATAGTTGTTTTATTAGTTGTTTTATTCAGTGTACATTTTTGAAATGAAAAAGTCATTTTGTGAAGTTACTTTGCAAATATACTCTTTTAAATTAAAAAAACCTCGTTCATAGTTTTGTGTAGATCCTCTCAGCTCTGCTGGATAGTTTATTGACAATTAAAAATCGGCGGCTTGCAAAATCAGTGCCAACAGAGTATAAAGCCAAAGGAAATTGAAAGTATTTAATGATATGTTTTGATTTTTTAGGGTCGAAGGTTGCTAACGAGGGAAAAGCGACTTCCTAGCCGCTTGATGGCTATTCAAGCGACTGGGAAGTCGCTTGTTCAACACTTAAAACAAGATCAATAAAACACATCATTAAGAATTACGAACTACTAAAAGTATAAGTTCATCAAACTTTTTATTTGCTGACATGTTGTAGTGTTAAGGATTAATCTTTTAAAACTATTCTAAAATGAAAATCAGCAAACTTTTCTTTGTTTTACTTACAGTTTCTACGCTCTTTTTAATTTACTCTTTCGTGATGGAAAAGCAACAAACCGCAACTGCAAAAAGCACAAGAGAATTGTATCTGCAATATTGTGCCACTTGCCACGGCGAAAATCTGGATCGATTTGCGGCTCGCCAATGGGTATATGGAAATTCTTTAAAGGATGTCTCGTCCACTATAAAAAACGGACGACCTCCTATTGGAATGCCTGGTTATGCTAAAGTTATGAACGATGAACAGATAGCTGCTATGGCAAATTATATGATAGCTGAAGTGGCAAAAGTGCCTGCAAACGAACCTTCGCCCTTTCAGGTCAAGGATGTTGTAAAGTCAGCCGGTTTTTCATTTGTTTTGAAAGAAGTAGCGGGCGAGAACCTATCCATACCTTGGGGGTTGGCATTTTTGCCCAATGGCGATATGCTGGTTACCGAGAAGTCAGGGAAATTATATCAGGTTTCGAAAGGTGTAATGACCAATATAGAAGGGCTTCCAAAAATTACGGTCAAAGGACAAGGTGGTTTAATGGAAGTGCTTGTTCACCCAAAATTTAATACAAATCAGTTGATTTATATTTCGTATGCCGACGGTGAATCATCTAATCAGGTGAATACATCGATAGCTAAAGCAGAACTTAGAAACGGTAAGCTACTAAATCTGAAAAAAATTGTTCATGCATTGCCAAATTCCAATTCGGGAGTACATTTTGGTTGCCGTATGTTTTTCGATAAAAACGGATATTTGTTCTTTTCCATTGGCGAACGAGGCACAAAAATGAATGCACAGGATCTGACAAATTATTGCGGAAAAATTCATAGAATTTTTGATGATGGAATGATACCTGCTGACAATCCATTCGTGAAAACTCCCGGAGCTATTGCAAGTATCTGGAGTTATGGCCATAGAAATCCGCAAGGTCTTTGGTACGATAAGAAGGCAGATGTGATTTGGGAAAACGAACATGGACCCAAAGGTGGCGACGAATTAAATATTATAAAAAAAGGAAAAAATTACGGTTGGCCGGTCATCACTTTTGGAGTGGATTACGATGGCACCATTATTTCGCCCGACACTGCCAAAGTAGGTATGGAACAACCTGTTTTCTATTGGATTCCTTCCATCGGACCAAGTTCGTTGACTAGAGTTACCAGTCCCATTTATAAGGGTTGGCAAGGTGATTTTTTGAGTGGCTCGTTAAGCTTTGACTGCCTCGACCGATTGATAATGAAAGGCAACAAAGTGGTTGGTCGCGAAAAACTGTTGCCTAAAATAGGACGTGTACGCAATGTGGTGGAGGCACCGGATGGTTATATTTATGTAGCTGTAGAAAAATCGGGGAAGGTTTATAAAATAGTTCCATCAATTAATTGATAAAAAGTGAATGTCCGAACATCAATAATTCTACTTTCCATACTTGGTTTTTCGATGGTTGCGCCTGTATATGCATCTCAACCGGCGATTGCAGATTCGTTGCTTAACGATAGTGCTAACATCAAAATGATTGATTTGGAAGAACTTGTCGTGACCTCTTTTCGATACAACAAAAACGTGAGAAATATTTCCGCGCCATTTCAGATAATCGGAAAAAGTAAAATTGAGAATAACGATATTGGCGAACTTTCGGCGGTTTTAAATTCCGTTCCCGGTTTGCAAATGCAATCGGGAACTTTTCAAACCACAAAAATCACAATTAGGGGAATTGGTTCACGCAGTCCATACAGCACCAACCGAACACGGGCATTTTTGGATGATATTCCATTAACTACGGGTGATGGAAGCACAGTTATTGATGATATTGAACTGACTTTTATCGATAAAATCGAGATTACAAAGGGACCACATTCAGCTTGGTATGGTTCGGGGATGGGTGGTTCGTTGCGCTTTGTGAGTTTAATGGAATCACCCCAACCTTTTGTGGCGGAAGCAACTATCAGTTCAGGTACTTTTGGCTTAGAAAAATACAGTGGAAACGTTCGAATTTCCAAGCCAGCGGGATATTTGAATGTGGGCTTAGCAAGGATTCAGGGTGATGGTTATCGTCAAAACAGTAATTTCTCGCGGAATTCAGTTTTTATATCGGGTCAAAACAGGAAGCGCAACAAGTTGAATTATTTGGTTGCGTATAGCGGAGTAAATTCTCAAACACCAAGTTCTATCGATGAGCAGAACTATATAAATACGCCTTCATTGGCAGCTGCAAATTGGCTAAACGTAAAAGGGCGCAAAGATTACAAACGGTTTTTAGGTGGTGCCAGAGTAGAATCGCCGATTGGTCAACGGTTTAAAAATTTTGCAACTTTGTCAGGGAGTATTTATGACCAATATGAACTTCGACCGTTCAACATATTGGACGACAAGGCAATGTCATTCAATTTTCAGGAAAATATAATGTACACTCATCCTTTGTATTCTGTTTCTGGAGGATTTGAATGGTTGCACGAGAACTACTATTGGCGTATTTTAGAAAATAATTCGTTACTTGAAAAACAAAAATCCAACGAAAATCGCAATCAGTTCAATTCCTTCCTTAGCTTTGAAACGAAACTTCTCTCAACGCTTCTTTTATCGGTATCAGCCAATATTAACTCAACCCGTTATGTTGTTTCCGATTTGTTTTCGGCTGATAGTATTGATTATTCTGGCAATTATTTCAACAAATTCATTTTCTCTCCCAAAATAGGATTAAACTACCGGCACAATTCGGATGTCAGTTTTTACGCATCTGTTGGCCACGGTTTTTCGAATCCAACGGTGGAAGAGAGTCTCACTTCACAAGGATTTTTGAATACTAAATTAAGGCCAGAACAGGGTTGGACAATTGATATTGGAGCTAGAGGAGCGGCATTTGCTAATTTACTTTCCTACGAAGTATCGGCATATTATATCTGGTTGAACGATTTGTTGGTGACCAAACGTATTTCGGAAGAAGTGTTTTATGGCGAAAATGCCGGAATAAGTACGCTCAAAGGTGTTGAATTGCAACTAAAGTACAAACCAACTTCGTATTTTCAAACGGTGGTTTCCTTCAATAAATCGGATAATCGGTTCAAAGAGTTTGTAAGTGATAATGTAAATTACAAGAACAATCAACTTCCAGGAATTCCTACAATGACTGCGAACATCGACCTACAAACTGTTTTGTTTAAAAAATTGCAATTGAATACAATTTATACCTATAATGGAAGTCGATTTTTGAACGATGAAAACAGTAAACAAACCAATGCCTGGCAAACCGTAAATTTTCGAGCCGGTTATACATTTCAAATTTTTAATGTATATCAAATTCAGCTCATTGCCGCTATAAATAACATTTTCGATGAAAAGTATGCTTCCATGATTCTGATAAATGCTCCGTCTTTCTCAGGAAGACCGCCACGGTATTATTATCCTGCTTTACCCCGCAATTTTTTATTTACAATTAAAATGAAGTTGAAATAAGAAGAAAGGAGTTTTGGCTTTTAAAATACGTTGTTCCATAAATTCACTCTGCTATACAACAAGAAACTACATTCGATGCTCCTTTAATGCCTCGTTCTTTTAAAGATGAATCAAAACTAGCCAAGTTTCCGAGTTTAAATGTAACCGAAGAAGGTGTTCGCCCAATCAAATTGGCAAATTCAATAATTAACGGATTCCGATGATGCATCTTTCCGAAAGGTATTTTGCTTTAAAGATTTATCGCTAATATTAGTTCTTCACGGGACCAAAGTTTTTGACTTTCTTTCATTTACAAGTATTTATAAGTTAATTTGATTAATATAAAAAAAATTAATCTACTTAAAACAATATATACTTTAAGGTTTAAATATCCACTCTTCGAAGAACTAGAACAATCTAATATCTTTATCTCCATGAACATCAAGTGACTCTCTATTTTGGACAAGAATTCCTGCAGCTTGAGGATCTGTTTGATATAATTTATCAATATAATCAGAATGTAATTGAATCATTTGGTCAATGCTATCACCAACAGTATTTCCTTCATATAATGACATTAGTCCTTTTGTTGCGCATTTACAGAATTCATCCAAGTATTCCATAACTACCCATGCAGAATCCTTATATCCCCAATAAGATCTTACACCATTTTTATAAAGTTCTAGACCTAAACTTACTGATGTCTTGCATGAAAAAGTATAAATAAATGCATTCTCAAAAATATCATGATTAATGATTTCTGAAACATAATCTTCTTTTGTAGAAGAGTTATAGAGACATGTCTCGTCTCCATGTGAGTAAGCTATGAAAATTAAATCACCATTAAATTTTGATACTTCGGTATTTATAAAACTGGAAGTCAATTCTTCTGTTTCAATATTTGAGTAATCTATTTTAGCCTTTATAGACATACTTCTAGTTTCATCACCACACATCTGAAAAAATGAACTCAGATCATTTCCTTTATTATCAAAAGCTATAATTGTGTGCATGAATCTATTCGTTATCGAGTTGCTTTTTTTGTCTTGTCAATAAATCAATTGCTAATAAAAGGATATTTCTTTCCATTTTTTTTCCAAAGTCACTACTTTGTCTTATTTCTGATAAAACATCATATAAGGTATACGTTTCTCCTGTTGAAGTACTAAGATATGGTTTTTTGATTTCGCTGTCAGGCTTATTTAAAATCCATTCTTCCAACATACAATCAACTCTAACATCTAAACTATGTATAGCTTTTTTGACTAATTTTACTTTTTCTTCAAGGGAAATCGTCTTATCTGCAAATGCCATCGCATCCTTGTTAATGTAAGTCATTAAATCCTTTTGAGGTATTGACTCAACCATTTTTGCAGTTACAATAATTATATAGACGAGGGAGGATTTTTCTCTGATTTTAGATAGTATTTCGGTACCATTCATTTCGCCTCTACCTAAATCGTAATCTAGAAGGACAATAATTTTACTGTTTAAATTATCTAAAACATAGTGCAAGCCTTCATTTGCTTTTCTTCTTAATATGATATCAGCATCTTTGAAGCTTAGTTTGAGATGTACAATAAGTGGAGATGACTCCAAGATATTATCATCAATAATTAGAATCTTTAATTTTCCCATAAGTTATTTTTTAAATGGAAGTGTTATCTTAAATGTCGCACCAGTTGGAAGAAATTCATTTTCAATAACCTCAACTTTTCCTTTTAATGCTTCAATTCTTGTTTTTACTATGTATAATCCAAGTCCCGATCCTCCTTGTTCTGCAGTTGAAGTGTGATAAAGTTCAAAAACTTTCTCTTTGTTTTCCTCTTCAATTCCTACACCATTATCAGAAAAGAATAATAAAAATTGATTATTTTCTATGTAACCCGAGCATTTGATTATTTTAATCTCATTACCCACAAGTGCCTTCACTGAGTTGTCAATCAAATTTTGAAAAATGTCAGAAAAAAATTGTTTGTTAGCATTAATAATAAAATTGTCCTTTATTTCAATTATTGATTTTATCTTTTCATTTTCAAAACGAAGATTATAATCATAAAATAATCCTTCAATTAGTTTTTTTACATCCAAGTCTTCAAAAGGGATATTAGACCCGGCATAACTTAACATATAGCTAATTACTTTATTAAGAGTCATCATGTCTTCGTATATCTCACGAGAATATAATTTGAAGAACTCTTCTAGGCTTGGATCTGGATAATATATTTTGAAAAATTCTGCTTTGTCTTTTATTCTACCTAGCGAAGTTCTAACAGCATGTGACATATTTGCAGCATAGTCTTGCAAAGACATAAGACTCAAATATATGTTTTCTTTTCTGAGAAATTCTTTCTCTGCTTTTTTTTGCTCTGCAATTCCTTTACTAACAGTGCTACTTACCTGTTTAGCCTGCTCTTTAAGAGGTTTTAATGGAGCTTCTAAAGCTGGATTTTGTTTGGTAATTTCATCGATTGCCATTACAAACGAATTGACATCATTCTTTGCCAATTTTAATTCATCTGCAACAGTAGCTTTATTTTTGATCCTTTCGTATTTCTTTAACTCGGTAAAAACATCTAATTGTTCAATAATAAATTCTTTTAGTTGTTTATATTGATTATTTTCTACAAAGTCTTGTCTATTAGTAGCATCAATTATATTAGGATTTCCATCTTTAGTAATCTCGACAATACCAATTATTTCTCTTGTACTTACTCTGTTAAATATATCTCGCCATAACCTTTTATCTATTCCTAATATATCTCTTTTTTTATCTTGATGAGATTCAAATTCAGCAAATGGTGTCGTTATTATACCATCACGATAAATCTTTATTCCATCAATTCGAGTATCATCATTCTTAAATTTTGCTCTGTAAGCTCTTTTGGCAGCCTCATTAAAGAAATACATCTTCATATTTATACCACCAAAATTTTTTAATGGTATATTTTTAGTTTTCAAGATACCGTTATCTTTATCAAAATACAATGTTTCTTGTAACATTGAAGGAGCGTTAAATGAAATTGAAACGTTATGAGATGAAAATTGAATAACATCTACAGAAACTAATTTTCTGGTATATGCATCATACTCATTTGATGAAATATAAATATCGAACGGTGGATTTAATGGATAGAATGGTGAAACAATTTTAGTCAACTCCTTGTATAATCTTTCAATATCTCTAGTTGTCCAAATTTCTCTAATTTCAGAAATTTCAAGTATTGTTCCATGAAAGTTAACCGACGAATTTTCATATGAATAAGTGTTTTCAATGTCTGTAAATAGAGTTAGTTGACCGTTATTGGATTTTGTATTATATAGCTCCCAATTTATTTCTACATTTAAAAGCTGAGAATTACCTTTCTGTTTTGTTTTAATATTGACTTTATCACCTAGCTTGTCTACAGCGAATCTTCCTATTCCTTTTTCTCCAACATATCGTCTGTTAAATGGAGCTTCTGAATATAAAGTATTTCTTTTGCTAGCGGTTCCAATAACCATCCATTTATCTCTAATATCAGAGAAAGCCATACCACATCCATTATCTCTAATAATTATTTTACTTTTAGGATTTATTGAACTAATATTCTCGAAGACTATATCTACACTTGTTGAGTTTGCATCATAACAATTTTTTACTAACTCGAAAAGAGCTGTTATTCTGTCAGTAATAAGATCTCGTCCTATTAATCTAAATGTACTGACATCGAATCTCCATTTTAATATATTAGATTCTTTATTCATCCAAGTTTTGTATATGTATTTTAATGCTTTCGGCAATTGCCTCACCTAAACCAACAGGTACAGCGTTACCTATATGTCTTGCAATTTTTGCAGACGAAAAAGGTACATCTGGATTAATGAATTCATAGTTTTCAGGAAAAGATTGAAATATTGCAGCCTCTCTTAGTGAAATTGCTCTGTTTTGTTGAGGATGACCAAATCTTCCATTTCCTAATCCAATGCAATAGGTTGTCATAGTTGGAGAAACATCATCCCATTTCATTCTTCCATAAACACTTCCAAAAGACTTACCACCAATTTTCTTATGACATTCTAATAATAAAGATTCATCCCAATCCTTCCAACTGCCACCTTCTTTAGTTGCTTTAATCCTTTTCTCATTCAACTCACTTAATTTTCGAGCATAATGCAATCTGTCTATTTTGCTAATATCACCACCATTTATAGGTTCTAAATGTCCAATTGCTTTTCTAACAGTATTGTAGTTTGAGGTATTATGAGTTGGTTTAATTAGTTCAATTTCACCATGTTTTGATGCTAGTAATATTAATCGTTTACGGCGTTGAGGTACGCCATAGTCTTGTGCATTAACTATTTTGTGACTTACTAAATATCCATTTCTCTCTAAATTTGAAACAAAATCATTAAATACCTGTCCGTTGTTGAATGATTTTAGTAATGGGACATTTTCCATTGAAACAATCTCGGGTTGAGTTTCTTCAATGAGTCTTCCAAAAGAATATAGTAATTTCCACTTTTCATCTTTAGATTGTTCTTCTTTATTGTTGTTATTCTTATGATTATATATTGAAAATGGTTGGCATGGAGCGCATCCAACAAGAATCTGCCTTTTCCCTTCTGGAAACAATCCTTTTAATTCTTTCATTTCTAAATTAACAATATCCTTATAAATAAATTTTGAGTTATTGTTTTTTTCAAATGAATACTTACATGATTGATCAAAGTCAATACCTGCTGCAACATCAAATCCATTTTTAGTTAAACCATGTGTTAATCCTCCAATTCCACAGAATAAATCAACTACAGCAAAATCATTTATTGAAAGCATATTAACCCAATTTTAATATTATTATTTGCAAAAGTACATATCTTATTCGATATATACAAGATAATCTATTCAGTGAATACTTCTGAACACTCTAGGTTAATAAACAGCGAACTTATAACACTACTCAATGTTGAACAACGGTTTAATTCTAAGTCCTTTTTAATCCTTACATCCATGGCTTTTTATTATTTTTCAAAATTGATAAATTTGTTGACTTTAAGTCGTGGGCTTTAAGTAACATTGAAAAGTACATTGAAAAGTACATTGAGAAATTTTTCTGGCATTACAAAACATTTACGCTCTGGTAATAGTTATTACTCAATAAGAATTTAAAAAACAATTCTCTATGAAAAAACGGATAACAACTCTTTTCCTAACCATTTTCATTGTTGCTTACAGCTATGGCGAAAACCCTCGCTTGGCTTACCACCTGAGTAATCCGCTGGGCATGTATCAAAAAACAGGGGTCAAACTGGAATTCAGGCAAAACCAAACGGGACTTCTATTTTTTGTAAATCAATATTACGGGAATTTACCCGATTACCCGGGAACACAATTGGGTATGGAAGGAAGACTTTATCTGATTCCTGCCCTAAATAAACGTAGTGAGTTTTTCTTTTATGGGAAATTGCTGGGTGGATATCAACAAGAGCGTGAAGCGTATGGTGATAGTTTCTTTGCGCATGCTTATGTGCCAGGCGGAATGTATTACGGATTAGGTGGTGGTATAGGAAAGCATATCAATTTCAATCATTTTTTTATCGAATTTAACGGTGGTTTAAAAGGTATTTTGTCAACGGCAAAACAAGAGCTTCCCTTTTATCTTGCTGGTCCTGGCAGTATAATTGACCTGCATTTTAATCTGGGATTTCAGTTGTAATCGGTCAGTTTGCGGGAAAATTTAAATGGTTAATTCCCTTACATTTCCCTTTTCAATGAGTTAAACACCTAACAGATTTAGAATTTGTTAGGTGGATGTACAAAATATTGTTTTAATTAAGTGTTGCCTACAAATCGATTAATGAAAAATGTAAAACCAATCCGTCAGTTTTAGCTATCATCCAAATATCTCTCTCAATTCCTTATTACTCAGTTTACCAATCCAATTTTCGCCCGTAGCCACGGTCATATCGGCAAGATGTTTCTTTTGTTGAATCATTTCGTCAATACGTTCTTCGAAAGTATTTTTGGTTATCATCCGATGCACCATCACGTTTTTCTTTTGCCCGATACGATAAGCACGGTCGGTGGCTTGGTTTTCTACTGCCGGATTCCACCACAGATCGTAATGGATGACATGTGAAGCAGCTGTCAGGTTCAAGCCTGTTCCAGCTGCTTTGAGTGAGAGGATAAAGATTTTGTCGGCACGGTTGTGCTGGAAACGTTCCACCATTTCCTGTCGTTGCTTTACATTGCAACCACCATGATAAAACATAGGTCGTTCGCCATATCTTTCTGTGATAAATCGCTCTAACAAATCACCCATTTCGCGGAATTGTGTAAAAATCAATACCTTTTCACCACTGTCCATTATGCTGTCCAAGAGTTCAAAAAGCAGTTCCATCTTCCCTGAAAGCGATGAGTCAAAATTGCCGTTTTTCAAGAAATTAGTTGGGTGATTACATATTTGCTTCAACGCCAATATCATTTGAAGCACTAATCCTTGGCGTTTAAACAATGAATTGGAATCGCTAAAGCCTTCAATTTCTTCCATAGCTGCCTTCATGGTTTTTTCGTACAATGCAGCTTGTTGTTTGGTGAGCAGGGCAAACTGGTTTTGCTCCACCTTATCAGGTAAATCGGAAATAATTGACTTGTCGGACTTCATACGACGCATCATAAACGGCGACGTTACTTTGCGGAATTTAGCCACGGCCTGCTCGTCGTTGAATACTTGAATCGGATCAGCAAAATCGTCCTTGAAAGTCTTTACATTGCCCATGTAACCCTTGTTGGCAAAGTCCATAATCGACCAGAATTCTGTCAATCGGTTTTCCACTGGCGTACCACTCATAGCAATGCGAATATTAGCTGGAATACTTTTAATGGCTTTTGCCTGTGCTGTGTCGTGATTCTTAATATTTTGGGCTTCATCAATAATCATCACCTGCCATTTATGCTTTTTTAGCAACTCGGTATCACTGCGCAAAACACCATAGGTTGTCAGCATAACATCAGCATTAAACAGTTTAATATTACGTGTAGTGCCGTGAAAAATATGCGACGAAACAGAAGGTGCAAACTTCTGAATCTCCGATTGCCAGTTGGTAAGCAAACCCGTAGGCACTACCACCAGCGCTTTGTGTTTGTCGTTAATGGCATTTTCTTCTTTGAATTTGAGCAAGATAGAAATCACTTGCAGCGTCTTTCCCAATCCCATATCGTCGGCAAGTATGCTTCCAAAGCCAATGCGACTGTTGCGGTACATCCACGAGAAACCACGATGTTGGTACGGTCGAAGTTGTGCATTCAAGCCTTCTGGTAGCGGTATATCTGTTGTTGAAGTAAGTTCGGCAATTAAATCCCGCACCTCGTTAGTAAGCAAAACGGGCGCACCATCGTACTCTTCCGACAATGCTGTTTGCAACATTTGGTACGAATTCAACGGTTTTTCGGTACTAAAATGCTTGTGCAGCTTTTCTAATTCCTGCTCACTCACATAGATATAATTTTCTTTGAAACGGAACAAACCGGAAGCATTTTTCATCAACTTTTTAAACTCCTCAGGGCTAATGAGTGTGTCACCAATAGCCACTTGCCAATCGAACGATAACAAATCGTCTAAACGCACAAAACCTTGTCCTGCCTGACGTTTCAACTTTACAGACGCTTTGGGACGAAGAAGTTCCTGAAGCGATTTAGGAAGCAGGATTTTTATATCCAACAACCGTACAGCCGGCAATACTTCCATCAGAAAAGGAGAAAAATCTTTGATATCGAAACGTATGGGATGATTTCCGCCCAAGTTAATATGCGTATCCAATCCGCGTATGAAAGGCGACAACAACGATAGGGATTGTAATATTTTGTAACGTTGCTTGTCGAATTGTTTTTCTTTCAGAATTTTGGAAATGGAAATAGGCAATTGTTCTGGATTAGAGGTATCTTCAATGCTAACTTACACATCAAATTCCTGATGATCAAGTTCGGTTACAGTGATTACTGGTTTGAAGTTTTCTGTTGTCAGATGATACCTGTCCAACCAAACCTTCATGCCACCACTTAACGCATTTTCACCAACACCACTGAACGGGTAAGATTTGTTTTTAAAGAAAATATCCTCGAATAAATCACCATTGCTCGGTCGTGATAAATGCTTTACGAAACTGGAAATAAAAATAGATAGCAATTCGGAGCATTGATTTTCGAGCGGCGATAGTCGTTCTACTTTCCGTATTATTTTAGGAGAAAGGAGTAATTCGGGCGGAAGAATTTTCTCTAATTTCCCAACTAACAGGCGCACATTGGTATCAATCATAGCTGGTAACCACCGCACCAGATACTCTTTATTGGCAAGCTGAACAATCTGTGGAACCACATTGCCATTGGCTACCAAGTGTAACGAAGCATAAAGCAGCTTATGTATAGCAGCTACCGACGGTTGATAGTCGAGTAAACGGTCGGGGTTTAGCTGAAAAATAGCAGGAATAAGCTCTTCAATTCGCTTTATCGAATGATTCTCTCCTCCCACTTCAAATGCATTATTCGTATTAACGGAAATGGATACTGTTGTGTGGGAATTTATCTCAATAGACTTAGACTTAGTAGGAAAAACAACATCGAAACTCATTTTTTTGCTGATTAACCGTTTGGCCTCTTTGGCATTCCGTAAGAATTGCAAAGCAAATTTCTCACGAAAATTTCCATTGGAATAAAACGGCGGTGCATCGGGCAGTAACTGAACCAACGGTTCAGCTATGTGTTGAAGTTGAGAGAAATCGACCCTCTCGTATGCACTTTCTTCATTGAATTCAACTGTTCCAACTTTAGCTTCTTTTAGCAGACTTTCAAGCGTGGGAATCTCAGTTTTCTTTTGGTCGGCAATAAAAATTCCTCTCTTTTTCAATTCATCCAGCAAGTTCACTTTATGAATTTCAAAGACAAGGAAGGGATTATTATCGATTTCACGGCTCACCATATATATAACCGCTGCCAAATGCTTACAAGGCACTGCCCAATCGGGACAAGAGCATTGCATCTTGAAATCAGTCCATTGGCGTGGAAAAACCTTTAATCCAGCAGTTTCGGCAATGGTGAGTATTGCAGGATCAAGTTCGCGGTTCAATAACTTTGAAATCAATGCCGGACGCTCAATAATTCCTTTCATCAGTACTTCCACCTGTTCTTCGAAAAACGGTGGAACAATCAAATTCACTTTGTATGGCGAAGGACGGCTGCCCGCCACTTTAGCTAGAATCTGGTTTTCTTTGATTTTAACTTCTTTCACATGACCGCTCCGTGCATAGGAAGCACCTCGGGGCAATCGATTATCATAATCTACATTTTCCAACGAACGCAACCAATGTTCGCCCCACCATGTTTTTCCAAATTGAGAAGCCATATCTTTTTAATTTTTATTTTTTCGCTAATTGGCGAAATACATTTAACGTTTTACTATTATAAATTATTAAATAACAACGCCTTGTGGTAAATTGACTTTATCAACAGACCAAAAATCCCATTTATAAAGTAGTGTCATCGTACCATTGCCTAAAAACTGAAATGAATTATTAGATCCTTCTACTTGTCCTGTAAATTCGCAATCAAATTGAACTTTTGCCTTTTCTACATCAAATTCCAGTTCTGAAATTTCAAACTTGCATAACAAAAAAGAACTAAAAGCTTCTCTAAAGTGTATATGCCAATCCATTTTTTCTGCTTCACTGGTCATAAAAGTAGTATAAAAATCGCTCTCTTTATTTAGGTATGATTGCATGAAATCGTAAGAATGATTCCGAATATCATATTCATGATTAGGGTGAAATTCTTCATAAGTGTAGCAAGACATCATTCCCGGAATATGAACATCATCTTTCTCTTCCAGAAAAAGTTCTTCTGTTATAAACCGATACAACTTTCTGTCATCTACATCACAAAGTGTAACTAAGCTAATTTGATGTTCGTTCATATAATTCTTAAGTCTGTCTAATTCTTCGGTAACTTCAGTATCATTCAACTCTTCCAATTTTCGATAAATAGGATTTCCCAAAAAATCATAAACAGTTATTCGTTTGGCATTTTTCCATGCATCTTCGTATGCCATAATATTATCCAGAAACTGACTTTCAATTTCAGGTGGCAAATCGATGTCCTCGGACATACTTCCAAAATAAGCTCCGTGTTCATCGGTAAGCTTCTTTTTCTTTTCTTCATTTGCTCGTTGTAGAGGATTTAGCTCTTCATTTGAATTTTCCATAGGATGATGCGTTATTAAATATTAGGTTTCTATAGTCTTGGCAATTTAATTATTTTCACAGCATTTCTTGTATTTTTTTCCACTTCCACACGGGCAAGGGTCGTTCCTTCCAATCTTAGTGTTTACTATTGGTTGGGGGTTAAAATTTCGCAAGCTGTAGGTAACTTAATGTCGTGTGTAAATTGTGGCGCATCAATACTCAACTGGACGACAGCTTTGTCTATTACTTTGGGAGTGCGTATCTCAACCCATTCCTCGTCTTGACGTTTCATACTTTTGTCAAGATTAACAACTTGATTTGTCGGTCAAAATCAAAAATATTCAATCCAAGCCGAAATTCTTTATTCAATTTTTCAATAATGTTTAGTCGCAATTGGGCTTGTTCTGTATTTTTAATACCAATAAAATAATAAAATGCAGTAGTGTAAAATCCACTTACTTCGCCATAATGAAACTCAGTTCGCTCAGGATACAATAATTTTAATTCCATCGCATCTCCTAGAATTTCAGGCACTTTCTCGAATTCATTTTCGTGAATCGCAATATTCGCCTGAGTGACTCTGCCATAAAGATATTCGGGGTGTAAGCTAACAATCCGACGGTTGATTTCGGTTGCCATAAAATGATTTCCCTGCATTTCGTAAAGCGACGACAAGAAGTTTTTGAATTGGGGAACTGATGGATATTTCTTTATCAAATCGTTGAGCTCTTTTAAAGCACTATTTTTCTTTTTTTGAACTTTTATCGACATTTCTTCCAGTTTTTCCTGTATTTCTGGAGTAACTCCATACAGTTTGTTGATTACGTCGGTTGAAGAACTAACCTTGTAGCCCGAAATGATTAATTTATTGGTATTCATTATTTTATTGATTGGTAAAATATAAAAACTTATTGTCAACTATTTATGTATTTGATTATCTGTAATATATAACTAACATCGCGTTAGAATTGAGCAGCATTACTAATAAAATTAACCCTTTCCATTCAAATAAGATTTGATGGTAGGTGTTTGCTATAATATTTTTAAATGTGCAACGGATTAATACCCATTAATACAAGATGCACTAGATTAAAATTCATTGCCTCAATATGTTACGTCCAGACAGAACTTGTTTAATTGCTCAACAACAGATGCCTTAGGTATGATGCATTTTATTGTGCTGGGTTTTAAACCAACGATAAATATATAAAAACTAAATTTCATGCAAATATAATAAAAATCAATCGGAGAAATTACATCTATCATAAAAAACAGCATAGATCGATATTTCTTAATAGTTAAATATTAGATTCTTAATAGTCTTCAAATAAATAAATAAAATAGAAAAATAGAATATGAATTTAATCAATGAAAATATCCTCACAATTTTATAACTTTGCAACCCAAAACATTAGGTATTAATTGAATGTTATCATGATGTTTTCAGGTAGAATTCATGCGTCCGAATGGCAATTATGAATATTCAATTAAAAATTACGAACTAAAATATAATGGATTTTAAATACGACGTTATCGTTATAGGTGCTGGTCATGCCGGAAACGAAGCAGCCTGCGCAGCAGCCAACATGGGTTCCAAAACATTGCTCATTACCATGGACATGAATAAAATTGGTCAAATGAGCTGTAACCCTGCAGTGGGTGGAATTGCAAAAGGGCAAATAGTGCGTGAAATCGATGCACTTGGTGGTCAAATGGGAATAATTACCGACCGCAGCGCCATACAATTCCGCATGCTCAACCGGTCGAAAGGTCCAGCCATGTGGAGTCCACGTTCCCAAAGTGATCGTCACGAATTTATACAACAATGGATTCGTACCGTTTCCAACACCGATAATTTATTTATTTGGCAAGATACTGTAAATGAATTGGTGATCGAAAACGGTGTTGTAACCGGATTAAAGTCGGCCCTTGGAATTCACTTTCGTGCAAAATCAGTCATACTCACCGCAGGAACTTTCCTTGGAGGACTGATGCATTTCGGAAAAAATCAATTAGTTGGTGGGCGCATTTCAGAACCTGCATCCTTCGGAATTACAGAACAGCTCAAATCCATCGGCTTTTCTACCGACAGAATGAAAACAGGAACTCCCTGCCGAATTGACGGAAGAAGTATAAATTTCTCCAAAATGACCGAACAAGAAGGAGAAAAAGATTTCCACAAATTCTCATTCTTGGAAGAAGTAACTCGCGAATTGAAACAGGAAAGTTGCTGGATAACGAATACCAACGAAACTACGCACAATGAAATTAGAAAAGGTTTAGAATTTTCTCCTCTATTCAACGGACAAATTCAAAGTATTGGACCGCGGTATTGTCCCAGCATAGAAACCAAAATTGTTACCTTTGCCGATAAACTTTCACACCAGTTATTTCTCGAACCCGAAGGAGTCAATTCACAAGAATATTATTTAAATGGTTTTTCGTCGTCTCTCCCACTCGAAGTTCAGATTGCTGCTATCCATACAATTCAAGGTTTGGAAAACGCTCAGCTCTTCCGTCCGGGTTATGCCATTGAATATGATTTCTTCGATCCAACACAGCTTAAACACACGCTGGAAACGAAACTAATCAAGAATCTATTTTTTGCCGGACAGGTAAACGGAACCACCGGTTATGAAGAAGCTGGTGGTCAGGGATTGATTGCAGGCATCAACGCACACATTAATTGTGTTGGCGGAAAAGAATTTACCCTTGCCCGCAACGAAGCATACATTGGTGTTCTCATCGACGATTTAGTTACCAAAGGTGTAGACGAACCTTACCGAATGTTTACTTCCCGGGCCGAATATCGAATGCTTCTTCGACAAGACGATGCCGATATGCGATTAACAGAAAAAGGATATGTCCTTGGCTTAGCAACAAAAAATCGCTTCGATCAACTTAACACCAAAAAAGTAGCACAGGCAAAACTAACCGATTTCATCAAAACATATTCTATAAAACCAGCGCAAATAAATGAATTTTTAGCAGCAAACAATTCATCGGAACTTAAACACGGCTGCAAACTGAGCGATTTGGTACTTCGACCACAACTGGGAATAGAAATGTTGGCAGATGCACTACCCGCTTTGAAAGAAAAATTAGAAGAAATTAGTTCCCGCAAAGAAGAAATAGTGGAAGCAACGGAAGTCTTATTGAAATACGAAGGTTACATCGAAAGGGAGAAACTGATTGCAGAAAAACTGCAACGATTGGAACACATCAACATCCGTGGACGGATTGACTACTCTTCAATCCACTCCTTATCCACCGAAGCGCGCCAGAAACTAACCAAGATAGACCCTGAAAACATTGGTCAGGCAAGCCGTATTCCGGGCATTTCGCCTAGTGATGTGAATATATTGTTGGTGATGTTGGGGCGATAAATAACCCCTAACCCCTAAAGGGGAACAAGATATGAAATGTTCCACGTGAAACAATTCGAATTGCAATCACAAAAAAAACATAAAGTTCCACGTGGAACAAAATAATCTAACTAAATATTATTCCCCTTAAGGGGCTAGGGGTCATCATGAAAACTTCAGACACTTTAAAAGAACAAGTAAATTCACTGCCGGATAAACCGGGGGTTTACCAGTATTTTAATGCCAATGAAGAAATCATCTATGTAGGGAAAGCCAAGAATTTAAAGAAAAGGGTTACCTCCTATTTCAACAAAATACACGAACACGGCAAAACAAATGTTCTTGTAAAAAATATTGTTACTTTAAAATATATCATTGTTGAGTCCGAAGAAGACGCATTACTTTTAGAGAATAACCTGATAAAAGAATATCAACCCCGCTACAATGTGTTGTTGAAAGATGGGAAAACTTATCCAAGTATATGCATAACTAACGAACCATTTCCACGCATTTTTAAAACTAGGAATATATATAAAAACGGTGGCACCTATTTTGGTCCATATAGTTCCAATTACACCATCAATTCTCTACTTGAAATTATACATAACCTCTTCCCTATTCGTACTTGCAAACTGCCTTTGACAAAAGAAAATATTCAGGCTGGCAAATTTAAAGTTTGCTTACAATACCATATTCATAAATGCAATGGTCCATGCGAAGGAAAAGAAACCGAATCGGAATACAAAATAAACATTGAACAAATACGCCAGATAATTCAGGGAGATGCCAACGAGATAAGCAAAGTTTTGCTAGAACAAATGAAAATTTTAGCAGCGCAATACAAATTTGAAGAGGCGCACCAAATTAAGTTGAAATATGATTTGATAGAAAATTATAAATCAAAATCGATAATTGCAAACTCAGTAGTTGAAAATACAGATGTGTTTGCCTACGATGAAAATGATAATTCTGCTTATGTAAATATCTTGCGTATTTCAAAGGGTTGCGTTATTCAAGGCTACACCATAGAGTACAAGAAAAGGTTAGATGAACCGAAAGAAGAATTGTTAGCAATGGCTATTGTTGAATTACGCGAACGATTCCAGAGCAACTCGAAGGAAATTATAGTTCCATTTAAGATTGATTGTGAATTTAAAAATGTATCAGTTGTCATACCACAGCGGGGTGATAGAAAGAAACTACTCGATTTATCCTTGCAAAACGTACGACAATACAAACTGGATAAGCTGAAACAATCAGAAAAATTGAATCCGGATCAACGTAGTATTCAACTGCTTAAAAGTATTCAAGACGTTTTACACATGGAAAAAACACCGATGACTATTGAATGTTTCGATAATTCAAACATTTCGGGAACTGATGCGGTTGCAGCTTGCGTAGTTTTCAAAAAAGGGAAACCATCTAAAAAAGACTACCGAAAATATAATATTAAAACTGTTGTTGGACCTGATGATTATGCTTCTATGAAAGAAGTTGTGCGCAGAAGATACACACGAATGTTAAATGAAGAAACGCCTTTACCCGATTTAATAATTGCTGACGGTGGAATCGGACAAATGGAAGTTATACGCCAGGTGATTGAAGACGAACTTAAGTTGAGGATTCCAATAGCCGGACTTGCAAAAGACAGCAAACATCATACCCGCGAATTACTCTTTGGTTTTCCGCCAAAAGAAATTGGTTTAAAAATTAATGATCCACTTTTTAAATTGCTTGCCTCAATGCAGGACGAAGTTCATCGATTTGCCATCACTTTCCATCGCGACAAAAGAAGCAAAACTCAAATCGCATCGGAACTTGATACGATACCCGGAATTGGAGAAAAAACTAAAAATGAACTAATAAAGCAATTTAAAAGCGTAAAACGAATTAGAAGCGCTAATTTAGTGGAACTTTCTGAAACAATAGGAAATAACAGAGCATCAATAGTTTACAACTATTTCAACAGTGATTTGAAGCCCTGAGAATTGGATAATTAGAAATAGCTGTATCTTTGCAGGCAAATACAGCCCCCTAAATCCCCCAAGGGGAACTTGTTAATTAGTTAAATTATATTTAGATGATAAATGACAATACAAAAGATAGTAATCTTTTAAGTCCACCTTCGGGGGATTTAGGTGGCTTCACTCTGGAAACAATAAACATTGCTGCACAAAAATTTATCGACCAAATGGGTGATAGTACAGTTTTTGCATTTAACGGAAAAATGGGTGCAGGAAAAACAACTTTCATAAAAGCCATTTGCGAAACTATGGGTGTGAAGGAAACTGTTAACTCACCAACTTTTTCTATAGTTAACGAATATGAAGCTGCCAACGGGCGTATCATTTATCATTTCGACTGCTACCGGATTAACAAAATTCAGGAAGCACTTGATTTGGGCGCAGAGGAATATTTATACAGTGGTAACTTGTGCTTTATCGAATGGTCGGAAAATATAGCTCCTATCCTACCCGATTCTTTGGTAAATGTAAATATTGAAGAAAGAGAGAATGGAAAAAGAGTAATAAATATAACCCTTAAATCCCCAGAAGGGGGACTTTAAGAGGTTAGACTAAAATAATTATGAATTATGAAAAAAACGAAAGTAACTAAAAAGTCCCACTTCGGGGGATTTAGGGGGCTGAATTCAGTGCTGGAACAAGTAAAAGCCTCGCGAAAGCAAAGCCGTGAGGAAGAAATTACGGCACATGGGAAAGCGATTAATTATCGCAAGGTGATGGCAAGCAAAATGCAATTTAACCGCAAAAAAAATAAGGCAGACGATGAGGTTCTGCCTTATTTTTTTTATAAGGGTCCAGCGGTTGGGTGTTGCGGTTGAGTGTTGCGGTTTTCAACCGAAATTCATTAATCAGCGGTTACAAACCGCTGCACCCATTAATCAGCGGTTATAAACCGCTGCACCCAACCGCTGCACCCATCCCTTCTATGCACCACGTCCCCTTCCATTCCCACCAATTTTTTACCAAACCAGCCGCTACCGGATTATTAATTGTATAATTGATAGCGTTATACAAATGTTTATCATCACGGATAGTAGTATCGAAACTCTCTTTTTGCCAAAGTGCACCAGTACGGTTTTCGAGTTTATTGATTTTGTTTGCCGATGTTCGTTTCACCGATTGCATAATGTCTTGCAAATAAACAGGTTTGTCGTTTTCGTCCTTTTCGTATAATCGGAAAACCCAATGAACGTGGTTAGACATAATGCAAAAGGCATAGTTTTCGAGTCGCTTTCCTTCCCAGTAGGTAAGTGCTTCTTTCACAACGGCTAAATTGGCTTCTTTAGCCAGATTTACAATAGAATGCTCTTGCAAGTGAAGTAAATCACCAAAGGCTTTTATATATTTTTTTCGAGCCAAGTGATAATCGAGTTTAAGTTGGGCAATAAACTTGTCATCGGCTTTTGCTTTTTTAGCTAAATCAATTTCTGTAAGCAAATTAGCAATCTGAATGGTATAGCGTTCTAACGCTTTTGGCGGTATGGCATCTTTCAGACACCACGTAACAAAATACGCTTGCCCGGACTGTTGAAAATGAGGTAATTGATGGCGGTAATGTTCTTTTTTGTCCATAAAGGGTGTAGCGGTTTCCAACTGCTGATTACATTAATGTAAATTTTAAAAGCAAAATTAATAATTTTTAGTAATTTGCACAAGGGTGTTGCGATTTTTAATAGCAATTATTTTAATCAGCAGTTGAAAACCGCTGCACCCTATCCACTCGCATGTAAAAAAAACATCAAAATAACTATTGGTCATTACAATAATACAATTTATTGTTTCACATTTGGTAATTAAAGCAATAGTATGTATTTTTGTTGTTGTAATTTAATTGAACCACAATATGGAAACATTAATAATTCACTACGAAAAATCGAATAGGGCTGCTCGCAAATTGATAGATGCGGTAATAGCATCGGGAGTAATAAAAGTAGATAAAAAAAAGAAAACAGGATTACAATTAGCGTTGGACGAAGCTAATAGAGGCAAAACATATTCAATTCAAAATCCTAAAAATGCAGTGGCAGAAATACTAGGCAAAGATGTATAATTTACGTTACAGTGGTATTTTCAGAAAACAACTTCGGTTAATGGATAAACGTGGTAAAAATCTAACGAAAATAAATCATGTTATTGAATGCCTCGCCGAAAATGGAACGTTACCTGCATCGTATAAACCACATAAATTAAAAGGAGAGTATAGCGGTTGCTGGGAAGCGCATATAGAACCAGATTGGCTTATTGTATGGCAAATTAATGAGAATGAACTCATTATATTGCTCATTGCAACAGGTACACACTCCGATTTATTTTGAGTTCAAAATTTAACACACGGGTATAGTGTAAGGGTTTAGCACAATGGCTTTCGGTGCCATTCTGGGGCTTCCAACCCCTCAGAACCAGTTCGAGTCTGGTTACCCGTGCTCGATTTCCGTTTGTAGTGTAAAGGCAGCACACAAGTCTCCGGGGCTTGACTGGGGCTTCCAACCCCTCAGTTCCGGTTCGATTCCGGACAAACGTGCTGAAGAGTGATGGTGTTGCACAAGGGTGCAGCGGTTTTCAACCGTTGATTGTGTAGGTTGCATAAAGTGTTGCAGTTTTCAACTGCAATTCTTTAATCAGCGGTTGGAAACCGCTGCACCCTTGTAATCCTTTGCACGTTCGGGTCGTGCGATTTGTAATCGCACATTATTATTAATTGCGGTTGAAAAACGCAACACCCTTTATAATCAGCGGTTGAAAACCGCTGCACCCTTGCAACCGCTGCACCCTTACCTTACCTTACCTTACCTTACCTTACCAAATACTTACTCTTTTTTCTTGAGCTAAATACATTTTATCACTCACTTTTATTCCAAAAGCATCATACCAGTTTTGTATATGAGGTAAAGCACCATTTACACGCCATTTTCCTAACGAATGGGGATCCGCTTTAGTGCGTTGAAGTATTTCTTCGGGACGAATGTTTCCAGCCCATACATTGGCATAAGCAAGGAAGAAACGTTGTTCTGGTTTAAAGCCATCCTTAACTGCCAAAGGAGAGGCTTTAGTTGCGTTTTTGAATGCTTGAAATGATACTTGCAAACCTCCATGATCGGCTATGTTTTCACCCAAGGTAAATTTACCATTCCCGTTGACTCCCGGAGCCACAACAATTTGATCAAAATAATCAGCCATTACGTTAGCACGACTATTAAAATTCTTTTTATCCGAAGCAGTCCACCAGTTTTTCAGATTACCATCTTTATCATACTGACAACCTTGATCATCAAATCCGTGAGTCATTTCATGTCCAATAACCACACCAATTGCACCGTAATTAAATGCATCATCGGCATTCATATCAAAGAAAGGATATTGTAGAATTCCGGCTGGGAAGCAAATTTCGTTGGTGGAAGGATCGTAATAAGCATTGACTGTTTGCGGCGTCATTTGCCATTTGGTTTTATCTACCTTTTTACCGGCTTTTGCAAAATTATATTCGTTTTCAAATTTATTGGCTTTCATGATATTGGCATAATACGAATCTTTTGTAATATCCAATTTAGAATAGTCTCTCCATTTATCAGGATAACCTATTTTTACATAAAATGCTTTTAGTTTTTCATTAGCTTTAATTTTAGTTGAATCACCCATCCATGACAAAGCATTAATTCTTTCACTAAGCGATTCCTGAAGGTTGGCAACCAGCTTTAACATGCGCTCTTTTGCTTCTACAGGAAAATATTTCTTGACGTACATTTGTCCAACGGCTTCACCCAACGCCTCATCCACAGTGCTTACAGCGCGCTTCCAGCGCGGAGACTGTTCTTCCTTTCCAGACATTGTTTTGCCATAGAAATCAAAATTTTGAGCATAAATTGAATCGCTAAGATAGGTTGCCGATTCGTCAATTAATTTCCATTGCAAATAAGCAATTTGTGCAGGAATAGGCTCTGAAGTCAGTATTTTTCCAACTTCAACTAACGATTCTTTTTGAGAAGCATTAATGTCTTTTATGTCTTTTAGACCTAAGGCAGTCAGGTATTCGTTCCAGTTTACCGCCGGTACCAGTTTTTGTAAATCAACAACAGTCATTTTGTTGTAATTTGCATGAGGGTCACGAAGTTTTACTTTGTCGAAAGCAGCCTTAGCCAAACGGGTTTCTATGGTCATTACCGATTCCATGTTCTTTTGGGCATCGGCAGGTTCAAAACCAACCAATTGGAACATTTTTACAACATGTGATTTGTATTTTTCGCGGATTTCCTTAGTATGTGCATCGTTTTCTATGTAATAATCACGTTGACCCAAACTAATCCCACTCTGGTAAGTCTGAACCATTTCCATAGAACTGTTCATTGGGTCGGCTCCTACATAAATGCTGAAATAAGGATCTAAACCTGATAACAATAATTCAGGTGTAAGTTTCAAAATGTCGGTAACATTTTTAATTTCAGCAATCTTTTTAAGTTCATTCTGAATTGGCTCAAAGCCATCAGCATTCAGTTTTGTACTATCCATTGCCAGATTGAAAAAATCAGCAATTTTCTGTTCAACAGTTCCATTCTGAGCTGGTTTCGAGGCAATTTCTTCAATTAATCCTTTTAATTGTTCGCGATTATTTTCTGCCAGTTTATCAAAACTGCCGAAACGGGAATATTCTCCAGTGAGCGGGTTATTTTTCATCCATCCGCCACAGGCATATTGATAAAAATCTACATTGGGCGATACCGTGGTATCCAGATTAGCCAATTGAATACCAGCACTCAGGTTGGCATCTTTTTTAGAATTGCAGGCAGTAGTCATAAGCATAAGTGCAAATAAAATGACCCCTAACCCCTGAAGGGGAAAAGAGGAAAGTGAATAATTTTTTTTGTTCATGATTAAATAATTTTTAGAAACCCTAACCACAAAACGTGAATAAGATTTACTGTGTAGTTAATTTCAATATATAACATATTTAAGACTAAATAGTTGTTGCCAATTCTTATTACCATTTAAGGGATAAGGGGTTGTTTGACCGAATCAATAATAGCGAAAAGTTCATTCAGCGTATCAGCCCGAAGCATGGCGATGCGCGTTTCCTTAAAATTAGGAATACCCTTAAAAACAGGAGTTGAAGCCAAGTGTCGACGACTGTGAATAATACCTTTCAAACGCTGATTGGAAACATTTTCTAGAGTTGTTTGTTCATTCAGGTCAAGCCATTTGACTGAAGCTATAATATGTTCTTTTAAAATGGCTTTTTGTTCTTCAAAAGTGAGCAATTGACTTTTTTCGCCAGTAGCGAAGTATTGTTTCATTTCTCCAAATATCCACGGACGACCAATAGCTGCACGACCCACCATTACGGCATCAACACCGTAACGGTCAAAACATTCAGCAGCTCGCTCCGGAGTGGTTACATCTCCATTTCCAATAATAGGAATGTGCATTCGTTGATTATTTTTTACTTCGCCTATCAATGTCCAATCCGCATCTCCTTTGTACATTTGCGAACGGGTACGACCATGAATGGCCAATGCTGCAACTCCACAATCCTGTATTCGCTCTGCTAGTTCAACAATTACTTTGCTGTCCTCATCCCAGCCCAAACGAGTTTTTACCGTTACAGGAAGATGTACCGATTTTACAACCGCCGAAGTAATTTCGAGCAATTTTGGAATGTCTCTGAGTAGCCCCGCTCCTGCCCCTTTGCCGGCAACTTTCTTCACCGGGCAACCGAAATTCAAATCGATAAATTCAGGATTGGCTTCGGAGGCAATAATTGCTGCTTCAGCCATTGCATCAGCTTCACGACCGTACAATTGAATAGCCACAGGACGTTCCTCATTGTAAATAGTCAGTTTTTGTTCGGTGCGCTTCACACTTCGTATCAATGCATCTGCCGAAATAAATTCGGTGTAAACCATATCCACCCCAAAACGTTTACACAATAACCGGAATGCCGGATCGGTTACGTCCTCCATAGGAGCCAAAAATAATGGTTTATCAGGAAATTCTATGTTTGAAATCTTCATTTTTATGCAAAATTGGATTGCAAAGGTAAATATTTAATTGATACAGAACAATAAAGTATTTGTCAAGGGAACTTTAAACTCCAAATTGTAAAGAATAATAACTATTTTTGTAAAAACAATAAAACCAACTTTTTCATGAAACAAATGGCTCACTCGTTAACAAAAAACACCTCCAAAAATAAAAAAACTACATTAAATAGAACGTTGAATTTACTTCACGACAGTATTTTTATAGCTTTAGGTATCGTTTCTGCTGGTTTTGGTTTGAAAGGCTTTTTATTGCCCAATTCGTTTATAGATGGTGGTGTAACGGGAATTTCTCTTATCCTCACCGAAGTGACTAAAATCTCCTTCCCTATCCTATTAGTGGCTATTAATTTGCCATTTATTTTGGTTGCATTTTCAACCGTTAATAAACAGTTTGCATTCAGAAGCTTTCTTGCCATTGTATTATTGGCATTAACTGTTCATTTTATTCCATTTCCTATTATCACACACGATAAACTTTTGATTGCAGTATTTGGTGGTTTTTTTTTAGGATTGGGTATTGGTTTAGCTATGAGAGGTGGTTCGGTAATTGATGGCACAGAGGTTTTAGCAGTTTACTTAGGACGTAAGACCTCATTGACAATTGGAGATGTGATATTAATATTTAACGTCATGATTTTCATGGTTTCAGCTTATGTCTTTTCGGTAGAAATCGCTCTATATGCTATACTTACTTATTTAGCAGCTTCAAAAACAGTAGATTTTGTAGTCTCGGGGATTGAAGAATATGTTGGTGTAACTATTATTTCTGATAAAAACGAAGAAATAAGACTGGCAATTATTGAAAAACTAGGCAGAGGTTGCACACTTTATTATGGGAAAAAAGGATATGCTAAAAGAGGCGAAACTCTCAAAAAAACGGATATTGTGTACACATTGATTACTCGTTTAGAAATTTCAAAATTGAAGTCCGAAATAGACAATATTGATAAAGACGCTTTTATAGTTATGCACAGCATTAAAGATGTAAAAGGAGGAATGATTAAAAAAAGACCTATGCAACAATAAATTCTCTTTAAAATGGTGATTTAGCATAGTGATTTATTTACTTACCTTTGCAAATGAGTTATATTGAAAATTTTAGATGAAAAAATACATTCTTATATTAATACTATTCAGCACATTACAAAGCATTTTCGCTCAAGTAAAATATTCCCCTGCGTGGTTTGGACCAAATGCCAATCCTGTTCCTGAGTTTACAGATGCCCGCATTCCAGCAAAAACCACCATCAGCTTAATGGGTGATTATTATTTTGGATTTGGTGATCAAACAAAAAACGGCTATTTCAAAATTGAAATCCCTCTCCTATCCGAACGGGTATCCCTAAAAGTTTGGACAAGCCTATTCGAAAATTATAAAGTAACCGATCTGGTTAGTTCACAACGCAATATGGCTAGTGGAAATACATCCGGCAAAGCATCAGGTGATTTTTATGTTCAGACCAGAATGCTGATATTAAAAGAGAAAAAATATGCTCCCAATATTATTTTAAACAGTACGTTGAAATCTGCTTCGGGAACAAATTTCAATGAAAGACGTTATTTTGACACTCCCGGATATTATTTTGATGTGGAAATAGGAAAATCAATTTATACTAAAAGTAATTTTATCAGTGAAATTCGTGGGGTGGCCAATCTTGGTTTTCTGTGTTGGGAAACCACCAACAGTACTCAAAACGATGCACCTATTTATGGTGGAAAAATAATTGTTGGAAATAAAAACTGGAAACTGGAAAACACGCTTTCGGGTTATTGGGGGTGGATGCATACCAACCGACATTATTCAGCTGATTATGGTGATGCGCCTCTGGTATATGCAGCAAAATTTTCAGTTATGAAAGGTTATATGGATTATTTTGCTCAATATCAATATGGGATAAAAGATTTTCCATATCATCAAATCAGGGTTGGAATAAGTTTTCCGGTGGAGATATTTACACCTAAATATACGGCCCCTAAATCCCCCAAGGGGGACTTTTGATTTGTGCAAATTTGAAAATGATAATGAGATGAATGATAAAGTCTTTAAAGCCCCCTTCGGGGGTTTGGGGGCCGAAATAATGGCTCCAGCCGGTTCGTGGGAAAGCCTTTCGGCAGCTATTAAAGCGGGCGCCGATTCGGTGTATTTTGGTATAGAAAAACTAAATATGCGTAGCAAATCAAGTAGTAATTTTACGACTGAAGATTTGCGTGAAATTGTGCGGATTTGCAAAGAAAATAACGTAAAAAGCTACCTGACTGTTAATACCATTTTGTACGATGGCGATTTGAATTTAATGCGTGAAATAATTGACGTGGCAAAGGAATCGAATGTTTCTGCTATTATTGCTGCTGATGTTGCCGCATTAATGTATGCAAATTCGATAGGAGTTGAGATTCATCTTTCTACACAATTAAATATTTCCAATGTAGAAGCGTTGAAGTTTTATGCGCAATTTGCGGATGTTGTGGTGTTGGCTCGTGAATTAAATATGCAACAAGTAGCCGAAATTTATCAAGCTATTATCAAAGACAATATTCGTGGCAAAAATGGTGAACTCATTCGTATTGAAATGTTTTGCCACGGTGCTTTGTGTATGGCTGTTTCGGGGAAATGTTACTTAAGTTTGCACGAGAAAAATGTGTCGGCCAACCGTGGTGCGTGTAATCAGATTTGCCGCCGTGGTTATACGGTAAAAGACAAGGATTCAGAAATTGAACTGGAAATTGACAACGAATACATTATGTCACCGAAAGACCTTAAAACCATCGGTTTTGTGGATGAAATGTTGAGGGCAGGAGTGCGTGTTTTTAAAATTGAGGGTCGTGCACGTGGAGCAGAATATGTAAAAACGGTAGTGTCGTGTTACAAAGAAGCCATTGAATCGTGCCTCAACGGGACGTTTTCCGAGGCGAAAGTAGCCGAGTGGGATACACGCCTCAGTAAAGTATTTAATCGTGGATTTTGGAACGGCTATTACCTCGGACAGCGGCTTGGGGAGTGGAGCAGCAACTACGGTTCCGAAGCTACACACAAAAAGATTTATGTAGGCAAATGTACCAACTTCTTTCAAAAACTTGGAGTAGCAGAGTTTTTACTGGAAGCGCAATATCTGGAAGTAGGTGACGAAATTTTGATTACCGGCGAAACAACCGGCGCGTACGAGGATGTGGTAAAGGAAATACGTGTAAAACTTGAACCTACAGATAAAGTTGAAAAAGGAACGTATTTTTCAATGAAAACCAATGAGTTGATACGGAGAAATGATAAGTTATTTAAGATAGTGAAGCAATTAGCTAAAGAATAAGTTATGGAAGATAGAGATGTAATTATTGAAGGACTTGAAAAACAAATCAAAAGCTTATTGCATAAAAAAGTCCTTTGATAAGATCTATAGACGGAAAAAATATTATTAATTACAACATCCTCAATATTATAATTATAAATATTTACATCCGTATTAATCTATCGAAAAGATCAACCCAATTTTCCAGCTATAAAACCGGTTGTCCAGGCAGCTTGTAAATTATAACCACCCGTAATCGCATCAATGTCAAGCACTTCTCCGGCAAAGTATAAGTTTTTACACACTTTACTTTCCAATGTAACCATATTTATACTTTGAAGTGATACACCTCCACAAGTAACAAATTCTTCTTTAAATGCTGCCCTGCCTCTTATTGTATATTCATCATTACACAAAATATTCATCAATCGGTTCATGTTCTTTTTGGTAAGATCAGCCCAATTTTTAGTTACAGGTATTTCACATTTATCTAAAAAAAACAACCATAACCGAGAAGAAATATCATACGGTCTGTTATTGGTTACTAATTTTTTGGGATTCTCTTCCGCTATTTGAATTAAATCATTGAGAACAATATCATTATTGGCATTATTAGCCCAATTTACTTGTATTTTTCCTTCATATCTATTTTCTTTTAACCATCTTGCTCCAAAAGATGAAAGTTTTAAAATGGCAGGACCACTCATTCCCCAATGTGTGATAAGCAAAGGTCCTTCACCTTTGAATTTAGTTCCCTGAAAACTTACAATTATATTTTCGACCACTACGCCCATTAATTTTGTAACTGGATTATCTGGTATTTTAAAACTAAATAAAGAAGGAACCGGAGGATTAATTACATGACCTAAATCGGCCAACCAATCTAATCCTTTCATTTGAGGTGAACCTCCAGTGCTTACAATAATCTTATCAAAAATTCTATATTCTGAATTTTCAAACTGTACTTCCCATTTATCATCGTTTGATTTTAAAGCAACTATCCCGTTCCCTCTTTCAATAGAAATTTTTAGGCGGTGTGATTCTCTTAAAAAACAGTCAATAATTGTTTGAGCATCTTGTGAAACGGGAAACACACAATTATCTTCTTGTATTACATACTCCACACCACGAGACTTAAACCACTCCATTGTATGCGTTGTATTAAAAATATGAAAGAGCTTTTTCAATTCTTTTCCACCCCTTGGGTAGGCTTTACAAAGTTCTGGTATGGAAGTACATCTATTAGTGAAGTTACATCGACCACCGCCCGAAATTTTTACTTTGGAAAGCAAATATTTGGTTTTTTCGTAAATTGTAACATTGGCATTAGGGTAGTTTTCTTTTACAGCTATGGCTGAAAAAAATCCTGCAGCTCCTCCACCAATTACAGCAACATTCATATTATCAATATATTAAAAATCATTTATAAATAAAAACCTACATATAAAAAAATATTTATGTAGGTATATAATTGTTGCAGTACTTACTTAAATTCAAAATTTTATAAGTTTTCTATGAAAGATACTCTGTAGATAAAATGAGTTTACTTACTTTTTCTGATAATTAAATAATTAAAAGGATTGCTCATAAAATCTATAAAACTCATACGTATGAGTTTTCCCAAATTTTTAGTTTTTATGCCGCGCGATTTGAGTACAAGTAAAAAGGTAATCGAAAAACTTACTATAAAATTTACAAAACCTATAATAAATACACTTACTATGGCTAATGATATGGTGGATAAACTATACGAATTATTTATTATACTATAACCCAAATTGGAGGAACTAAAAGCAATGTGCCTGATATCAATTTTAAATTGAAAAATATACGTCAATAAAAATGCTGTACCCAGAAAAAATCCAAGACTGATATTTCCTGCATGTACGCCAAGACTATTTTCGATAAAAGTAGTAAATTTTTTTAATTTTTTTTCTGATAAAAGTTTAGGTATAAAATTATTATGCTCAATACGATAGGCCAGATTCGAAGCTTTAACTTTATTATCAAAATAACCTGAAATAAAACCTGAAAAGGACAAAAATACACCTGCTATTGCTGCATAATAAATGGCTCCACCCGAGAATGGAAAAACTTGATTGATAAGATAAATAGACTTTTCAGTATAAATTGGATTGCGTATAAAGCCTAATGTTAGAATATAAGCTATTAAGCAAGAAAGCGAAAAAGCCATCAAAAAATTGCCCATTAATGATATAAATTGACTACGAATAATTTTACGGAGTAAAAGTATAATATCCTGAAAAGCATCAAATTTTAAATCATCGTCTTTATCTATATGTTTTGCAATTGTGGAAGCTGTCATGGCTGGTTGCTTTGTTGCAATAATACCTCCAAAAAAGTAAACTATAACAAAACATAGGGCATAATTTATACTAAAAACTAATGCCTGTGGTAAGGGTGATGTAACATAATTATCGATAATAATTTTGAAAAGTGCGAAAATTGAAATAAAAGCTCCACCCAACAAACCTTTTTTAAAAAAAACAATATATTCTTTATAATTTTCAGCTAAGTATTTTTCCCCTTTTTGAGCTGTATGTTCTACTATTTCAATAGCCATTAAATCAGCATGTTCGCTATAAAATTTGCGAAGACTGTTTTTTGTTTTATTATAATCAATGTACTCAATGATAAGTTGTTCCCATTTTTCCGCTGAATTAATATTATATTTTAATTCAATTAATTTCTTAGTTCTGTTAATATAATTCAGGAGCCGACGAGTAACCACCGTTAAATGAAGCGAAGTACCTATTATATTTTTATTCTTCCGTAAGTTTTTTATGGTATTACATATCTCTTCAAGGTTTTCAAGTAAATCTTGTTTATGAATAATACTCTCCTCCGAAAGATGACTAACCTGATGCAGTAACTTTTTATAAAAGCTGGAATCTATATTTAATTTTTCGAAAATAGTCTGAAATTTATGATCGAAACCATACGATATTATTTTGGAGGATAAGGATGTAATAGCTTTATCTAAATCATTTTTTATAGTTGCCTTAGTTGCAGGGTTGGAAAGTAATTCGTCTACCGTTTTTTTATAAACTGTACTGTAATTTTGTGTTGAATACGATCTTAAATAAAATTCAAAAGTATCCTCTTCAGGAATTTCTGGTATAATTTTTCTAAATATTCTACTATAAATACCGGAGATAAATCCGTAATTCTCCATCAAAGAATACTTAGTAAAAAAAGAATAAAATTTATGTACACAAATTATATCATTATTTCCCATACTTTCAAAAGATAGTATTTATTTATAATTATAATTCAGCTCATTTCCAACATTCTCAAAATAGGTTTCACTGCTTTCAATCTTACTTCTTCATCAATCAAAATTTCGGGACTTTCATTTAGCAAGCATTGATAGAGTTTTTCCATGGTGTTCAGACGCATAAAATTACATTCATTGCAGGCGCAGGTGCTGTCATTTGGTGGGACAGGAATAAATTCTTTTTCAGGATTTTGTTTTTTCATTTCGTGTAAAATACCGCTTTCGGTGGCTACCAAAAATGATGTTGCATCGGAACTTGTTGCATAATTTAGTAATGCCTGAGTACTTCCAATAAAATCGGCCATCAGCAATACTGTTTTTTTACATTCCGGGTGTGCTAAAATTAGCGATCCGGGATGTTCGGATTTTAATTTCACCAACTTTTCAACAGAGAATTGTTCGTGTACATGGCATGCACCGTCCCATAATAACATACTTCGACTGGTGACACTGTTGATATAATTTCCCAGGTTTCTGTCCGGACCAAAAATTAATTTCGCATCTTTGGGGAATTGATCCACAATTTTTTTGGCATTGGTCGATGTCACCACCACGTCGGTAAGCGCTTTTACGGCTGCTGTGGTGTTTACGTACGAAATCACCGTATGGTCGGGATGGCTCCTTGTAAATACCTCAAATTCGTCCGCAGGACAACTGTCGGCCAATGAGCAACCGGCATTGAGGTCGGGAATGAGCACTTTTTTGGTTGGAGAAAGAATTTTTGCTGTTTCGCCCATAAAATGAACACCGCAAAGCACAATAATATCGGCATCGGTTTTGGCAGCTTGTTGTGCCAGAGCTAAACTGTCACCAACTACATCGGCAATGTCCTGAATATCGCCCATTTGGTAGTAGTGAGCCATAATCACAGCATTTTTTTCTTTTTTCAGCCGATTTATTTCTGTTATGAGTTCTGAATTATTCATATTTTGAAAGTTTGAAGTTTTCAAACAAAACATTAATATTATTCTTTTAAATTTTTAAAAAAACTTTATGAAGATAATAATAGGGTGTTAGTTTGGTTGATAAAAATATTAGGAAAAGCTTGTATATTCTGTTATTAAAAAATTACTTCATACTATCAACAAAATTAAAAGAAGTATTACTTTAAAAATAAGAAAATTACACACTTTATCAACATCCTGTTAATAACTGCAAAGTTAGAAAGTTTTTGCCAACCCGAATGCTGAAAACTGCAAAAAACTGGTTAAAAAAAAGCTATAAAAAAAGTGCTAACTAATTTGGTAGAATAAAAAGTATGAATATGCAAAAGTGCTTTTCAAATTACCAAATAAAGTTTCAATATTTTTTTCAATGGTTATTCATAAGTTTTCAACAGGTTGTTGATAGCTTATGAGAAGTCTTATTATTCAAATTAATTTTCATAGAATGGAATTTGAAAACAAATTTCAACATTCATTAATTTTATAAAAATAAAATTATATCTTTGCTTTCAAATAAGTAACAATTTATTGAAAAGCAATATACTTACAGTTACCTTGGATAGAAATATAAAAAATCCTTTTTTTGTGCATTCTGCTTTATATTAAATTTTTACAAATTTAAAATATATCAATATGAATCAAATTATTGTTATAACTGGAATAGTTATTTTTATAGTAAGTGTAATTGCCTTAATCGATATCGCATATTTCTACCTCAAAGGCTTGTTTGAAAATAATTATGAAATATTCAGACATGTTATAAGTGGTATTGGAGCAGCAATATTAGCCCCCATTATTTTTAAGAGTGCATTCCCGGAAAATATTGAAATTAACAATAATGATTTTTTTGTACTTACCGGATTTTGCTTTGTTGCCGGGTATTTCTCTGATAGAATTATAAACACTGTTGGAATAAAAATATTGAACGCATTAAAAAATACCAAAAGCAAAGTTGATCAAACAATAAATAAAGCAGAAAAAAATCATAAAGTCACTGCTTCCTCAACCGAAAATAAAAATAATTTAGGATCAATTGTTGTTGAAAAAGATTCAGTCAATCAAAATAGTAATATGGAATTGAAAATACAAGAAGAAAAAATTATTAACTCGTTTTCAGAAAAAAACAAAATAAGAACTACCCGCGAAATTGCAACAGAATTAAAAGCCAATTCAATTGTTGTAAATTCTATTTTAGAAGAACTTCACGGGCAAGGAAAATTAAAAAAATTAACTTGTTTAAACGGTAATGAACATTGGTCACTGACTCAATTGGGAACATCCACTATAGTAAAAGAAAACTAAATCTGGAAGATTTATAAAAAGTAAAATAAGCCATACCGGAATTTGGAAAACGGCTTAACTAGTTGATAATTTTAAGGCACTATTTCCCTAAATTCATGTCCAACTTTCCCATCAGAGATTTTAAGTTTTAAAAAACTAGCATTACTAAAATTATCAACTAATGCATCCAGTGTCAGGTAAGTAGTGTATCCAAACTGATTTACTGCACGTAGATGATCGTGACCCATAATTACCATATTTATTTGATAATCTGCAAATAAACCCAATAAAACTTCCAATTCGCCAACCAACGGATTGGTGGAACCGGTGCGTCGGTCGCGAAAGAAATTGACATGCGAAAAAACAATACAATTCTTATAATTGTCCCGTTCCGTTTCAAGTAGGTTTTTTAGCCAGGCTATTTGTTTGTTGCCTAATGTGCCACTACCGGAATCCAAACAAATGTAAAGATCTTTTACCGTGGGGGTTTGTACCGAAAAGTAATAGGTTGATGAGCCAAAATACTCGTAAAAGGTTTTCCAGCCGTCGAAATATAAATCGTGATTTCCCGTCATCAGAAAATACGGAACTTCATTAAAATCAGGCAATTCGTTTTTCAATACCAAATAATCTTCCTTTTTTCCGGTTACGATATCGCCTACCAACACAACAGCAAGGTTTTCGGGCAATTTAGCTTCTTCAAGCAGTATTTTGAAATTATTTAATCCACCAATATGGCTATCGGCTGCTACCAAAAGTTGATAATTTTCGGAGTCAGTATGAATTGTTTTGAACGGATGCGTTTTGTTCCATGTGTCCGATTGTTTAAAACGTGTATTTACCCTGTCGGGCGATTGTATAAATCCACTGAAATCTAAATTTCCAGAGCAATTTGAAAGTAGCAATCCACATAAAAATACAAAAGCGAATCGGATATTGAAGTATAATTTTAAATGTGCCATATAATTCCTCCCCTGCAATAAATTCCATAATAATTGACCCTGATATTCAGCAATCCGGCCTGCATATATCCTAACTCGCTGTAAAATTGTAATTTAGTGTTGTGATTGTAATTTAGTTTTGCTAAAATCATCGGGTTGGTTTCTTGTAAAATAAAATACCGGTCGTAATTGGTAACGCTGGCTTCAAAATCAAATTTTGTACTAAACGTGTGATAAAGTGAAAGTTTATACATAAAATTCAGTGGCTCCAAATAGCTTGTCGTAATGGTATCGGCAAAATTATTACGTGCGATGGCAGCGTTCGAAAAGCTGTAAATGCGAGAATTGAATCCCAGCGAGTAACCCATACGTTTGTTTCGGTAATGGCCAAGCAGACCGAAAGTGGTTTGTCTTAAATCGGTGGAAAAAGGTTTCCAGAGATAGAAAGTACCGATTGTAATTTTCCGTTTACTAATCTGGAAATCGTTAGATACAGCCAGCGAATAAGCTTCAAAAATGTTTACTCCGGTATTCGAAAACGACAATAAACTACCGGTAGAAACTTTAAATGTTTTTAAACGAGCGGAAACCAGTACGGAAAAGTCACCATAAACGCCTTGCGAAATCCCATTGCCCCCAATTTCGGCATAACTATCCACCGAAACTTGCGAAAAAAGAACATTTTGGTAACTAAGCGGAAAACAAATTATCAATAATAATATGCTTATTTTTAGTGATTTGAAAAGGTAATTTGATTTGTATACTATCATTATAAAATGGAAAAATATCGTTTAAATACAGTGATTAACGATGTATCAGGGTGAATTATTTTACGGCTTAAATATTACTTTTCATGTCAATTTGCACCGAAATTTCTTTGTCTTCGCGTTTTACCACTAGTCTAAGCTTTGATTTTGAAGGTGTTTCAAAAATATTTTTAAGTTCGTTGATATTCATCATAAATGCCTTTTGACCATTCACTTCAACAATCTCATCGCCTTCCAAAACACCTGCCAACTGAGCCGGTGAATTTTCCCAAACTTTCCAAATTTCGGTTTGCGGAAATGCTGGAAGAATTTGTGTTACCTCAATTCCTGCAATATTGTAACTGAATATTTTATTGAAATTTCCATTAGGCTTAAAGTAAAATTGTTTTTGAGAATAGTCAATAAAATAATTAAACCGGCTCAATAACTGACTTCCCACTGTTCCATCGCGGTCCGATTTTTCAACAATATCGGCAATACTTGCAGAATCAGGGAAAGAAACAATAGGATTCTTGAGGCAATATTTACCAAAACAAATTTCTGGTAATCGACCCATTATCCCAACAATTTCGCCGTTCAATCCTTGACCTATAGTTGCCCTCACTCCTATCGTAGGAATTTTTACCGATTCATTTTTATAGGTTTGAAACCAAGCATTCAGTTCTGCGCCAGTATCAATAAGCATATTAACCGTTTTTTTTGTACTGTCAGCTTCCATAACCGAAAGTTTTACAAACATTTTCTTGCCTTCAATGGTCAACGGAATTTTATCGTAACCTTTTGGATCTGAAAACAGATTACTATTGTAAAACCTTACTCTGCGATCGGTGTAATTTATTTCAACAATATAATCCTGAAAAAAATCGACACCAATTAATCCGTTTATTTTGGTTCCGGTGTGTTTGCTTAAATTAAAAATATCTTCCTTTAAAACCAAAACCGTTTTGGTTTCAAGTTTTAGTTTTCCTATTTTCAGTGTATTGAAATTGCTGGTGTAAGCTTCCAAACGATTACCACCGCCCAGACCAATCAAATCTTTTACATTCGAATAGTTCAGTGTGATATTATCGCCGGGCATCAATTCAGTAATCAATGTATTTCGTATACCCGAATCTAAAATCAAATTCAATGGAGATGAATCATTAATTTTCACCTTTATAACCACGTATGTACCAACCATTTCGAAAGGAATTGATTCAAATGCCTTTTGCTTTGATTTGGCTGAAATATTTGTCAGGCAAATAGAAAGTATTAAAATTGAAACGATTTTTTTCATAAGTTTAAAATGAAAAATCAGATCATATTGTGTTTTTTAAACCATTCAATCGCTTCTTTAATTACGGTTTTTAATTCGGTTTCAGGTAAATCTAATTCTGTTTTCGCTTTTATGTTACTGTAGTATTCTCGTATTTTCAACTGATTCAGGTTTATGGAACAAATATCGGTTTTAATTCCGGCTTTTCGCCATAAATCTCCCGTTTTTCCAATTACCGACAATAGAAAATCGGGAATTTCAATCGTATATTGTTTGTAGCCAACTATTTTTTTTTGAAGATTATAAAATTCTTTGAACGAAAGATTTACACCCGATGCCAAGTATCGTTCCCCATTTTTTCCTTGTGTCAACGCATTACAAACCGCTGCTGCTACATCCTGCACTGCCACAAAATTTTTTCCGCCCTTTGGTGCAAACATCAATCGCCGTTTGTAACCCATCAACATCAATTTTCCTGAACTTGGTTTGGGATCGAAAGCTCCAATCATAAATGTAGGATTGATAATTACAAAATGCCGGTTCTCTTTTTTGGATGCATCCACAACCAACTTTTCCGATTCCACCTTGCTTTGTGCATAAAACGATTTGGAAAAAGGAAACTGTATATCAAAACGTTCATCGGCAAGTTGTTGTTCAGTTCCAAAACCAATTGTATTTGAAGAACTAACATAAACTAGTTTTTCAATATTTAATTCATTTGCAATTTTTAATATTTGAGCTGTACTATCAACATTTATTTTGCTATAGTCTTCATAATACATTAATTTAGTATCAGTAACAGCAGCAATATGAATGATTGCATCGCAACCTTCGGCAGCTGTTTTTAGTTGTTGATAGTTACTGAAATTACCTTCACAGACTTCCACCGAAGATAAATCGAAAAATATATTTTGAGTTTTGCGAACAATAATTTTAACGCTATAGTAGCGTTTAAGCAATTCCATCACCACATGATGACCCAATAAACCATTTGCACCGGTAACTAAAATCTTCATTTTTACAGCATATATTAAGAAACCGTACAAAAGTAACAAATCTTTCATGCATTTTATTTAATTTTACAAATAAGAATTGTTACAAAAAACAGTATATTTGCAACTTTAAAATTAAGAAAGACGAATGGAAACAAAAGTAGTATTGATAACTGGTGCTAGTGCTGGTATTGGGTTTTCGGCAGCAATACAACTCATGAATAAAGGAGTTCGTGTTTATGCAGCTTCGCGCAGAGGCGGCATTTCACAAAAAGCACCAACTGGAGTGGGAGAGTTGATACATGTAAAAATGGATGTAAACAAAGAAGATGAAATTGCTATAGTTATTGCACAAATTTTGAAAGAAAATAACCGGTTGGATGCATTGATATGTAATGCAGGAAACGGAATTGCCGGTTCGGTGGAAGATACCTCGGAAGAGGAAATGCGTTACCAGTTCGAAACCAATTTTTTCGGTGCGGTGAAAACAATTAATGCTTGTTTGCCCGTTTTCCGTAAGCAAGGTTATGGAAAGATTTTGGCAACTTCTTCAGTGGCAGCTATTGTTCCAATACCATTTCAAGCGTTTTACTCTGCCGGAAAAGCTGCTTTATTAGTCTTTATGCAAGCTTTATCGATTGAAGTAAAACCCTTCGGGATTCAATGTTGCTCGGTGTTGCCAGGCGATACCAAAACTGAGTTTACCGCATCCCGAAAATATACCCTTGCGTCCCAATCGCCTAATTCAATTTATTCTGCAAAAATGAATACTTCGGTAAAAAGAATGGAACACGATGAGCAAAATGGAATGAATGCCGAAGTTGTAGCAAAGAAAATTGTAAACCAAATAATGAAAAAACGGATGAATGTAAATGTTGTACCAGGCATACAATATCAGATCATTTGTTTAATATTCAATCGTTTACCCGCTAATTTTCGATTGTGGATTGTGGGTAAAATTTATGGATAAGTTTTATTCTTAATGAAAATCGGCTGAATATCAATCAAGATATTCAGCCGATTTAGCTTTGAAAAATGAATTCAATTATTTTACCACTTCTTTCAACAGGCTTTCAATATCACCCGGAGTTGACATTATTTTAGTAAATGTCCCCATGGTTAAATCAGGAAATGAAACGGCAATACGGTACCTACCGTGAAGCATAAGGACGCGATTGCCTGATACCAGCACTTCGTAAGGCAAAAAAGCTGTATGTTTTGGTTGACTTATATCAATAATGGGTAGAAATTTACTTTCGCCTTTTTCGCCCGAAAGTGCAAAATTGTAAAGCGACAGGTCTTTGCCCGGAATAGTAATTTTCGAAACCAGTTTCACATTTGGAATGCCTTTTTTAATATTCGCATCAATTTTGGCTACGGCCTTTGCATTCGAATCGAATTGGCCAAGTACCACCACATCTTCGAAATAAGGCATGGCTATCATATAATGGTATTTTCGAACATCTTTTGCCAAAAGTCCTTGTTTTGATCCAAACGATTTTCCCGAAAATTCGCCGGAAGTTTTCATGGCTTTTTCAAGATGTTCATTCAAAGCTGAATAATTGTCAGATACTTTGTCGTAATCGGCTCTGAAATAAGCATTTCCCCAATAGATGGGATTGGTGTACGAAACCACAGTTTTGCCGTTTTCGATTGTTATTCCCACGCGTAGTGTAGCTGCAAATCCCGTTAATCCGCCAATTTTCTTTATTGCTGCTTCCAATTCTGACGAACTAATAACAATAATAGCACGATTTTTATCGTTTGCAGGTTGATACTTTCCCACCACTTTTATTCCGTTTTGTTCAAGTTGCGTTACAACTTTTTCTTGAGTTGCTGATACAGATTCAGATGTTTCAAAACCAACAATATACGGTTTTAAGTTTTGTGCCAAAACCATATAAAAAGGCAAAAGAAAAAAAAGAAAAATTGTGATTTTTTTCATGATGTGTTCGTATTAAGTTTATGAATAGGAGAATTATTGCTTTGACCGAAACTTACAAACCTTAATATCGTGGCTGCAAAATTTATATTTATACAAATTCTCTTCACAAACATAGACAATAATTCCGACTTTTCGAATAATTTTCATTAATACATTGATTTTCGCAATAAAAAAGTTATCAACAGTTTGCAGTTTGGAAAAAAACATCTATTTTTGCAGTCCCAAAACTCGAAGAGAGATAATAATAACGCTAAATACATAAAGCAATGAAAAGGACATTCCAACCTTCTGTTAGAAAAAGAAAAAACAAACACGGATTCCGTGAAAGAATGGCAACAGCAAACGGACGCCGCGTACTGGCTTCACGTCGTGCCAAAGGCAGAGCAAAACTTACAGTTGCAGATGAGCCACGTCACAAACACTAATCAATTTGCAAAATCAGTATAAAGAAAGTAAAGACTTGAAAGTAAGTTTTTACTTTTTTTGTTTTAATACCGATGGGATACAATAAATTCATTATTTTTGCACCTATCTTATTTGTGAATTTAATACCAACTGTACATTTAAAACAGTCCAATCTGTTTTAAATGTCTACAGTCGCTTATGCCGATACTTACAAACAAATAGTCCAATCCCTTTATACGGGTTGTTCCATATGGCAAAGTCGACATTGAACTATATTGTTTGTGCAATCGGTATTACTAATTTTTTCAACTTTCAACTTTTTATTTTCAACTAGCTTATGGACTTTAAAAAATTTTGGAAAGAAACATTTGGCGGATTCGTACTTAAAAATATACTAATCGCCATTGCTATAATTGTTGCAATTGCATGGATTGCTTTAATAAGTGTAGATTTTTACACCCATCACGGGGAATCGGAAGTTATTCCCGATCTGCGTGGTTCGTATGTGGAAGAAGCCGAAGTAATATTGGCAAAACAAGGTCTTTATCCTCTGGTTATTGATTCGGTATATATTCGTGGAAAAAAACTCGGAACAATTGTTGAACAAATCCCTCCTGCAAACTCCACCGTAAAACGCGATCGTCCTATTTATCTTATTATCAATTCAAGTCAGGTGCGTCAAGTGCCATTGCCCGATGTTAGCGATGTTTCTTATCGTCAGGCCGATGCCATGCTTAAATCAATAGGCTTAAATGTGTCAAACGTTGAGTATACTCCATCCGAATATAAAGATTTGGTTTCTGATGTAAAATTCCAAGGGAGAAGCATTTTACCAGGAACACGTATACCCGAAGGTAGTTCATTGGTACTGGTTGTAGGAAACGGCTTAGGTGAAGGCTCTGTAGTTCCGGCAATAAAAGGATTGAGTCTCGAAGCTGCTCGTATGGAAATAGCAACAGCCATGTTTATTGTTGGAGCAGTAAATTACGACGTACCACCATCGGATAATGAAGCGGATTATATTATTTACCGCCAGCGTCCTTCGGCGGGCAGTTCACTTCCTGCAGGCAGCCGAATCGACATTTATCTTTCGAAAGATAAATCGCGTATGGATGAAGTATTTGAAGAAGACCAGAAAGCTGAAGAATCTGAAGAACAGTTTTTTTAAACCGGCATATAACAGAAAAACGTGAAAGACGATTTATTTGACGAAATAGAAACTGATGAAGTGGAAGACCAGAATGAAGTAGGAGAGGAGCAAGAGCTTTTTGAACATTTTCGCTATATGGTGGATAGAGGTCAAGCCATGGTACGCATTGATAAGTACCTGGTGAATACGATGTCAAATACTTCACGCAACCGCATACAAGAAGCTGCTGATGCAGGAAATATTCTGGTGAACGGTAAATCCGCAAAATCCAGCTACCGTATCAAACCATTCGATATTATCAGCATTGTGCTGGCTTATCCGCCTTCGCAGTTTGTAATCATTCCACAAGATATTCCTATCAATATTGCATACGAAGACGAGGATATAATGCTTGTCAACAAACAACCAAATTTGGTTGTGCATCCCGGATTCGGAAATTTCGATGGAACGCTGCTCAATGCCGTTGCATGGCACATGAAAGATCATCCCGATTTTGATCCCAACGATTCACGCATCGGATTAGTTCATCGGATTGACAAAGACACTTCCGGCTTAATTCTTATTGCTAAAACAGAAGAGGCAAAATCGAATTTGGGAAAACAATTTTTTGACAAAACAACTCAACGCCGCTATCAAGCATTAGTTTGGGGAAATGTGAAGGAAGATGAAGGTACGATAATAGGAGCATTGGCACGCGATCCTAGAGACAGAATGTTGTTTACTGTTTTCCCCGAAGGCGAAAATCCTGTCGCCAAACATGCCGTGACTCATTACAAAGTGTTGGAACGAATGGCTTATGTCACTTTGGTTGAATGTCGTCTGGAAACTGGCCGCACGCACCAAATCCGAGTTCACATGAAACACATAGGGCATACACTTTTCAACGATGAACGTTATGGCGGACATGACGTATTGAAAGGAACTACCGCTTCTAAATATAAACAATTTGTAAAAAACTGTTTCGAAATCTGTCCGCGGCAAGCATTGCATGCCAAAACGTTAGGCTTTGTACATCCCCGCTCTGGCGAATTTATGAATTTCGAAAGTGAATTGCCAGATGATATGCAGCTGTTGGTTGATAAATGGCGGAATTATGCTAAGTTTTTAGATGAAGAATAAAAAAATCGGTTACGATGGAATTGCAAATCATTCAAAACAAAATTTACTAGATAAGATGTCAACGAGTGATGCTCGACAGAGATTTGGCTGAAATGTACGGTGTAGAAACACGGGCTAATCTCATATCCACCTCCTCAAGGAGATGAATATAGGGATGTCTAAAAAATTGGCTGAATTTCAAACGCGATATTCAGCCGTTTTTTATCCGCAAAATGAAAAGTCATTATTTAATTATCTTTTCTCATTTTCTATTATCTTTGCAGCACCAATAATTAAATAATTTTATGAAAAAAAATATAGCCATCGTAGCGGGTGGAGATTCGTCCGAAGTTGTTGTTTCGCTAAAAAGTGCAGCGGGACTTTATTCGTTTATGGACAAAGAGCGTTATAATTTGTTTATTGTGACGATTGTAGGTAAAATATGGCAAATAGAATGGTCTGATACAGAAAAGATTGCCATCGATAAAAACGATTTCAGTTTTATGCGAAACGGAGAGAAAACCAACTTTGATTTTGCTTATATTACCATTCACGGAACGCCAGGTGAGAATGGAATTCTTCAGGGATATTTTGAATTAATCGGTTTGCGTTATTCTTGTTGCGGTGTGTTGGCTGCTGCTATCACTTTTAATAAATTTACTTGCAATCAATATCTAAAAGGCTTTGGCGTAAAGGTTTCTGAGTCCTTAGTTTTGCGCCGAGGACAAACGGTAACTAGCGAAGAGGTGTCCCAAAAGATTGGTTTTCCCTGCTTCGTAAAACCGAACGTGGGTGGAAGCAGTTTTGGCGTGACAAAAGTGAAAACTGTTGAACAAGTTCAACTAGCTATTGATTTGGCTTTTGCAGAAGGAGAAGAAGTAATGATTGAAGCTTTTTTGGCGGGAACAGAAATTACCTGCGGCATTTATAAAACAAAAAATAAAGCACAGGTTTTTCCGGTTACCGAAGTGGTAAGCGAAAACGAATTTTTCGACTATGATGCCAAATACAAAGGACAGGTACAGGAAATTACACCAGCTCGTATCAGCATTGCATTGACTGAACGGGTTCAGCAGTTAACTTCAGCCATATACGATATTTTAGGCTGTAAAGGCATTGTGCGTATTGATTATATTATTTCCGAAGATGAAATAATAAATCTTTTAGAAGTGAATGCTACGCCAGGAATGACCACTACCAGTTTTATTCCGCAACAAGTAGCTGCTGCGGGTTTGAATATTAAAGATGTAATGACCGAAATTATTGAGAATGAACTTTGTTAGTTATAAGGTAATGGTTACAAGTTACGAGTACAAATACTCTTCTCACAACTTGTAATGTGTAACTCGTAACTCGTAACTGAATAAATATGAAAAAAATCAACGAACTACAACAAATTATTACTTCAGAATTAGAGCAAATTAATTGGAATAAAGAACCTCATGGTCTTTACGAACCTATTGGTTATGTGCTCGGTATGGGTGGAAAACGCATTCGACCGGCATTGACGCTTATGGCTTGCAATATGTTTTCTGACGATGTGCAACCAGCCGTAAATTCAGCACTTGGATTGGAAGTGTTTCATAATTTTACTTTGCTGCATGACGATATTATGGACAGAGCCGATGTTCGTAGGGGAAAGCCAACGGTACATAAAAAATGGGATGATAATACAGCCATTTTAAGTGGCGATGTAATGCAAATTGCAGCCTATCAATTTATAACGCGAACACCTGAAAAGTATTTGAAGCAATCGTTGGATTTATTTTCAATAACGGCGGCAGAAATTTGCGAAGGGCAACAATACGACGTTGATTTTGAAAACCGTGACGATGTAAAAGCGGATGAATATCTTGAGATGATTCGTTTGAAAACTGCCGTTTTATTGGGTTGCGCTCTGAAAATTGGTGCATGGATTGGTGGAGCAGGAGAGGAGGATGCTCAGGAACTTTACAATTTTGGAATTAATATTGGATTGGCTTTCCAGTTGAAAGACGATTTATTGGATGTATATGGCGATGAGGCAACTTTCGGTAAAAAGATTGGCGGCGATATTCTGGCAAATAAAAAGACCTATATGTTGATTCGCGCTTTGGATTTGGCAGAAGGTAAAGATGCTGAAGAATTAACAAAATGGATTAATATTTCTGATAAAAATCGTTCGGAAGATAAAATTAAAGCTGTCACCTCACTTTTTAATAAACTTGAAATAAAGCAAATTTGCGAAGACAAGATGCTGTTTTTTTATTCAAAGGCAGTCGCAAATCTACAAAATGTTAGCGTTTCGGAGAATAATAAGCAAGAATTGAGAAATTTAGCCGAAAATTTGATGTATAGAAACGATTAATTTTTTATCTTTGTAGGCAATAAATGATTTTCAATTTCATAATTCCCGATTTTCAATGGTGAATTATTAATTATTAATTGAATTGCCATGCCATATAGAAGACTACCGAATACCGATCAAGCTCGTTTACGCTCTTTGAGAATTGCGATTCAACAATCAGACAAACAAAGTTTTGGTGATTTAATCGTATCCTATAAAACGATTCATGAAGCAAAAACCTACCTGGGCATTTTCGAAAAACAACTTAATCAATACCAACAAACCCTTGAGAGTCAGGTTTCGGCTAATAAACGATATCAACAAATTGTTCATAATGCCCGATTGTATATCTCTCATTTTATTCAGGTTTTCAATCTTTCTGTAATTCGTGGCGATATAAAAAAAGACCACAAACTGTTTTATCAATTAGACCCTAATGTTCATAATGTTCCCGATTTAAGTACTGAAGCTGCTTTACTTCATTGGGGAAAATGCATTATAGATGGTGAAAATGAGCGAATTAGGAATGGAGGTTTGCCCATTTATAATCCAGCAATTGCTAAAGTAAAAGTACATTACGAAGTTTTTAAAGAATATAAATCTACCCAAAAAATTTATCAAAATACGACCAACAGAAATTGGGAAGAGTTAGATAATTTACGCCATAAAGGTGATGAAATAATTTTGGATATTTGGAATCAGATAGAAGTAAAATTCAAAGATGAAAAACCGTTTACTAAACTAACTAAATGTCAGTTGTTTGGATTGGTTTATTATTATCGCAAAGGGGAAAAGACGTTGACCAAGGAGGATGACATAATCACTGAAAATTAATTTAATCAATAATTTGCTTTGGAGTAATTAACTTATTCATTTTCATGTCGTGCAATGAAAACGGAATATTTTCAAGAAGCTGAAAATCAAAACAAACACCAATTTTTATAGATTCATTATTAGAAAAAAAACGATCATAATATCCTTTCCCACGACCTAACCTATTTTTTCTCAGATCGAATGCAATTCCAGGTACAATTACCAAATCAATCTTTCCCGCAAAGCACTCCGACGAATCAGGTTCCATGATTCCATGACACCCTTCCAACATTGGTTCAATTCTCGAAAATGGTTTTATAATCATACTATCATCGGCCACAGATGGAAGAAAAAAATGTTTTTTAGTATGCCATTTTTCAATAAACTTATGAGTAGGTAATTCATCAGGTAACGACCAGTAAATAAATATGTTTTGTGCATTTTTGAACTCAGGAAGTAATTCTAAATTTGTAAATACACGGTCAGCTTGAGCTTGTTTTTGGGATGGAGTTAAACTGTTTTTTAATTCCCTGATTTGCTGTCGGACTACTTTCTTTTGAGCAATTATTTCTTCTAACATAAATTCCTTATTAGTAATTTTTGTTTTGTAGTAAGCCATTTAATTTCTAAAGTTGTCCAGCTTCCACCAGTAAAATCACTCTTTCAGTCATTTTGTCTTTATCGGATGCATCATAACCTGTTTTCAAGTTGGACCCAAAAACCAATGCAATTCCTTGCCAGAAAAATGCAGAAATACTTCCTTTATAAGCTTTAATTAATTCAAAAGAGGATTTATCGCACTCACGATCAACTAATTTCAGTAATAATCTTCCTTGACTGGTGGTCATTTTTCTAAAATCAGGTTCGTACTTTTTAAAAACTTCCTTCTCAACTTGATTTAAGTATTTTTTTCGGGTTTTATCGTTTGGCATATCTGCCATTTTGTAATTAATTTGCGATAATTCACTGGCAACCAATTTTGCATACGGAAGTGTTTTTTTTACATCCCTTACCGTACGCCAAAAAAACTCTTCCTGAGCTTTATTCTTAAAATTTTTACGAGGAAAAACCCAAATATCATGAAGATAAGCAAGCAAAACGGTATCATTCCCGTTTATTTGAATCATTAGACGAGCACCGCCCGGAGGAATGTATTCATTCTTGCTTTGTGCATATGTGTCTGAATATACAGCAGATAACAGTGTTGCAATTAATATTACCATTAATTTTTTCATCGATGCAAAATTAAATAATTAATCATACTGATTGAAATAATTCAACAATATTTATTCCAATTGAAAGTTTTTTTTAAATAATTGTTGTTAATTCAAGCTTTTTTTATATTTTTGACAACAAAGTTAAGAAATGAGTTTTTTATTGAAAAATGTCCTCTCCAGAAACCATTAAACTATGAAAAAAGCAATATTGATTTTGATATATACTTTTATATCAAATGTTGTTTTCGGACAAATAGCAAATATCATTCCAACTTCAAGTTCCATTGCACATACCTCAGTATCAGATATCCGCAATTGGTCTGGATTCAACAATCCTGCCATGTTGGGTTATATTGAACAATCTGAAATTGGCATTCATTATGAGAACCGATATTTGCTTTCCGAACTTTCTACAAAAAGTGTACAATTAGGGATCTCCACCAATGCTATTAATGCAGGACTTTCATACTCCTATTTTGGTTATTCGCTCTATCATGAAATGATGGTTGGTTTAGGATTTGCCCGTAACTTCTCAGACAAATTTGCAATGGGAGTTCAATTTAATTATTACACAGCATTTTTTACAGCTTCCAATTCCTATCGCGGAGCTTTATTACCTCAACTTGGATTATCCGTTCGCCTTTCTCCTACATTTAGTATCGGTTTTCATTCGTTCAATCCTTTTCAAACCAATATTAATACCGAATATGTATTAAAACGTATACCTTCTGTTTTTAGTTTAGGAACTGAATATAATTTTGCTCCGGAGTTGGTTTGGCGCACTCAGGTAGATAAGGAAATGAGTAGTAATTATCGGTTTGCTACCGGATTTGAATATCAAATGTTAGAACGGCTATCCATAAAGCTGGGAGCTTATGGTTCCGATTATTTGGTTCCTTGTTTGGGGTTTGGGTTCAATAGCGGTAGTTTTTTACTAGATTTTAATTGCGAATTGCATCCATTACTTGGTTTAAATACAATGGCAGCTGTAAAATATAAATTTAATTCCCGCTGATAACGCTGATTAACGCAAAATAAAAGATAAAACAAGCTTTTTGTGAAACAAATTATCAGTTATATTATTTTTTTCGTTATTTGCACTTATACTTTAAGAGCTCAGGATGCCGTTTCCACAACCGAACAGCTTATTGCTGATATTTTTGAACAATACACTGCCGAAACCGATGATGCTATTGATTACGATACTTTTTATGAGGAACTGGTAATTTTATCACAAAATCCAATTAATTTGAATCTAACAAAACGAGAAGAATTGGAACATTTACCATTTTTGTCAGATAGTCAGATCGAAAATATACTTACCTATGTTTATAAATTTGGAGCATTGCGAACTGTTTATGAATTGCAATTGATCGATGGATTAGACATGACTGATATCCGGAGGATGTTGCCTTTTGTTATCATTGGTGAATCGACAGATTATCAAAAGAAGATGTATGTGCAGGATTTATTACGCTATGGAAAAAATGAATTGTTTTTCCGCTTGGATAAAGGACTTGAAACAAAGGAAGGTTATCGGTTTTTGCCCGAAGAAGATGAAAATGGACTGGTAACCAATTCAAAAAATTATTTGGGAAATGCATTTTATCATTCGTTGAAATACAGGTTTCATTTTAAAGATCGGGTTTTGTTTGGTTTTACTGCCGAAAAAGATGCAGGAGAACAATTTTGGGGAACAACAAACAAAGGATATGATTTTTATTCAGCTCATGCTCAATTGAATGATTTCGGTAAATTTAAAACCATTGTGCTGGGCGATTTCCGTGCTAATTTTGGTCAGGGATTGGTGCTTCGACCCGAATTTGGAATGGGAAAATCGTCGTATGTGTTGAATGTATCCCCACGCAATTCAGGATTGAAAAAGTATAGTTCTACCGACGAATATAATTTTTTTAGAGGCGGTGGAGCAACCCTTAGAGTTGGTAAATTGGATATTTCAGCTTTTTATTCAAATAAAATAATTGATGGAGATACAGTGAACGGAGCTTTTTCGAGCATTTACAAAACCGGATTACATCGCACACCATCTGAATTTAATAAGAAACATACCGTGAACCAACAAGTTATGGGTGGAAATGCCACGTTTACACATTCTAACTTTCAGGTAGGATTTACAGTAGTTCATACTATATTTGATAATAAGTTGGAACCGGACAAATCGGTGTATAATTATTTTTATTTTTCGGGCGATAAGCAAACAACCGGCGGCGTAAATTACCGAATGCGATGGCACAAACTGAATATTTTTGGTGAAACGTCAATGACGGATAATGGGGCGATGGCAACTTTGAATGGATTTAATTTCACGCCTTTGTCGCAAGTCAATCTGGTGGTATTGCATCGTTATTTTTCGCCAGAATATGATACCTTTTATGCTACAGCTTTTTCGGAATCATCCCGAATAAATAACGAAACAGGTTTGTATCTTGGAGCAGAAATTCGTCCGGTTCGCAAATGGAAAATTGCAGCTTATGCGGATAGTTATAGGTTTCAATGGCCAAAATTTGGAGTGGATGCTCCATCGTTAGGAACAGATTATTTATTACAAGTCGATTTTGCTGCACAGCGAAATATAAATATGTTTTGGCGATTTAAATACGAAGAGAAACAAGACAATTTTTCGGGATCACAAGCTATTATGCCCGAGATTGTTCCCAATAAAAAGGCTTCTTTACGATACAATCTGACCTATTATTTTGGAAATTTTAGTTTTAAAAATGTGATTGAAGGGAATTTATTTCAACAAGCGGAAACTAATTGGACGTATGGCATTATAGCTTCGCAGGATCTGAGTTATAAGTTTTCACGCATTCCAATGAAAATGGATTTTAGGGTTCAGTTTTTCGATGCTGTGAATTATGAAAATCGCTTTTACTCCTATGAAAAAGATGTGTTGTACGCTTTTTCAATCCCTATGTATTACGGTCAGGGAAGTCGTTATTACCTGAATTTACAATACGAATTGAATAGTAAACTATCTGTTTGGTTTAAAATTGCACAAACGGTTTATGCCGACGATCGTGAATTGTTGAGCAGTGGTAACGAAACACTTGCGGGAAACAGGAAAACGGACGTGAGATTTATGTTGAAGTGGAATTTTTAAAGAAAGATTTATTTTCAGCTTAATTCAAAAACGAACTACAAAAGTCTCAATAGAATACCTTAAATTCCAACATTTCAATGTAATATAGAATTGAAATCACAGAAATTTTGAAAAGAATTTTCCTACTATAATCTACTATAGTGGTTCAAGATTATTAGAAAAAAGAATTAAATACCCATGGAGATGGGAGTTTGTTTTTAGCAATAAATGACATATTTCCTATAATATTTGACATACTATCAAATATATAGCAAAAATTGCCATCTCTACATTGCAATTTTGGAATATTGCTGTATCTTTGTAACGTTATTTAGCCCGAAGACAATTGCCTCTCGCAGATACAGCAAATTTTGGAATTAATAAAATTCCCAAAACCATTTCTGGAATTTGGGATTACACACACTCAAAATATCTTAACAAGATGGATTTATTAGAAAAAATTATGGCACGTGCCAAGGCGAATTTGCAGCGAATTGTATTGCCAGAAGGAACTGAAATCCGCACTTTGAAAGCGGCAGATATTATTTTAAAAGAAAAAGCAGCCAAACTTATTCTCATTGGAAACGAACAGGAAATAGAAAAACTGGCAGTTGAAAATAAGTTAACGAGCATTTCGGAAGCAATAATTATTGATCCGGAAACAAATTCGAAAATGCCCGTTTACGCCAACTTGCTTTTTGAACTTCGCAAAAGCAAAGGAATGACATTGGAAGAAGCAACAAAATTGGCAAAAGATCCGTTATATTTAGGATGTTTGATGATTAAAAACGGTGATGCCGATGGCGAATTGGCAGGAGCTAGAAATACAACCGGAAACGTACTTCGTCCTGCTTTTCAAATCGTAAAAACATTGCCAGGAATTAAAGTTGTGTCAGGAGCTATTTTAATGTTTACTCCTGCATCTCAATATGGCGAAAATGGCTTGTTGGTATTTGCCGATTGTGCCGTAAATCCGAACCCAACGGCTGAAGAATTAGCACAAATAGCAATTTGTACTGCTGATACAGCCCGTGTAATTGGCGGATTTGAACCTCGTGTGGCTATGTTGAGTTTTTCTACCAAAGGAAGTGCAAAACATGAATTGGTGGATAAAGTGGTGGAAGCTACCCGAATTGCGAAAGAAATGGCTCCGGAACTAATGATTGATGGAGAATTGCAGGCAGATGCTGCTTTGGTACCAGAAATTGGACAAAGCAAAGCACCGGGAAGCAAAATTGCAGGACATGCCAATGTGTTGGTTTTCCCCGATTTGCAAGCTGGAAACATTGGATACAAAATGGTGGAGCGATTCTCCGGAGCACAAGCAGTTGGTCCTATTTTGCAAGGAATGGCAGCACCCATCAATGATCTTTCGCGTGGTTGCTCGGTAGATGATATTGTAAGGATGATTACGATTACGGCAAATCAAACAATGAAAAATTAATTCACAATTCATTATGCATAATTCATAATTGAAGAGTGCAATATGGAGATGGAATTATGCATTATAAATTATTAATTATGCATTGAAAATATTATGGCAGAAGAAATTGTTGAAGCGATTGAACGCTACGGATTGAGCAAGCGCAACCGGAAACGGACCTTGTTTTCGCGCATTGGCGTGGTGGGTTGCGGTAAAGAAGGAAGCGTAATTGCTACCACAGCAGCACTGAATGGAATGGAGGTGGTTTTTTTAGAACCTAATGAAGAAAGCATTGCGAATGCTTTCAGCCGGATTGAAGAGAAATTCGATAAAAAGATTCAAAACTGGGGATTGACTGAGAATGAGAAGAAAGCCATGTTAAGTCGCATTACCGGAACATCAAACTACGATGATTTTAAAGGTTGTGATTTCGTGATTGAAGCTATTCGATATAATAATCAAACGGGCGAAAGACGAATAACACATCGGAAAGAAGTATTTACGGAATTAGAACGAGTTTTATCGCCCAGCGCAATTATTGCTTCAAATGTTTCAACAGTAATCGTTACCGATCTGGCTTCGGAACTGGAGCATACCGATCGTTGCATCGGTTTGCATTTTTTGTCAAATGTTCCTGATTCCCAAATTATTGAAATTGTTCCAGGACTAAATACTTCAAATGAAACATACGATAAAGTCTGTCAATTTGCCAAATTGATAAATCATCAATATATACCTGTAATGGAATCTTCGGGATTAGTAAGCATTCGACTGTTTCTAATTCAGTTGAATGAAGCGTGTGGTATTTTGATGGAAGGCATTTCCAGCGTGGAGGATATTGATCGGGTATTAACTATTGGTTTTGGTCACCGGCAGGGAGTTTTCCGTACTGCCGACCAAATGGGAATTGAAAAAATCGTTCGGTTGCTCGAAAATCTTTGGGAAGAATACGGTAGCATAAAATACAAACCATCACCCGTATTATTAAGACTTTTCCGTGCAAAACATTTTGGAATTAGCACGAACAAAGGTTTTTATACCTACGATGAGTTTGGAAATATAATCAAATAAAGAGGAGCAAAAACATGAAGATATTAGTTTTGAACTGTGGAAGTTCATCTGTAAAATACAAATTATTAGATATGGCAACCAATGAAGAATTGGGAACCGGAGGCGTTGAAAAAATAGGAATGAAAGGTTCATTTCTAAAACATGTTCGCAAGGATGGTCAAAAGGTGATTCTGAGAGGTGAAATTTTGGAACATCAAATTGCCATTGAATATATTTTAGGAGTTTTAACCAGTGCCAAACATGGCGCCATTGAATCGTTGGAAGAAATAAATGCTGTTGGACATCGGGTGGTACACGGAGGTGAAAAATTCAACTCCAGCGTTTTGATTACCGAAGAAGTAATTCAGAAAATAGTGGAATGTATCGATATTGCGCCATTACACAATCCACCAAATTTAGCGGGTATTTATGCCATAAATGAATTGTTGCCTTCTGTGCCTCAGGTAGCGGTTTTTGATACTGCATTTCACCAGACAATGCCTGAATATGCCTACATGTATGGAATTCCGTATTCTTTATACACTAAATATGGAATCCGTCGTTATGGTTTCCACGGTACAAGCCATCGTTATGTATCAAAACGTGCCTGCGAATTTTTGGGATTGGATTATAAGAAAACAAAATTGATTACTGCTCATATTGGCAATGGAGCTTCGGTTTGTGCTGTAAAAAATGGAGTCTCTGTTGATACTTCAATGGGCTTCACACCAGTAGAAGGCTTAATGATGGGAACCCGTTCGGGTGATATTGACCTGGGCGTGGTTACTTTTTTGATGGAAAAAGAAATGATAGGAGCAGCTGCTGTTTCTACATTGTTTAATAAACACAGCGGAGTATTGGGTGTTTCTGGAATTTCATCGGATATGCGCGATATTGAAAACGCTATTGCTGATGGAAACGAACGTGCTAAACTGGCGTTGGATATGTACGAATACCGTATTAAAAAATACATCGGATCTTATGCAGCAGCTTTAGAAGGACCCGACGTAATTGTATTTACAGGTGGAGTGGGAGAGAACCAAACAGGTACTCGCCAGAAAGTGTGCGAAAGTTTAGCTTTTATGGGCGTAGAAATCGATAATGAGTTAAATGCGACATCGCGCGGTAAAGAAGTGGATCTCAGTAAACCAAATTCGAAAGTAAAAGTGGTGGTTATTCCAACCGACGAAGAATATATGATCGCTTCGGATACGTTGGAAATTCTTCAAAAATTGTAAAAGTAAAATTATTATCTATACAAAACGCCTTTCACTTTAGAGTGTCGGGCGTTTTTCATAAAACTAAGAAATTTGAATTAATTCGAAATGGCATATCCTTTTCAATAAAAAGGATTAAATTTGTCGCTTTCATTAAATTATAAATTAATGCTATTAAACCAATGTCGTTTAGTTAGCACACGGAATAAACGGAGTATGCGGACAATCACTGTTTATTAATTGTAAGATTTCAGTTACACAGTTATTTACAAATAGTGATATTCTGTATGTTCTGTGTATTCTGTGTGCTAATTCCTTATCTAAACGGCATTGGCTATTAAACTAAAATAAAAATAACCATAATAGACACAAAAGAAAAGCTTATTTAGATTATAACAATATAAGACTCAAAAATAAAACATTTACCATTAAGCCTCGAAGTTGTTGGAAAGCAAACATAGAGTCACATAGCCTTTTAGTACATCTATATGTGCTATGTATTCGAAAAAAAAACGAGGTGGCTCTAAGTTACTAACTGATACTATGTGGTTGAAAAAAAGTGCCCTAATTTTATATTATTGTTTTTCTTCTATTGTGCCTATTGTGGTTCAAGATTAATACTAAAAAAGTAGAATTAAATTATGGAAATTGGAATTCTGATTGTAGGAATTGTAGCTGGAATCATGTCCGGCTTATTTGGAATTGGGGGCGGTATCATTATGGTTCCATCGCTAATTGCCTTTTTTGGTATGGATATTCTTGATGCCAATGCCGCATCGTTGGCTGCCATGTTATTACCTGTTGGTGCTTTAGGAGTAATTGCTTTTTACAAAGCCGGATTAATTCAATTGAGAAATGCACTCTGGATTTCATTGGGATTGCTTGCCGGTTCGTTTTTTGGTGCAGAAATGGCTGTTTCGGTGGATGAAAAGTTATTATCGAAATTGTATGCCGGATTTTTATTATATATTGCCATTGGTTATCTGGATATTCCGAAATTACTTCGTGGGAAAAAGAATCCAAAACCTGAAAATCCAATTAGTGAAGAGAAAATTCTATACTCTTTTTGGCTTTTTATAGCGGTTGGACTATTTGCAGGCATATTTGCCGGTATGTTTGGCAAAGGTGGCGGTATTATTATTGTGCCCATCCTTATTAAATTTTTCCGATACGATGCCAAAGCAGCATCTGCCACTTCGTTAGCAGCACTACAGTTACCCGTTGGCTTGCCCAGTGTAATTGTGTATGCCCAGGCAGGTCATCTCAACTGGCTTTTTGCAGGACTCATGGCGTTGGGAATTGTGGTAGGCGTTTTTTTCGGTTCAAAACTAGCAATAAAACTTCCTGCTGCAGCTTTCAAAAAAGTATATGCCTTTTTCTTGTTGGGAGTAGGGGTTTATATGGTTATGAAATACTTATGATTTTTGTCCTTCCGAATATGATTATTTGCTGAACAAATAATGGCATTAGTCGTCGGGACAAGTTTTGTAATCCCAACTGTATGTATTATAATGACTTGCCTGCGGCAGGCAGGTTTGTAATTTGCTACTTTCCGATTTTCATTCTTAAATGGAAAAGTGGAATATATTTTAAAGGATTACAATCCACGATAGCTATCGGGAAAGAACACAAAAACTGGGATTACAATTTTTCCCTTCGGTCAAGACCGTTGGTTCCCAGTGGCAGTATGCAACCCGAACATTTGGTGGCGCAAGTTTTATACGCTACGGGGAACCGGGGCAGGACTGATAAGACAATGGCTGTTTGAAAATCATTTCGACTTGTCGAAATTCTTATCCGTTTTTTATCCGCTAAATTCGCGTAAATCAGCGTTCTATTCTTATACCAACTGTACATTTAAAACAGTCCAATCTGTTTTAAATGTCTACTGTTGTTAATGCCGATTGCAAATTCCGCCTGCGGAAGGCTTTC